>JAEHKV010000062.1 GCA_016838845.1 Nitrosopumilales archaeon | reverse complement strand
TTGGTCTCCAACTGAAGTTAGAAAATATTCAGTTGCTGAAATTACTGCCCCCGAGACATATGATGAAGATGGGATGGCTGTTCAAGGAGGACTCATGGATGGGCGACTAGGAACATTGGAACCTGGACAAAAATGCCTTACATGTGGAAACACCGCAGCAAGATGTCCAGGACATTTTGGCCATATAGAACTGGCAGAACCAGTATTACATATTGCATTTATTGACAATATTTACAAATTATTACTATCCACATGCCGTTCTTGTTCTAGAATTAAGATGTCACAAGAAGAACTAGATGAATTTTCTAAAATAAGAAAAAAAGAGGCTGCTTATTCTATTCTTTCACAAAAACGAATTCCAGAACAAATTTTAGAAAAAGCAAAGAAAGCCAAGGAATGTCCACATTGTGGAAAAACTCAATATGAACTGATTTTCACCAAACCCACTATCTTTATTGAGAAAACAGAAATTGGTGAACATAGATTACTTCCAATTACAATACGTGAACGATTTTCACAAATTCTTGATGAGGATTTAGTTTTATTTGGGTATGATTACAATACTGCTAGACCTGAATGGTTTATTTTACAAGCATTACCTGTTCCACCAGTTACAGTAAGGCCTTCAATTATTTTGGAAACTGGAATCAGATCTGAAGATGACCTAACTCACAAAATGGTAGATATAATCAGAGTTAATCAGCGCCTCAAAGAAAGTAAAGAGGCTGGAACTCCACCATTAATTGTCCAAGACTTGGTTGACTTGTTACAATATCATGCTACAACATACTTTGATAATGAAGTTTCAGGAATACCGCAAGCTCATCATCGTTCAGGAAGACCACTCAAAACATTAACACAAAGACTAAAAGGAAAAGAAGGAAGGTTTCGTGGTTCACTTTCTGGTAAAAGAGTTGATTTTTCAAGTAGAACAGTAATCTCTCCTGATCCCAATCTTGATCTTTCAGAAGTTGGAGTTCCAAAATCTATTGCAATGAAACTTACAATACCTGAAATTGTTACTGAATGGAATATTGAAAGAATGAAAAAACTTGTTATCAATGGACCAAGCAAATTTCCAGGAGTTAATTACATCGTAAGACCAGACGGCGTAAAAATTAGACTAGATTTTGTTGAGGATCGTTCCACCATTGCTGATAGCCTTGAAATTGGATATCTTATCGAAAGACATCTCTCTGATGGCGATGTAGTAATGTTCAACCGACAACCATCACTTCACCAAATGTCAATCATGGCCCACTACGTTAAGGTATTGCCAGGAAAAACATTCAGACTACATCCATCCGTATGTCCACCATATAATGCCGACTTTGATGGTGATGAGATGAATCTGCACGTTCCTCAAAGCGAAGAAGCTAGAGCAGAGGCTATCTTACTTATGAGGGTACAAGATCAGATCATTTCTCCAAGATATGGAGGACCAATCATTGGTGCACTAAGGGACTTCATTACAGGAGCTTTTCTCCTTACAAAAGATGATACAAAACTTACTATTCAAGAATTTTCAAACTTTGCAATGCTAGGAGGATATGATGGACCATTACCTGAACCCGCCTTCAAAGGAAAAGAAGGACCTCTGTTTAGTGGAAAGCAGCTGTTTTCCCTTTTCCTACCTAAAGATTTCAACTATGTGATGACTTCAAAATGGTCCAAGGGAACTAAAGGTAATGCCAAAGATGTTGTAATAAAAAATGGTGAACTACTTAGCGGCATTATAGACAAATCATCAATTGGGGCAGAAGAACCAGAAAGCGTACTGCATAGGATTGCAAAGGATTATGGAAATGAACAAGCAAAAAACTTCTTGAATTCTATTTTGATAATCATAAAACAATTCATTACTCATTATGGATTTAGCTATGGTTATAGCGATCTTGAATTATCAGATCAAGTCAGACAAACCATTCTAGACAATATACAACAAAGCTATGGAACGGTTTATGATTTCATCTCTCAAGCAAAAAAAGGCACATTAAAGTTAACACGAGGACTTTCTTCTGATGAAGCTTTAGAGGCCTACATAGTGAATGAACTATCAAAAGCAAGAGATACAGCTGGCAGTACTGCAGACCAATCCTTTGATGAAACAAATGCGGGAAGAATTATGGCAACAACAGGAGCAAGAGGTTCTTCATTAAACATTGGTCAGATGACTGGAGCCCTAGGACAACAATCTAGAAGAGGAAAACGACTGCTCACTGGTTATAACAATCGTGCATTACCCCATTTTAAAGAACATGATGACAATCCAGATGCTCATGGATTTGTCAAATCAAACTATAGAGACGGTCTTTCTGCATTAGAATTTTTCTTTCATGCAATGGGGGGTAGAGAAGGTCTTGTTGATACTGCAGTTAGAACCCAACAAAGTGGTTACATGCAACGAAGACTCATCAACGCATTAGAACACATTAGATTAGAGTATGATGGAACAGTAAGAGACCCTCACGGCCATATTGTACAATTTCTTTATGGTGAAGATGGAATCGATGTTGCAAAAAGTGATCATGGGGAAGCTTTTAACGTCAATCGACTGATTGAATCCCAAATAATTATTGATTCTGGAAAAAAAGCAACAAAGGAAGAGATAGCAGATCTAGCCAAAAAATACACACGCACTTTTAATCTAAGACTTGGAAACATTGTAACCGAAGCATTACTTGAAGCAAAATTAAGTAAGGATGGAGTAGAAACAGTCTGCAAAAAAGGATTAGATCTTTATAACAATGCTCAAGTTGAACCCGGCCAAGCTGTTGGAATTGTTACTGCACAATCTATTGGTGAACCTGGTACTCAAATGACTCTTAGAACATTCCACTTTGCAGGAATTGCAGAAAGAAACGTTACTCTTGGCCTTCCAAGACTGATAGAATTGGTTGATGCTCGTAAAAAACCTGTCACGCCAACAATGGATATTTTCTTAAATGCAGAGACAAAAACATCTCGTGAAAAAGCAATTGAGGTTGCACGTAATATTTTACAAACTAAAGTCAGTTCAGTGATTTCTGACACAGAAACAAACTATTCTACTGAAATCAAACTACACTTTAATTCAACCCGATTACGTGAACGTGGCATATCTGCTGAAGAAATTGATGAGGTATTACAGTCAAACAAAAAATTTAAGACAGAATTACAAGGGGATTCTATAACTCTTACACTAGTCGAAGAATCTGACGCTCCTACTGTTATTTCAATTAGAAACAAAGTACTGAATACAACGGTAAAAGGCGTTCCAGATATCGAACGAATTACTTTGGCACAAAAAGATAACGAGTGGGTTATTCAAACAACTGGTTCTAATATAGCCAAAGTATTGGGAGTTAAAGGAATCGAGAAAAATGACGTTAGAACTAACAATGTTTTTGAAATTGCAGGTACTTTGGGTATCGAAGCAGCTAGAAGTGCTCTGATTGATGAATTACACAATACACTAGGAGACCAAGGTCTTGAAGTTGATATCAGATACTTAATGTTGGTTGCAGATTTGATGTGTTCTAAAGGCTATATGCAACAAATTGGACGACATGGTATTGCAGGATCAAAAGAAAGTGTATTGGCAAGAGCTGCCTTTGAAATAACGGTTCCAACAATTGCTCGTGCTGCTCTAATGGGGGGAGTGGAACAGCTTAAGGGAGTAACCGAAAATGTTATTGTCGGAAGTCAAATTCCAATTGGAAGTGGAACTGTTGATCTTTACATGCAAGTATCCAAAAAGAAATAATTTTCACCGCTCCTCCTTTTTCAAAAGTATCATTTCTACGTGATTATTAAATACAAAATACAAAATCAATCGTTTAATGGGCACGAAATTCATCTTAGTTCTACCAATTGTGTTACTTGGCATTTCAATTCCATTGGTATTTGGTGAGAATTTTGTTGGCGAACCCAATTCTGAAGTAATTACTTTTGACTCGGAGAATTCGGTTTATGCTGATAATGATGTAATTTTCATTTCTGGTTCAGTTTCTTCAATAGACACTCCTTCAGTTCTAATAGGAATTCATGATCCATTTGGAATACCAACTGGATTCTATTTCGGAAATATCGATTCTAATAATGAATTTTCAATAAGTTTTTTGGCAAAAGCAGGAATTAATTTCAAAATTGAAGGGAAATATGATGCTACTGCATATTATGGTGATTCAAAAAAAATAGTCTTTTTTGATTTCGTTGAATCTTTAGATAATGAAATATTTGAAACTGAAATAATTGAAGAATCCGCTCCCGATGAAATAATTGAAGAATCCGCTCCAGATGAAATAATTGAAGATGATATGACAATCATTAAAGAATCAGAAATTAAAGCCAATATTAAAGACGTTGTGTTGCAGGAAACTAAAATCAAGAACGATATCAATGATAAAAAAAATAATATCGTAGCACAAGTTCCCACAAACAATTTATCGGTGGAGGATATCGAGCTTGGAAAATTACTAAATCAAATTGCTTTAAACTGTGATCAAAATGAATACACTGATACAATCTCTTACTATGATGGGATGGGCCCTGCCCTCATCAGACTTTGCAAATATTCAGAAGCGATATTTTATTTTGACAAAGATCTTAAAAATGCTCCAAATGATGTTGAAATTCTAACGAATAAAGGAGCTGCTTTATCAAAACTTGGATATTTTGAAGAAGCAATTCTATATTATGATTCTGCATTAGAGACTGATTCATCATATGTTCCAGCTCTTAACAATAAAGGTAATGCATTATCACAATTAGGTAAATCTGAAGAGGCTATTGATGTTTACAACATGGGCATGAAGTTGAATTCAGAGAATAAAATACTAAAAGAAAATTTTGAAAAATCAAAGACAAACATTCCTTTACAACAAAACGATGAGGAAACATCTGAAAACATCGTTCAACAAATTGATGAAAACAATAATGATAACTTTAAAATTAAAAATAATGATTCGTCTTCAAGTCTTTTTGAAAAAATAGGAAATATTTTTTCTTCAATTGGAAGTATTTTTGGCTTTAATTAGTAGATTTTAGAAGTCAAATTTTGATTGTCGGCGAAATTTATACACAAGAATTTGAACATCAATAAAGCTAATAAGGGCCCCAATTACGAACGACTATACGGTGAATAATGATCAAATTACTTGAAAAAGCACTAAAAGATGCAATTAAGACAAACAAATGTACTCTAGGCTCGAAGCAAGTTTTAACTTCACTAAAAAATTCAAAATTAGTCGTAATTTCAAAGTCAGTTCGACAAAACATTTCTGAAAAAATTCAGTCAGATGCAAAAAAAGCAAAAATTCCTGCCATACAGTTCAGTGATTCTTCTGTATCTTTAGGAAAACTCTGTGGTTTGCAATTTAGAGTATCTACAGTTTCATTCAATTCACTTAGTGATTCAAACATCAAATCTATTATGAACGAAGCAGAAAAGAAATAATGATGTTAAAAACTTTGCCGATTAAATACTATAATGAAAGTTTAAATGACACTATCAGAGATTCGAATTAAATAGGACAAACATGACACAAGAAATTAAATTAACAACTGATCAAATGCGATTGATGTCATTATTTCAAAATGTTACAGGCGCTACAGCACGTGATTGTGTAGAAGATGAAAAACAAAATAGAATTATTTTTGTGGTAAATTCTGGTAAAATGGGTTTAGCAATAGGTAAAGGTGGCTGTCATATTAAATCTCTTCAAAACATTATCAAGAAAAATGTTGAACTTGTTGAATTTCATGAAGATCCAGCAGCCTTTTTGAAAAATATGTTAAATCCAAAATTTGTTTCTGAAGTTAAATTAACTAAAAGAGATGATGGCTCACTTCAAGCTATAGTTATTGTTGATCCAAGAAAGAAAGGGATTGTAGTTGGCCGGGAAGGTCGTAACGCAGAAAAAGCAAGACTTCTTGCAAAAAGGTATTTTAACATTTCACGCGTTTTAATCAATAGTCCTGTAAAAACTATGTTGGAATTGTAACATCATGGCAAAATCCCCGCTTGGTTTGTTCGCAGGACGAGTTTTAAAAGCAAAAAGAAAACGACTGCGTTGGTCCATCTCAACCTACAAAAGAAGAGTTTTGAGATTAGATAGAAAATCAAATCCATTTGCAGGAGCTCCTCAAGCAAGGGGAATTGTTTTAGAGAAAGTTGGAATTGAGGCAAAGCAACCAAACTCTGCAGTAAGAAAATGTGTTAGAGTCCAATTAATTAAAAATGGAAAAACAGTAACAGCATTCTTACCAAGAGATGGTGCGATGAATTTCATTGATGAACATGACGAAGTACATATCGAAGGAATGGGCGCTACTCAAGGTGGAGCTATGGGAGATATCCCAGGTGTTAGATTCAAAGTGTTCAAGGTTAATGATACTTCTCTTCACGAACTAGTC
>JAEHKV010000061.1 GCA_016838845.1 Nitrosopumilales archaeon | reverse complement strand
TTAATTACCAATAATTTCTAATTACAAATATTGGATAGAGAACAATTTTGTAATGAAATCCTAAAGACTGATGACAAGATAAGATTTGTGGCAATCTATGATGAAGGAGAATTTTATCACAAGATGCGTGAAGGGTTAAATTCTTATCTTACACGTGAGGAGACTGAAAATTCTTTAGCCGAAGCAGTTTACCGTTGGTCTTCCAGAAAAAAAACTGGGTTAAAGATTGGTGAACCCATTTATGCAACGACAAAATACGGAAAGGTTTATCGTATTACCATTCCAGTAGGAAAGGCAGGATTGATATTAGTTAGTACAGAGTTGAATGTTAACGTAGACGAAATTATGGGAAAAGTCAGAGAGACGAGAGACAAACATTATCAATAAAAAGTTAATCCCAAAAACCTCTAAATTATAACATTTCAATTAGCTATTTAATGAAACTGATTAAAAAAGGCGCAGAAGGGGACCTCTTTCTTACTGTATGGAACAAACAAAAAGCAGTTCTTAAAGCAAGAAAGGAAAAAAATTACCGTAATTCTCAACTTGATAACAGAATAAGAAAACAACGAACAATACGTGAATCTAAAATTATCTCAGAAGTGAAGTCCTTTGGGATCTTTACTCCGTTAGTTTATTTTGTTGACACAAAAAATTGTACTATCTTAATGCAATACATCAGAGGAACTTTAATCCATGATCTATCTAAATCTAAACTAACATTGATTTGTAAAAAAATTGGTCAGATAGTTGGTACTATGCACAAAAATGGTATTATGCATGGTGATCTAACAACAACTAACTTTATTTTGTCACATGGTAAAATCTTTGTAATTGATTTTGGTCTGGCTATTCGAACTAAAAAGCCTGAAGATCATGCAGTTGATCTTAGATTGTTTAAAGAAATATTGAATAGTGCTCATGTTTCTGTAATGAAAAATGCTTGGAACAATTTTCTTCAAGGCTATAGGACATCTGTTGGAATTTCTAGATTCAACAAAGTTACAAATCTTGTTTCTGTAATTGAAAGTCGAGGTAGATATGCCACAGTTGTATGATATTTTTTTTGTCTCTTCAAACGAATACAAGTATCAAGAAGTAAAGAAAATTTTAGATAATTTTAGAATTAAAGTAGGTTTTTTTAAATGTGATTTAACAGAAATTCAGGCTGACACCATTAAAGAGATAGCCACCCAAAAAGTGATTGACGCCTTTAATCAATGCAAAAAACCTGTAATCATTGAAGATGATGGTTTATTCATAACAAGTTTACGAGGTTTTCCTGGCCCATTTTCTTCCTACGTATACAAAAAAATTGGAAACAAAGGAATTCTAAAATTGGTTCAAACAAAAAGAAACGCAAAGTTTCAATCTACAATAGCTTTTTGTAATAAAAAGAAAAAACCTATTCTTTTTGAAGCAAATGTATCTGGTAAAATTTCAAAGAATTTGCGTGGTAAGGGATGGGGATACGATCCAATCTTCATTCCTTCAGGAAAATTAAAAACTTTCGCAGAACTATCTAACAAAAATGAGTTATCACATCGTTATAGAGCATTGAAGAAATTTGCTAGTTGGTTTCTAAATAAGCAGATATCTGCCTATCGATGAATCTTTCTTGGTTTTGTAAAACTACAATTCTTGAAATTTCACTCTCATCCATCACTGAAAATATCTTGCTTTGTGAAGCTAATTCCGACGCAAAGTGTTTCACCTCATCAAATTCTAGCATATGTGTCCGTTCCAATCTATTTGTGGAACGACCAATGTGCATGTAGGATTTTACTTCAATAAAATGAGGACTAGAGCGCTTAATCATTGAAGCTAAATCTGGAATCATTTCATCACTAGTATTGTAATTTCTAATCAAAGTAATTCTAAGAACAGTCCTAGTATCTAATTCCTTGAGCATCTCAAGTGTAGTATTCCATCTTTCCCAAGAATCTTTGTAGCGTGGTCTGTTAATTTTCAAAAATGATTCATAATCTGCAGCATTTGTTGAAAGATAAAGTTGAGTAGGTAAAGCATCTTCATCACTCAGTCTCTTTATCATGTCAGGTTCTTGACCGTTGGTAACAAGAAAAATTGATTTTGTTGCCTTTAGTGATTTGAGATATTTAATCAGCTCTGGTAACTTTGGATACATCGTTGGTTCTCCAGAAAGTGAAATTGAATAATGACTAGGACGCAAAGATTCATCTAGCTTTTGTTTATCGCTTCTTATGTCACCATAATGCCCCATGATTAGTTTTCTTCTTTCTTCCATGAGCTTTGTCAAAATCTCTTCAGGCTCTGCCACTATTTCAGGTTCCATTTTTAATGAATCGTAAAACTCCATCGGTCTCCAGCAGTAAACACATCTATTTTCACAATGCATACCTGCTGGCGAAAACTCCATACATTGATGAGTAGATATTCCATAAAACTTGTGTTTGTAACAATCACCTTCATTTTTGAAGGATTTTTTTGTCCAGTGGCATAGCTGTACAGTAGAATGATCTGCCACTCCATACTTTGCTTTTTTTAGCTGTTGCAAAACACCAGGTTTAATTTGAATTAGCTCCTCTTCTTGAACTACTTCACCAGAACAACTCATGGCTCTTGTTTTTTTATCATTTACTTAAATTGTTCGTGAAAAAAAATTGTATGGTTTAAGCATTTAATTGGAAAAATAGTTTTATCTATCAACTGAGGGTGCTTGATATGGCAAAAATTGTTTTAATTGTTGGTTCTGTAAGGCAGGATAGAAATGGAATCAAGGTGGCTAGATGGTTTGAACAAAAACTCAAGGAACGTAACCACGATGTTCATTTTGTAGACCCAATTGAGTTGAACTTACCTCTTTTAGATAGAATGTATAAAGAGATGGATGATCCCCCACAAAAACTCAAAGATCTGCAATCTGCAATAAAAAATGCCGATGGATATTTGCCAATAACACCAGAATATAATCACAGTACATCTCCGGCAATGGTAAACACATTGGATTATTTTCTTGAGGAATATTTTTTTAAACCAACTGCAATTGTGTCTTATTCTGTTGGTGGATTTGGAGGAAACCTAGCTGGAAATCATCTTAGACAGATTTTTGCTGAACTTGGGGCGCCAGCAATCTCATCAATGCTCTCAATTTCAAGAGTGAAACAAGTATTTGATGAGAATGGAAAACTCTTAGATAAGACATATGAAAAAAGGACTGATAGATTTTTAGATGAATTTGAATGGTACATGAGTGCTTTTAAAAATCAGAGAGAAAAGGGAACTCCATACTAATAGTCCCTAACCAATCCATCCTAATTTTCTGAAATACGCAAACATTATGCTTGCAGGTATTGCAGATGCTAGTATTACAAAAATGAAAGTTGAGAAAGGACCTAACAGCGTCATACCATCCTCTATTCCTCCCGGAAGATTGACATTCATTCCATAAAATGTACCAATCACTGTTGCAGGAATTGCAAGCGTGAAGATAATTGTAAGAACTGCCAAAACTTTGTTAGTTTTTTCAGTGCTTAACATGAAATCAGTGTCTTTGTAGATTTCCATTGTTTCTTGTGATTCTTCAAGAGAGTCAAGTACCTTATCAATGTGGTCTATTACGTCATCAAAATAAAGTGTAAGATCACTCTCTTCTTTTTTTGAAAACTTCTCTACATTTTTGTTAATTTCTAATGCAATTCTTTTCATGGCGTGAACTATTCTTCTAAGCATATTAATTTCCCTGCGCAGAAGAGATATGCTCCGGGCGACTGATTTTGTTTCATCAAACACTACGTCTTCTATGTCATCCAGATTCGCAATTATTCTTCGCATTGTGTGCATCAAGTCATCTACAAGAACATCAATTATTTCATGAAGCAAGGTGCCTGTTGATCTATCCATAAGACGGTGCTTTCTTTCAGGGTCACTGTTTTCCGCACAGCTATTTACTAAATCGACTAATGGTTTTAGCTCTCCTTGATGTATTGTAACAAGAAAATCTGTCCCAACAAAGATTGAAAGTTGACTATATTTTGGAAATACTTTCTTTGAAGCTAATGGTGGAAAATGCAATATGAAGAATATGTGGTCATCATAACTGTCCAATTTTGGTATCTCGAATTTTGTCACACAGTCTTCAACGTTTAATTCATTGAAATGATACTTTTCTGCAAGCTTTTCAACATCACTTCTATCCGGATTTTGAAGATCTATCCAAGGAAACTTACCACCTTCAACGATTGTCATTTTTTTCTCTATAGTTTGCTCTACGGGTTTCTTTCCTGGATGAAGTCTTTTGGTTATGAATTCACGCTTCAAGTTGCAAATTTTGCTGACACTGCAAATTTAAAGCTGATTATTTTCAAGCAGTCAAATCCTAAAGTAATCGAATTGTTTTGAATGGATTTTGTGAAATTACAATAATTATTTCCAAGGCATGAAAAATTAGTGTTTACTTGAAAGGTAATAAAACAGAGGTTCCATAGTACACTACAGCAGCAGCAATTGCCATTCCAATCCACCAAAATCTACGCTGCATACAAAAAAATTTGTTAAGTCAATAATAAAGATAGACGCTGATTATCATATCAATACTCAATTTTGGGCATCAAAGATTAATACTAGAAAAAATTCATTCGATTTTCGTGGCCTTCGTAGTATAATGGTAGTATAGGGGACTGTGGATCCCCGGACAGGAGTTCGATTCCCCTCGAAGGCCCATTTTAGGTTTTTAACAAAAATGATAGATCATTGAATGGTTTATCTTATGTCTGAAGCTCTAAATTCAATTTCTTGCTAACTCCTTGCCAATCATAAAGATCTATGGCAATTTTTCTGAGAGTTTCTTTAAAGCTTTCATCTAATGTCAGCGCTTGTAAAGTGTGTTGTAATATATCAGAAACCATTTGATCTTCTTTCACACTTATTTTCATCAAATTTGAAATGTTTGATGGTAAACTTTTTGCTACAGTATCGATGCTTGCTGCCATTCCACCAAAATAAGTTCCTAATGGGAAACAACCAGATGCCAATGATTCCAGAAAAACTAACGGTCCTGCTTCTTTGACGATTGAAGGAAAAATTGCAACATCACAACATGGGAATAAATGACAAAGTTCTTGATGAACCAAATAACCCATAAAGAGAACCTTGTTTGTGATGTTATGTTTTTTTGCACTTTCAAAATAATTATCCAATTGGTTTTGATTTTGAAGATGTTTATAGAATCTATTTAGTTCTTCATAGGAATTTTTTCCTGAACCTTCAAGTGTTTGTCCCCACGTAATTATATTTTCTACTAAATCACGGTATCCATGTTCTAGCGCCCATAGTAACACTTCAATTATTTCACGCTGTGGACCATGTCCAACAACTATTAACTTTGCATTATGATATTTTTCAAGGATTAATGGCATTGCACCTATGATAGACTGTAGACCCTTACTAGCTATGAGACGTCCTACAAAAAGAATTATTTTGTCATTTTTCCAATCAACTCGTTCAAGTTTTGCCTCTGTATCTGAATCTGCACATTTTAGATCTTGTGGTACTGCATCAGCCATTAGTTTCAAGATTTCTTCTTTTTGTATTTCAGGATAGAGGTGCTTTATCATATCATGGTATTGTTCTGGATTTTTACCTCTTATCTTTCCAGAAAGAACTTTGCATAATTTTTCTATATTGTTATGACGTAAATTGATGGGAGTTAGTTTGAATGACTTTGTATCAACTCCCAAATTTAGCAATGTAATCTTTTTTTCAATTGAAGGCGAAGAAAAGACAGCCTTAACTCTAGTTTGCATTTCATCACCAGCCACAAAAATTTTTTTTGCAGCACTAAATGCTTCATTTGCAAATTTGTAAAACCTTTCATCTTTTTTAACAGCATATTCAATAGCGCTTCCATGCGTCATTATTGAAAATGGAATTGATGCTGAGGAACTAACTCTTTGTGCTACAACTGACATTAGAACAGCATGATTAGCTAGAATCACTGACAAGTTATAATCATGGACTATTTTTGTTACAACTTTTGTGTTATAATCTAGATATTCTTCAATGGAATCATTTGGTAGATCAACCATGGGAACAACATTCGAGAATTCTTCATACTTATCCCAAACATAAACGGGAAGAGTATCTCCTAATTGTGGTTTGTGCATGATACATTTGCCCTTATACGGAACACTTCGTTTCAAAAGAGATTGGATGGAATCATCCTTATTGTATTTGTAGCATTCTGCTATGAAGTCATATTGATCAGGATGATTTTCTTGGCATACAAGATGAACAGTTTCTCCATTTTCACATAGTGATTTTACGATTGATCGCGTCCAAAGATTACTTCCAGAACCTTCTAAAAGATAACCATGGAGTATGCCAATCATTCTATAATCCCTATAAAATAAGGAAGAATAAGGTTTTTTAAAATTCTAAATTAATCTAGCTTTTAGTTGAAAAAACTTTTCTGCCTGGAATTGTAAATGAAACTTTAGTACCTTTTCCTACATCACTTTCAATCCAAATTTTTCCACCATGCAGTTCGACAATTCCTCTACAAATTGCTAATCCTAAACCAGACCCTTCTTTTTCAAGGCCTTTAGTAACATCGGATTGCTTAAATTTCTGGAAAACTTTGTTTAAATCTGCTTCCTTAATACCTACTCCTTCATCAACCACCTCAAATAATATCCCATTTCCATCCGAAAAGGCATTGAGAGTTATCTTTGAACCGGTATCCGAAAACTTGATTCCGTTATTTAGAATATTGTTTAAAACTTGAAGAATTCTAAAATAATCACAGTAAATTTCTACTTGGTCTACATGTGCATTTACAGTAATATTTTTTGAGTCAGAAAGAGATGAAATATCTAATATGGCTTCTTGACATACTTCTTCTAGTTCATATTTTTTCTTTTCAATTCTTAATTGTCCTAATCCTATCTTTTGGAAATCTAGCACATCAATAATCATTGAATTCAAACGGCTACCACCATCAAGAATGTGTTGTAGTCTAACTTTCTGACGATCATTTAGTTTACCTAGTTTCTGACTAAGTAATATTTCTGAGAATGATACAATAGACGAAAGCGTATTTTTCATTTCGTGAGCCATCACTGCAATGAATTCTTCCCTTAACGAATAGTCGTCTCTCTTGTCTTCTAGGGATTTACCTTGTTCCATGTCTCTCTGATCGCGTCAGAAGAACAGTATTTAAAGTGATCCTAAAAAGATGAGGCTATTTTAGAAAATACCATACTTACTTGACTCCATCTCTTCTTTAATTACCAGTTTAAACCTCGGTGTTTTTTGTTCTATTTTTTTTGTTAACCATGTGAGAAATTTCTTTTCCATTCCTTTTCCTTTTAATTTATTAAAATCTGATCCCATTTGTTCAGCAAGTTTATGAATTATTTCTTTGTTTATACTAACAACAAAAAAGTGCCAACCGAATGCAAATTCTGAATCAGTAACCACAAAACCATTTTCTGCATGCACCATTTCTTCAAGAAGAGTTAATTGTTTTTTAATTTCCTTGCTTGTTTTATCGTAGTCTATTGCAGAAACATTAATGTTAATTCTTTGTTGCATACAATAGTTTGATCATTCTCAAAATAAAAGGATTACATAACAAATTACTCTTTTAAAAGATGCTCAACCTCAATGTTAAAAAAATTGCGTAGTATTCCCATGTAGGCCTTTATTGGTTCTGGAATTTCATCACTACATGCTACCCCCAAATTCTTGGCATTAATCCATATCACGAGTGATTGCATAATAGTTAGAAATCGATCATTCCCTGCTTCTGGTGATCCAATAGCCTTTGTGTATCGTTCCGCAAATTCCCAGGCCGTTACGAAATCAATGCATTTGACACCAAAAATAGCTAATAACTGCTCCCGTAGATCTTTAGCAGGCTTGAAAGGAACCTGATTCAGTATATATGGAAATTCAATCTTATGTGGCATATAACCCGGCAGCGGTCCCCAAATTGTAATAATCCTGCAACCTCTTTTTAGTTTTTCAAATTTTTGAATCATTTTTTCAATTATCAAGGAATCGGTAAACCAAAACAAAATTACCGTAGCATCATCAAGTTCCGAATCAAGAACGTCTTCACAAATAAGTATTCCCTGAAGATTTTTCTTTTTAAGTAATTGATTAGCTGAGGCAATTTTTTTGGAATCGTTATCAATGCCAACTGCTTTTTTTACTTGAAATTCTTCTAATGCAATTTGTATGCCCTGCCCATCGCCGCAACCAAGGTGATAGAAAACATCGTCTTTTCCTAAGGCAACAAACTCAAAAATTTCCCTAAACGAATGGTCTGGAAGTTGAACCGCCTCACCACTTAAAATTTCCTGAGGAAGTGTTTTTAAATATTCTTCTATTTTCAATATTCTCAATCAAGTTTTGAAAATTTATTCTCTTATAGCTTCCAATTTTGAGACTGCCTGCCAAAGTGTAACTCTAACATAAGATGGCATATTTGGATCTTGTGTAATATCATCTAATATACTGATTGCATTTGCAGCCCTTACAGACATTGAATCCTCAGTACTTTTTAACCCTGTAACTAAATCTGTAATACTTTTTTTAATTGTTTTAGGTGTTGATGAACTAGTAATTATTTGATCTAGTGCTTCTATAGCTTCCTTTAATGTATTTTTATTTTGGTTTTCATCAGCCATTTTTTTCACCTTTTCTTGAACAATGTAACCCTAAATTTATACCTCTACAAAAATGTCATCGGATTCAATAATCACTTGATATGATTTTAAATCATTAATCTTAGCTGGAAATTTTTCTAGTTTGCCTGTTTTGCAATCGAATTGAGCTCCATGCCAATCACATGTAACAGTTGATCCATCAAGTTTACCATCTGAAATACTGGCACCAGCATGAGTACAAGTATCATCCATAGCAAAAAAATCACCATCAATATTTACAACAACAATTTCTTTTTGTTCAACTGAAACTTTGTGAAGTTGTCCAGGAGGAATATCTGCTGTTTTTGCTACTTTAAACCTGCTCATTAATCGAATTCGTTTAACTATTCTTAATAATTTTTCTGGTTTTAATTAATATGTGATTGTAAAATGTGCTACTAATAGCGATAAAGCCAAAGTTCTAGATTTTTGTACAAAAACCTTCTCTTGGGGAGATTACATAGCTAACGTATGGGATTATTGGAAGGAAGAAGGAAACCTTCTCGTAGTTCATCAAAATAATTCACCAGTTGCTGTATGCCATGCTTCAATTTTTACACAAACTAATCAAGTTTGGATTGAAGGAATTCGAGTCAACCCAAATTTTAGAAGAAAAGGATATGCAACTCAACTAGTACAAGAGGCAGAGAATATTTCAAAAAAATCTAACTGTCTTATTGCGTACATGTTAATTGAATCTACTAATACAGCTTCACTAGAACTTGCAAAAAAACTCAATTATGAAAATTTCGAAACGTGGAACTTCTATTCCTTAACTCCAAAAAAAATTGATTCAAAAATTGATATTAAGTTTGTAAGTAATGTAAAAAAATTACCAACTATATTATCTTCACAAAATCTCTTCTATGTGAAATCATGGCGATGGTTTCCACTTAATGATTCATCCATCTCAAATTTAGCTAAAGAAAATAGAATCATATGTTTTAGAGATAAAAATGGTATTGACAGTTTAGTAGTAATTACAGATTCTGAACATTTTGATAATACAATGCTGGTCACAGTAATTTCTGGCTCAATAATTGGTTTAAAGGAAATTTTTACTCATATTCAGAATTTATCCTATCAAAAAAATTCTAAACGCATTCAAATTTTAACGAAATTAAAAACTTTACCTAATTATAATAGTCTTGAAAACCGATTAACATTTTATCTAATGAAAAAAAATATTTAGTTATTTTGTCACAAACCGCACTGTATTTTTAATTGATCCTAATTTTTCTATTTCCATTTCTATTTTATCTCCCTCTTTTAGATATTCTAGATTTTGATTTTTCAAAACAACACCTGCAGGAGTCCCAGTAGATATGATATCACCTTTTTCTAACGTCATAACTTTACTCAATTTAGAAATAATCTCTGGTATTTTCAAAAACATTTTGCTTGTTGATGAATTCTGTCTAATATTCCCATTGATTTTAGTTACGAGTTGGAGATTCTGAGCATCAGCAACTTCATCCACCGTTGTAATCCATGGTCCACATGGAGCAAAGGTATCAAAACTCTTTCCACGAGTAAATTGTTTGTCACTAAATTGTATATCCCTAGCAGAAACATCATTGAATACTATATACCCAAAAATGGCATTTTCCGCTTCATCTTCATCAATGTTTTTACACATTTTCCCTAGTATCAGTGCCAATTCTATCTCATAATCCAACTGAGTTACAAAATTAGGGCAGATAATTTCAGAGCCAGAACCACAAAGAGTTGTTCGTGGCTTAAAAAAAATCACAGGATCTCTAGGAGGTTGTAATTTTTGCTCTTCAGCATGATCATAATAATTAAAGGCGAGACAAATAATTTTTGAAGGATTCGAGATTGGTGCAAGTAGTTTAAAATTTGATAAATCCTCTTTATACTGTAATTTAGATAATGTGTCTTTTACTTCATCATACCAGCCATCAAACAAAAAATCCTTTATGCTTAAAGGAAGTGGTACTCCTGTTTCATCAATTATTTCATCTCTTGTTGAGACATGTCCATCCTTGACCAAACCAAAAGTTTCCTTATTTGATTGAACGAGTCTTGCTATCTTCATTTTAAACTCATTTATGGGTAAAAATTACTTGGTTTTGTGAATCTTTTCTACAATAACCAAATCTCACAAATTGTATTTCAGAACCTTCCTTCAATTCTAAAAAATATGGTTCAGTGTATACATCTACCTCTTCTAAACTGCCTTCATTATATTCTTCATCAAAAAATAACTGTTTTGGAATCAACATCTTTATTTGATGACAATTTTTTTGTGGAACCCATTGTAATTTTGGATAGTCTACACCCATATCATCCCCAGTAAACTCTCCTTCTAATTGATGATCAGTTCTTGTTAAAGTAATATTTCCTAAACCCATTAACCGTATCTTATCTCCAGGATTTAGTTTTTTTGTATCATCTGATGAAAGCAACAAATTTTCATCCACATCAACCTTTCTTTTTCCCATATCATTTGTAGGATGATTAGGTAATTCGACAAATGAAGATGGCAGATTTTTTACTATTAACTTTTGAGGATTTTGTACCATGAATAACCTTACACTATTACCATCCACAATTTTTCGATTAAACGACTCTAATGCATCAAAAGGTGCAAGTGTATCTGACTTAGTAAACCCTAGCGAGATAATGAATTTTCTTACTGCTTCAGGAGTAATCCCTCTTCTTCTAAGTCCCTCTAGGGTAGGAAGTCTAGGATCATCATACCATGGTATTTTCCCCTCTTCAATTAGTGGTTTGAGAACCCTCTTAGAAACAGGCATTCCTTTGAATTCTAGCCTTGAAAATTCGAGCATTGTAGGCTTTCTCATTTTTAATGCATCAAGAATAGAATAATAGAGCTCATTTCGAAGTTCATATTCTTTAGATCTAAATGCATGAGTAACTCCATCCACACTATCTTCAATAGCTACAGCAAAGTCATAGCTTGGCCATACTCTATATCTATTACCAAGTAAAGGATGCTTAGCTTCTATTACTCTGAATAAAACTGGATCACGCATGACTGTATTTTTGGATTTCATATTTCCACGGAAGCGAACAATTGCTTCACCTTGCTTGTATTTTTCAAACATTTTGTGCCATCTATCATTATTTTGATCTTGATCACTTAAACTACATTTACAATCTTTCATTTCTTTTCGATTTTTACTAATGTTATCACGTTTACAAGTACAAATGTAAGCATTACCAGAATTAATTATCTCTTGACCCTTCTCATAAAATAATTCCATGTCATCAGAAGTATTTTTTATAATATCATATTGAATTCCAAGCCATTCAAGACCTACTTTAATTGCAGCATAATATTCAAGTCGCTCATTTTCAGGATTTGTATCATCCATTCTTAGAATCTTCTTTCCATCATACATGTTAGAATACTCTTCATTGATTATAGCTGCTTTTGCATGACCTATGTGGGGATAACCATTAGGCTCCGGAGGAAAGCGAGTGATTACTTTTCCTGGTTCTGCCCCTTCAAGTGGAGGTAAGGATTGTTCTTGTTTAACTAACTTTTCTTTAGGAGCTAATATTTCAGGGAACTCTTCTTCAATCTGGTTCTTTATTTCACTTGTTGAATATGAATTAATTTCAGAAACAATAGGTACACAGGCTTCCATTAGTTCTGAAACATTTTTTCGAAATTCAGGTCTACTGCCCAAAATTTTTGAAACTATAAACTTTTCATTTGTTTTACCATTATGCTCAAAAGCATTTTGTAATCCAAGCTTTCTAATCTCTTTTTTTATTTCGTCATCCAAATTATAAACTCCTTTTCACAACGAAATCCAGAAGAGAAATTAACTCATTTTTGCTAGTCCCAGAATAGGAATTTAATGATTTTTTAGCTTTTTCGGCATATTGTAGTGCTTGGCCACGCACAGATTTCTCAATACCCAAGGATTTGATAACTAAAATAGCATTCTCAATTACCTTTTTCTTTGCTTTTTGATTTCCAAATGCATGAAGAATAATTTTTTTATTTTCACCTTTAGCCTTTTTTATTGCAAGTAAAATAGGAAGAGATTTTTTTCCTTCTCTCAGATCATTGCCTACTGGTTTTTTTGTAACTTTAGGATCTCCCATTACTCCAATTAGATCATCTGTAATCTGAAAAGCAATACCCAAATTTTTTCCAAATGAAGAAAGATTTGAAATATCTTTACTTCTAGATTTAGCACAAATTGCTCCCATGGAGCAAGAAACATCAAATAACGCTGCAGTTTTTTTACTAATCATTTTGATATACTCATTTTGTGTTGGAATTTTTTTACTTGCTGCCATTTTAATATCAAGAAGCTGACCCTCACATACATCCACACACGCTTTAGATAATCTTGAAACTAATTCGGTAGTTGATTTTGATGGAAGATTTGCTTTTGACACTACTTGAAAAGCTTTTGAAAATAAAACATCTCCAGCTAAAATTGCAATAGGAATTCCAAATCTCTTGTGTGTTGTTGGAACCCCATGGCGTATTTCATCATTATCCATAATGTCATCATGAACAAGAGTAAAATTATGAACCATTTCAACTGCCCCTGCTGCAGTCATTGCTTCTTTAGTCTTGCCGCCTAAAACTTGACAACTCTTTACAACCATATATGGTCGGAGTCGTTTTCCCCCATTCACAATAAGATGTGCAGCAGCTTTGTAAAGCTGTGAAGGCTCTCCTTTGATTTGTGATCCAAGGAAACGATTAACAATTTTTGCAGTTTTTTTAAGTTGTAACGAATTCATTAGTTTACTAATCTCCAATTATCATCAGGAAAATGATATTTTATTGATTTTTCTAAAGATTTTCTTGTATCAGATTCCATCCACGATGATAGAACTGTTTTGTATTTCTCAAGCATGGCTTTTTCTGACGATGGGAGTAAAAACAATGCAACCAACATCCAAGGACAATAAATTTGGGGATTTTTCATTAAATCTTGCTTTAATTCAGTAGATGAGGAAGCTTTCACCTGGCTTATCTCCTCATCCACAATCTTGAAACTAGACAAATCATCAATTATGCCAACCAGCGTTCCACAAATCTCGTTTTCCGAACCTACATCTTTGTATGGAACATGATATTCAAACTTCATCAAATAATCCATTTTACATGGCACTCCCAGTTCGTCAGGTATTCGTCTTTCAGCTGATGATACATATGTTTCAGTACCCGTAGGATGACTAGCAAACGTTCCATCCCAATCTCCTGGCCAGAGCATTTTACTTGAACTTCTTTTAGTTAGAACTAATTTTCCATTTTTATCAAATATAAGAGCAGTAAAAGCTCGATGTAATTTTCCATTTGGCAGATGAGATTTTACTTTTTCCTCAATACCTATTTTTTTGTCATTTTTATCAACAAGAATGACATACTCTTCTCCCATCTTTCATCCTCTAAACAATGTACCATGAAATTTTTTTCGATTTATAGCATCAATAATTCTTTCAGGTTTATTACCATTAACAAAAAATACATTCATACCCTTTTTGGAAATTTTTATAGCTTCATCAACTTTACGATTCATTCCGCCAGTTACATCTTTTGAAGATTTTGAAATTAGTGGCTTTCTGCCTTTTAATTCACGAATTAGTTTTTTTGTTTTAATATTTGAATAAAGTCCATCCACATTAACAACAAAAATTGATAAGCGTGGCTTCAAAATAGTAGCTAAAACACCCATAATTCTATCACCAGATAAGATAAAAGATTTCTTCTGACCATACCATAAAGCATCGCCATACGTAACTGGAATAAAACCAGATCTTGCAATTTTTTCAATCATTTTTATTTTTTTTGTAATTGGCTTATTGCCACTAATAAAATCCGTGGGTGGTAAACAGTAAGGATTTAATTTGTTTTTCAAAAAAGAATCAAGAATTATTTTATTTAATTCAATCATAGAATTTTTTACTATTGATACCCCCCGAGTACTGTATTTTTCTGGTTTTGTGTGCATATCATATTTGACAGACCAATAATGTCCATAGGAACCACCACCATGTACAATAACAATAGGCTCGTTGATTTTTTTTAACGTCTTTACAATCTTATCTATTGATTTTCTTCTTGGAGAAAGTGGTTTTCCTTTGTTAGTGATAACTGAACCACCAAGTTTGATAAGAATCATGGTTGTTTTCAGACAAATGGGTAGTTAAAAAGTATCCAGCCCTTTGGAATCAATTTTTACTGAAAAACATTCGTAATTTTTACTACGAAGATAATTCATTGTTTTTTCTAAGTTAGAGTCATCAGTTAATGCAATTATACAGCCTCCCTCACCCGCCCCAGTGATTTTTGCTCCATAAGACGAATTTTCTACTGATACTAACATTTCACGAAGTTTGTCATTTGAAACACCAATTTCTTCCAAATATTTTTGATTCTCCATCATACTTTTCCCAATAACTGTGAGATCATTTTTTTCAAGAGACTGTTTAATATTCTCAATTAACAGCTCTTCTTTTTCACATAAAGTCAAAAATTTTTCCTCATTTTTTTCTTTGAAATTTTTTACTTTAGAAACTGTTAGATTTGTAGAATGTATTTGTCCAGAATTAATAATAATTAAAATGAAATTATTTTTTGAATTAATTTTTTTAAACCCAGTATTCTTTTCATATTCAATAATGCCACCATGAGTACATACTGTACAGTCAGCTCCAGATGTGTCTTTGAATATTGTTTGTTCTGCTTTTACAGCAAGATCAATAATCTCCTCTCTTGAAAGTTTTGTAAAAAGATTAGAAATAGATGCTGCACCAGCAACACAACAGGCAGACGAAGAACCTAATCCAATTCCAGATGGAATCTCAGAATTAATCACAATATTAATTCCACCTTTAAATTTGAATTGATCTAGCATACTTTTTGCAATGTAGAAAAATGGTTTTAATGGAGAATTAATTTCTTCAATTAATGCAGTACTAGGTTTTGTTAGTTGACCCAAGTTTGATTTTATTGAAATAGTATGTTCCTCATTTTTTTCTGAGGTCACAGTTACTCTTTTATCAATAGAAGCAAGAATTGCTTTTTTTCCATACACAACAAAATGTTCTCCAAACAGGATTACCTTGCCTGGGGCTGATGCTTTTGAAATCAAGTGAAAATTATAGATCCATATCCAACTACAGAACTCGTATCTCCAGTCACATCGCCACTTGTAGCGTATTTGAGTAACTCTCCTTTTGTTGCCCCTAATTTTTTGCAAGCAACCATAGTTGATGCAATTGCACCGTATCCACAAGCAGTGACATTTTTCTCATGAAGAACTTTGTAGAATTGTTCTATATCCAAATCAAGTATTGGTTCAATTAACGCTTTGTCTTGCTCATGAGCAAATTCATTTGGTTCATAGTGAGTAAAATCTGATGAAGCAATTATCATAGCATTCTTTTGATTTGCGATAGTTGCAACTGCGTTTCCAACATCATCCGCAGTATTTTTTTCTTGATTAATTAGAATAATTGGTAAAATTTTCAATTTAGTTAAACACATTTGTTGCAAAATTGGAACTTGAACTTCAATACTATGTTCTTTCGTATGAGAAAAAAAATCCAATTCAATCATTTTTGAAATTTTAGATAATTCAGTTGCAGATTCAGAATCCACTTCAACCAATCCAAAAGGAGTTTCCCAACTACAATCTTTCATTGCAGCTACATTACATCCAATTCCCCAGTGATTAGGACCAATAATTATAAACAATTCTGGCAAATTTGATGAAATTGAATAATAAGAATGGCAGGCTATAGGACCAGAATACATGTAACCAGCATGTGGACAAACCATTCCATAAATTTTCTTTTGTGACTCTATTGGAGGAAGTTTTCCAGGACCAAATGAATGCATAAAACATTGTTGAACTGATTTTTTCAACTCATTTTTTTCATCAGGATAGAACATCCCAGCAACAGCCGGTGTTCTTATCTGCATTATTCTATTTCCTCTTCAGTAATTTTGGTTTCGAAATCGTCGATTTCGTATTTCAAAGATTCATTTTCTTTGAGTTCACCACGCTCAACTAAAATCCCATGTGCCAACAACCAGTAAATTGTTGCAAGTGCTTTCCTCCCTCTATTATTTGCAGGAATGACCAGATCAACCTTTGATGTTATGTTGTCAGTATTAGAAATCCCTATGACTGGAATTCCTGCATTTGTTGCTTCTGTTATGGCTTGAGAATCTACTTGAGGATCAGAAATTAACAAAAGTTTTGGTTCGATATAATATGATAATGAAGGATTGGTTAAAGTTCCAGGCATAAATCTACCTAACATTTGAATTGCGCCAGTAACTTCACAGAATTTTTCGATTGGTGTATTTGCATATTCCCTTCCTGAACAAATAATGACCTTTTTGATATCTGTTCTGTTGATAAATTTGGCTGCAATTTTGATTCTTTCTAGAGTTAAATCTAGATCAATCATGTACAAGCCTTCTGGGCTAGCTTTTGTAATGAATGGCTTCATGAATTTAGTCTTAACTTGAGTTCCTACCCTAATTCCTGTTGAAAGAATTTTTTTCTTAATGTCTTCTGTTTCATCCTGTTGGCTCATATGCGATTTTAAATTTCTGCCATACCACGTATTAAATCATGCTCTGATAATCGAATAAGTTCATTTAATTTTGCTATCCTTTCCCCTCCCACAATTCCAATTTTTAGCATTTTTGATTTGGTGGCAATACCTATGTGGGAAATATGCGAATCTGTTGACTCGCCAGATCTATGTGAAGTGATTAATCGTATGTTGTTATCATTACCAACTTTGGCAAATTCTAATGCATCATAAAGACTTCCAGCCTGATTCACTTTAAGAATTGCAGCATTACATGATTTTGCGTTAATCGCTTTTGTTAGAATTTCTTTGTTAGTAACCGTAAGATCGTCCGCCGTAATCAAAGTATTTGGAAATTTTGCTGTTAGTTTTGCCATATCTTCGAACGCTTCTTCATGGACAGCATCCTCAGCATAAATCAGTTTATATTTTTCAATAATTTTAGAAACAAATTCAATTTGTTCATCTGTGGAATTTTCAAAGCCAGCTCTATCATAAACATACACTTTTTTTTCTTCATTCCATTGAGTTGATGATGCGAAATCAACACCTAATGAGACTTCCTTTCCTAACGTAAACCCAAGATTTTCACAGGCTTTAGCTGAAAGTTCTAACGCTTCTTCATTAGTAATCTTTGGTGCCCAACCTCCTTCATCACCTCTACCATTTGTAAAAAATGGATCAGCTTTTTCTAGCACTTGACGCAATTCCTTATGTACAGCCAAGTTTGTTTCAATTGCATCCCTAATCGTCTTTGCGCCTGAAGCACAAATTAGAATTTCTTGTATATCTGGAGTACCTGGACCTGCATGTGCTCCTCCACCCAAAATATTTCCAAGAGGAAATGGAAATTTGAATTGTTTTTCTTTTGATAAGATTTTGAAAAGTGGTTCATTTATGGACTTTGACGCTGACTCCATGGATGCAATGGTTACTGCAAATGCAAGCGCACCACCAATTTTGGAATAGTTTGGCGTTTCATCAATTGAACGTAGAGTATCATGTACTGATTTTAAATCACTGGGGTCAAGACCCACAAATTTAGATGAATTATTTTTAAGAATTTGTAAGCCTTCCTGCGGGTTTCCATTTGGAAAACTAACTACTTCATGTTTTCCTACACTTGCTCCAGATGGCGCACAAACTCTGCCTACAAAACTATTATCTGATACAATCTCAACCTCAATAGTTTTACTACCTCGGCTATTGTATACAAGTCGCCCTGTTATCGAAGTGATTTTTGGCAACCTATTCTAACTCAGATTGCACTTCTTGATGTCTTCTTTGGATTGCTTCATAGAAGGGAATTATTTGTTGAATTGTCTCAACAGATGTTAATAACATTCTTCTACAACAGTACCTCTTAATTCCTAAAGAATCAAGAACTTTAGCAGGTTCTTCACCTGATTTCACTTTGGTGTTATAATCTTCAAACTTATCAGCAATTAGATTACCACAAGTAAAACACCTTACTGGTACCAGCATATTTCCAAAAAGTAATCAAGGAATATAAAAACCATGCATGAAACTTTTTTTGCGGGTGTCGCCCAGCCTGGCCAAAGGCGCTAGCTTGAGGGGCTAGTCTCTTAGGAGTTCGTGGGTTCAAATCCCATCGCCCGCATTCA
>JAEHKV010000060.1 GCA_016838845.1 Nitrosopumilales archaeon | reverse complement strand
TGATGTTGAACGATTTGGCATCATTGAAGCATTTGGATCACTTAGACAATGTGATCTAGTTGTTGTGCAGGGAACCATTACAAGAAAAATGGCTCCACGACTTCGTCTTGTATATGATCAGATGCCAGACCCAAAGTATGTCATAGCAATGGGTGCATGTGCAATAACTGGAGGATTGTATTTTGATTCGTACAACGTTCTTCCAGGTATTGATGGAATTCTTCCAGTTGATGTGTATGTCCCGGGCTGTCCACCTAGACCTGAAACTCTTATACAAGGATGTATACTCCTACAGGAGAAAATTAAGAGAATGAAGGTTAGGAAGATCGTTTAATGAGTACTGAAAAAGATTCTGAACAGAAAGAGGCTCCTGCAACAGAAAAGAAACAAGTTCCAGCTAAACCCGAAGAACAACTACCCAAGTTTGAAAAAGATTTGGCAGACAAAGTTGTCGCAAAATTTGGGGAAAAAACTGAAGTTGAGTTCGTAAAACCAGATAGAATTAGAATTAATGTAAAAAAAGACAACATCAAAGAGGTCGCAGAGTTTATTCGAGATGATTTAGGTTTTGATCATGCCGAGTCTGTTTCAGGTGTAGATTACCCAGAAGATAAAGAAATTGAAGTTGTTTATCACCTGGGCTCTTATACCGATCCTCAACTATCCAAACAAATTCTTACTTTAGCAACAAGAGCTCCACGAGAGGATGATCCAAAACCAGGAAACGATTCTACTCGTTTGCCAACTTTAAGAGAAATTTTCTACAGTGTAGAATTTCATGAACGAGAATGTTTTGAGATGTTAGGTGTTTACTTTGATGGTCATCCAGATAATAGAAGACTTTTGTTACCAGAAGATTGGGCAGACTTACCACCATTACGGAAGGACTTTTCCATAAAGGGAAGATAGACGATGACCAAACAATTACCGCCAGGACTTTCACTTGAAAAAGTTGACGAGAGAATTATGACTCTTAACGTAGGACCACAGCATCCTGGCTCTGGTCATATGCGACTTATTGTTCAAGTTGACGGTGACTACATCGTTGCTTGTGATCCTGATCCAGGATACGTACATCGTGGTGAAGAAAAGATGGCAGAATATAGGAATTATATTCTAAACATTCCACATCTTGAGAGACCAGTAATTCACGATTCTTGTAACATACTTTATCCATATTGT
>JAEHKV010000059.1 GCA_016838845.1 Nitrosopumilales archaeon | reverse complement strand
AGATCAATTAAAACCCAATATCAATATCAAAACTGCCATCACTCATTCTACCAGCATTATCCACAAAAAAATTGATGTTAATCTAACTATAAAGTTTGAGATTAAAAAACGAAATTCTAATTTAACCCCTCTTTACAGATGAAGTATGACCAAATGGGCAGACTACTTAATTTCCGAAGTAAAGTACGACAAGAACCATCTGATTAAGAAGGTAAAGTTTCACACCGATGATGAGGGTGTCATCAGCAAACCAAAAATGGTTGACCGTTCACAAATTTCTCATAATGTCAAAAATGGTAAAACCTACAGGATAATATTTCATAGTCTTAACGGCTGGAAACCAGGTGATTTGATCAACGTTTTACGTGTAAGTGGGGACTACTTTATCCGAATTGACAAAAACAAAGTAGACCGAGATTTTCTGGGATCAATACCTCAGTTTTAGCCTTGTTCAATGCAAAAATTAAAAATTGATTTGAAATTATGAAAAATCATGGAAAAGGATGATCACTCTGATGATGAAATAAAACAAATTTTCTCTCTCAAAAATGTGGCTGTTGTAGGAATGTCCAAACACCCTGAAAAGGCTGCCCATTTTGTACCTAAATATCTGTTAGAACAAGGCTTCAATATTCTACCAATCAATCCTACGTCCAGTGAAATTTTAAACAAAAAGTGTTATTCAAGTATCACTGAAGTCGATGAGCCAATTGACATTGTAGATGTTTTCAGACCATCTGACCAAGTTCTACCCTTTGTTAAAGAAGCCATAACGATGAAACCTAAAGTAATTTGGCTTCAGCAAGGAATCCACAACCAAGAAGCGGAAGAATTAGCAAGAAAAGAAGGAATCAAAGTAGTTTTTAATAGATGTATGCTTGCTGAACATAAACGACTTTTCTAATCATGACGTCTTTTAAGGATTTTAATAATTCCCTTTTAGAACTCGTAAAATCATTTGAAGAAAAAAAAACTCAGTTAAGGGTTGAAAGCGATTTAGAATCAAACATAATCAAAATTTTTGGCGAAAATATTGATTCACTATCAAAAGCACAAAACGGTCTTGATGAAATAACTGAACTCGCTTATACTGTTGCAGAACATCATCCATATTGGAATTTATTATACCAGTGTACACAAATCTCCAAAACAATTCTTGATAAATGGAAAGATGATCTTTCAAAAGAGGAATTAGAAGAAATTGAATGGTCAATTAAAGAATTGGAACATAGTTGTAAAAAACTAAAAGAGAAATTAGACTGATTTTCTTAGGCAGAGATAAATAATCAAAATTGAAAATGTAATTATGCCTATTAAGATTGGTCTAATAGGAAAAACCAACACCGGTAAAACTACTTTTTTTAATTCTGCAAGTCTTGCTTCATCAGAAATTTCCACTTATCCATTCACTACAAAAAAACCAGAATCAGCTATGGCTAACGCCATCACACTTTGTGTTCATCCAGAGTTTAAGGTACAAGATAATCCAAACAACTCCGAGTGTATAGATGGTTGGAGATACATTCCCGTAGAACTGATTGATTTACCAGGCCTGCTCAAAGATGCATGGAAGGGAAAAGGGCTTGGAAACCAATTCCTTTCTGTTGCTGCACAATCCGATGTGTTACTACATGTAGTTGATGTATCGGGAGGGATTGATACTACAGGAAAGATCTCTGAATCTGGTTCTGGAGATCCAGTTTCAGATTTTGCAGATATCGAAGAAGAACTGATTATGTGGTATCATAAAATCTTTGAAGGCAACAGAGAAAAATTATCTAAACTGATTAATTCTGGAACTGATTTAATTGATGCAATTACTGATTTGTATCGTGGCATGGGGGCAAAAAAAACACACGTGAAAGATACTCTTAAAGCAACAAATCTTGATGACAAAAAACTTGATGATTTTGGGATTGAAGACAGTAAGAAATTAACTTCACATCTAAGAAAGGTATCGAAACCAACTTTAATTGTGGCAAACAAAATCGACGTAGAAGGAGCTGATAAAAATTTTGCAAGATTACGGGAACGCTTCTCTGATATCATAACAGTCCCAGCAAGTGCAGACAGTGAACTTAGTCTTCGAAGAGCTGAACAGAAAGGCTTGATTAAATACTCCCCTGGTTCGGAACAATTTAAAATTTTAAAACCTGAAGAATTGAATGAAAGACAGAAAAACGCGTTAGATTTTATCACAAAGGATATCATGGGCGAATACATGCGAACAGGAGTTCAATTTGCTATTAATATCGCAGTATTCAAGTTGTTAAAAATGAATTCAATTTATCCAGTTGCCAACGAAGAAAAACTTTCAGATAAAAAAGGAAATGTTCTACCAGACCTAATCCTTCTTAAAGATGGTGCAACAATTACAGATCTAGCTAACGAAATTCACACTGATCTTGCAAAAGGTCTACTTTATGCCAAAGACTTGAGATACAATCTAAGATTACCTAAAACATATCAGCTCAGAGATAGGGATGTTATATCGCTGGTCAGTGCATCGAAAAAATAGTCACTCTTTTTTCATCCAAATAGTTTGATGGATTTCATCCTTCAATTCAATGTCCTTTGCAGCTAATTTGTCTCTGATTTCATCAGCTTCTTCATACTTTTTTTGCTGCCTAAATTCCTCCCGCTGTTTGATTAGACTTTGAATCTGTGCCTTTTTCTCGTCAGAAACCTTCTCTATTCTTAATCCAAGAATATTCATCATTTCTTCAAATATTGGAATTATTTTTTCAGATAGTGATTTTGTCAAATGTTCCTCGTTTGCCAAACAAACAGTAACCAGTCTATAAAATGCACTTAAGGCCATGTGTGTGTTCAGATTTTCGTCCATCGCTTTTGAAAATTCGCTTTTAATTTGTGATAATGTTGAGTCAATGTCTTCAATAGGTTGTCCATCTTTTTCTGTTTGAATTAATTTATGATATGCCAACCTAGCTTTATTCCAATTTGTTTCATGTTCTTTAAGTAATTCTTCTGAATAGTCAATTGGTTTTGAATAATGTCCTGCAATACAAAAAATTCGAAGTATATTAGGACTCCAAGACTTTAACAGACTTTTAATAGACTTTATGTTTCCAAGTGATTTTGACATCTTCTCTCCATTAATTGTAATCATTCCCACATGCATCCAAATCTTTGCAAATGGTTTGTTAGAATATGATTCTGATTGAGCTATCTCATTTTCGTGGTGAGGAAATATCAAATCTCTTCCACCACCATGAATTTCAAAATTTTCACCAAGATATTTGAGACTCATTGTTGAACATTCAATATGCCATCCAGGTCTTCCACGCCCCCAAGGACTTTCCCATGAAGGATCACTATCAGAAAATTTCCATAAAGCAAAATCTAAAGGATCATTTTTTGCTTGATCAATTTCAACCCTAGCCCCGGAAATTAAATCCTCTGTCTTCTTTTTTGATAATTTCCCATAATCAGGAAATTTTGCAACCGAAAAATATACGCCATTTTTAGAAACATAAGCAATTTTTTTGTCAACTAAACCTTGAACTAAATTCAGCATGTCTTGAATGTGCTCAGTAGCCTTTGGATATTTTGTGGCTCTCTTTACATTCAATGCATCAAATTCATCATTATACTCTTGGATATAGCGTGAACTAATTGTTGAGGATCGAACATTTTCCCTTTTTGCCCTGTTGATAATTTTATCATCGACGTCGGTGAAATTTTGGACAAGTTCTACCTCTATTCCACCTGACTCCAAATATCTTCTAAGAATATCAAAAACTATGATTGTTCTTGCATGCCCAATATGGGATTCATCATAAACCGTAACTCCACATAGGTAGATTCGAACCTTACCTGATGACTCGGGCTCTTTTTCATTTCCACTTAATGTATCAAGAATTTTCATTTCATTTACCTCATTCAAATGGTCTAGCAGCAGTTATTCTCTTATGCTTACTATTTTTGTTTAATGCATGGATCTTATCCACTAGATGTTTCTCAATTTGTGTAAGTTTGGCAGTTTCTTCTACAGATAATTTTTTTTCGAATAAACAAAATAATATTGAATCAACCTCTTCATACGACATTCCAATTTCATCTTCTGCTAAATGATTCAACCAAAGATGAGGACTACTCTTTTTGGCTAAGATTGATTCAGGCACTCCAAGATGTTCCCCAATCTTTCGTACTTGAACTTTATACAACGAAACAATTGGTAGAATGTCTGCACTTGCATCTCCAAATTTTGTGAAATAACCAATGAGATATTCGCTTTTATCGCTGGAACCAACTACAAGATATTTTTTCAAATTTGAATAATAGTAAAGCAAATTTGCTCTAACCCTAGCCCTGAGATTACCTAATGCTTTTTCACTCGGTTCAAGGTATTTTGAATATTGATTAACAATTGGATTGATGTCAATTAATTTGTAATCTAGTTTTAGCTCCTCAACCAACTTTAAAGCGTCCTCTGTTTCATCTTTTGGTGAAATTTTTGAATCTGGCATCAAAAGAGCAAGTGATTCCTTTGGAAAGAATCTATTACATAGATAAGCAGTAACTGCAGAATCAACTCCACCACTCAATCCAAAAATCAAACCTTTGGAATTATTTTGCGAAATTTGATTTTTTAGAAACTCTTCAATTGTTTTTGTAATGGATGCATAATCCTGATTAATAATTTCATTAAGAATTTCTTGATTCACAGATAAATTCACAATTTTTTGTCATAAAAGTTGTGTTAAATATCAACATAGATGCCATCATCGCGGACTTCGACACTATAGGTTTGTAGTTTTACATCCTCTAGATAATCTAGCAATTTACCCGTCTTGATATTATAATGCCAAGAATGCAATGGGCATTCAACCACATCTCCATCTAACTCGCCTGGGGCAATGTGACCGTCTTGATGGACACATAATGCATCAAGTGCATGGTAACCATCTTTATTGAAAATCGCAATTTTTTTACCATCTACGTTATACTCCCATCCTTTTCCGGATGGTATGGAACCTTTTTTGGCAACTTTTTTCCAAGTCATGAATTTCATGAATCTGTGAATTTTTGTGGTATTAAATCCTAATTGTTAATACGTGGATAATTAACTTGCAAAAATTTGAATACTGGCTAAATTCAGAAAGATGGGGATAATGTATGAATAAAATCCTGCTAACTGGTATCGTCAGTGTTTTATTCTTAGTTTGTTCTAGTTATTCATTAAGCATTTTTGCTGAAGAAACTCCATCTCCAGAAACCATGGATCATGTCACAGAAATGGGTGGCTCCCTTGAGTTATGGGTTACTCTTGCTCATTGGACAACAGGACTAGCCACTGTAATATTGGCAATTGCTCTCATTAGGACATTTCATCACATGCAGGCTGTTACAAAAATGACTACTATGGAGACAGAGTATCGCTTAAGACCTTGGATTGCACCTACTGGCCCTATTAAAAAAATGGAAAAATCAATCAGTGATGATTGTCAGTTTGATATTACTATAAAAAATTATGGCGAAATAGCTGCAAATGCTGTTACTGCAAAATTTGTAAAAAGTACTGAACCACTTACACGTGAATCACTTCAATCAAACAATGTGAATTCCTATGATATAGGTCCAGTCATGCCAACTATGGAGAAACACTTTTGGTTTTTCATTGATTCTGAGACGTGGAAAAAAGCGAAGATGGGAACTGAAAAATTATTTACAATTCTTTATTTTGAATATAGTCATGCAGGAAAAAAATCTGGTTATGGCATGATTAGTGAGTATAATCCTTCCACTGAAAATTTTGTTCATCGAGATATGTGGATTGATGACGAAAAGTCTGTTACCTGACTCAAGGATTTTATAGCGTTAAAATTTGTGGTGGCATATTGAGTAAAGTAAAAAATCCCAAATTAGCGAAAAAGGGAAAACTTTCTTACGAATGGGCTAGAAGCCACATGCAAATTTTGGATCAAACAATTAATCGATTAAAGAAATCAAAACCTTTCAAGGGTGTTACATTAGGATTTTGTCTTCACATCACAAAAGAAACATCTGTTTTACTAATAGGTGCAAAGGAGCTTGGTGCTAAAGTAGCTGCGTGCGGTGGCAATCCACTTACCACTCAAGATGATATTGCTGCGTTTTTGGCTTCACAAGGAATCCATATGTATGCATGGGCTGGTCAGTCTGCAAAAGAATATGATTGGTGTATTCAACAGGTTCTTAATCATAAACCACAAATCTTAACCGACGACGGCTCTGATTTGAACATCAAAGCTCATTTTGGGAAGAAAAGCAAATCCTTGAAAATTTTGGGAGCAACTGAAGAAACCACTGCTGGTGTAAACAGAATTAAGGCTGTTGCGAAGCAAGGCAAACTTCGCTATCCTATAATAGCAGTAAATGATGCTCAGACAAAACACATGTTTGATAATAGATACGGAACCGGCCAAAGCACTGTTGACGGATATCTTAGAGCAATGAATCTGATGTTTGCTCCGAAAAAACTCGTTGTAGTAGGTTATGGCTGGGTTGGAAAAGGCGTTGCAGAAAGATGTCATGGGATGGGTTCTAAAATCATTGTAACAGAAGTGGATCCTGTCAAAGCATTGGAGGCTCATATGGATGGCTTTGATGTAATGCCAATGGCACAAGCCGCAAAAATTGGAGACATTTTTGTCACATGTACTGGAATGACCAGTGTGATTAGAAAAGAGCATCTGATAACAATGAAGGATGGCGTTATAGTTGGTAACGTTGGGCACTTTGATGTGGAGGTTGACGCAAATTTCTTACTAAAGAAATCAAAATCAGTGAAAGAGGTCCGTCCAAACCTGGATGAATGTGTTTTAAAAAATGGAAAGAAAATTTACTTGATTGGTAAAGGCCGAATTGCAAATCTTGTTGCTGCAGAGGGCCATCCAGCTGAAGTCATGGCACAGTCATTTTCAAACCAACTTCTATCAATTCTTTACATACTTAAAAATCACAAAAAGATGAAAAAGAAAGTTATTCCTGTTCCTAAAGAAATTGATGTGCAAATTGCAAAGGATGCTCTAAAAGCAATGGATGTTAAAATTGACAAGCTCACAAGAGAGCAAGTCGCATATATGAACAGCTGGAACTAAATTCTTAAGTTCCGATAATCTTCAAACTAGCAGTGATATGAGAAACAGAGCAATTGTAACTAGTGCACTACCTTACTCCAATGGTGAAATCCACATTGGTCATGTGGCCTCTACCTATCTACCAGCAGATGTCACAACTCGTTTCTTGAAGCAAAAGGGAGTAGATGCCTACTACATCTGTGCATCCGACGACTATGGAACTCCTATTTTGATTCAATCAGAAAAGGAAGGAAAAAGTCCAGAAGATTATGTCGCATTCTGGAACAAAAGAGATTATGAAGATTTTTCCGCGTTTAACATTGATTTTGACTTCTTTTACAAGACCAGTTCACCTGAAAATAATGAATTTGTTCAATACGTCTTCAAGAAACTACAGGATGCTGGGCACATCTATGAATCTGAAATAATACAGTTCTATTGTAATAATGACAAAAAATTTCTTCCTGATAGATATGTGCTAGGAACTTGCCCTTATTGCAAGGCTGAAGATCAATACTCTGATCTTTGCGAACAATGTGGACGAGTTCCAGAGGAAATAGACAATCCAAAGTGTTCTATCTGTGGACAGACTCCAGTTAAGGAAAAAACAAAACACTATTTCTACAAACTCAAAAATTTTTCAGACAAATTATACAAATGGCTTGATGAAAACCAAAACTTACAAAAAGATGTCAAAAAATATGTTCAAAATTGGATCAAATCCGGTCTTATAGACTGGGATATTACTCGTGATATTTCATGGGGCGTTCCAATACCACTTGATGAAGCAAAAGGAAAGGTTCTCTATGGATGGTTCGATAATCATCTTGCTTACATTTCAAGCGCAATTAAATTTCTAAATGATAAAGGAATTGACGGGAAAGAATTTTGGAATTCTGCTGACATATATCATTTCATTGGGAAAGACATCGTGTACCATCACTTTTTGTTTTTACCTGCAATGCGATTAGGAATTGGCGAGGAATACAAACTACCAGATTATATCCCAACACGAGGACACTTGACATTAGAATCTAAAAAAATCTCCAAGAGTAGAAATTGGTACATCGGACTCAAGGAATTTCTGGAATACTATCCTACTGACTATCTGAGATTTTATCTCGTTTCTATTAATCCATATTCACAAGATGATCTTAATTTTGATTGGGATCAATTTGCGACAAAAATTAACTCTGAACTAATTGGTAATCTTGGAAATTTTGTCAACCGTGCACTAGGATTTACACAGAAATCCTTTGATGGAAAGATTCCAAAACCTGATGCGTTTGATGATGCCGATAAAGAATCTGAACAAAAAATCAAAACACTAGCTGATGACATCGGTAAATTAATGGAACAAAATCATTTGGATAGGGCATTAAAGAAAATTCTCGAGTTTACTGCTCATTTTAACCAGTATTTCCAGCACAAGGAGCCATGGAAGAATGGTCCAGGTACAAATTCCTGCGTCTTTCTTTCTGTTAATGCTGTTAGAAGTTTGGCTATAGCACTATACTCATTTCTTCCAGAATCATCACAAAAAATTTGGTCTCAGCTTGGTTTGGATGGAAATGTTTCAAAACAATCATGGGATTCAATCTCAGAGATTGTTCTTGTTGAGAATCACAAACTTGGTTCTTCTTCACCACTTTTTGCCAAAGTTGAAGATGTTGATATTAAAAAGTACAAACAAAAACTAGGAACAAAAAATTAAGTTGCAAAAACAAATACCACGAATCACAACAAGAGGTTATTATGATTTAACAAATGGTTCAACCCTGAAATCAAACTCGTACTATCTCTATCCAAAAAAATCATTTGAAAAACTTCGTAGAAAAAAAGAGATCACCATAATGATCCATGGTCTCCAAAACAACAAGGCTGGCGCCGTTACTAAATTTAAGATTGCACAACGGAGGTTGAGGGCTTTGGGCTATCGATATCCAGTTATTGGATATAGTTATGATGCTAACACAAAAGGCGCACATCTTAAAAAATCTGAGTTACACGCTATACGGATTGGCCAAAAGATTGCTAAAAAAAATGGCAGAAACCTAGCTAAATTCATTATAGATTTTAAAAAACAAAATTCCACAACAAAAATCCGCTTAATGGGGCATTCCCTTGGGTCCGAAGTAATCCTTAGCACCTTGCAAAATTTGTACTCAAAATCAAAAAAACCCCAAGTTGAAACAGTTCATTTTTTTGGTGCGTCATTACAAAGCAACTTTCAAAAATCAAACTCCAAGATTTTAAAAAATACTGTTAACTTCAAAATTGTAAACTGTTATAGTCCTGATGACGAAGTGTTACGATATTCACAAGAAAAAGGTTACGTGCAGAACCCATTAGGGCTTTGTGGTTCAACTGGTAAAACTATTTCAAAATATGTCCAGAAAAAAATAAAACCAAAAAATCACAGATTTGTGAGCTATGCCAAAGTTCTCAAATCATTTCCTTGAGATTAGATTTAATTAATTCATGTGAAACATGAAAACCATGCGTGGATTAATGATGGGTAGGTTTCAACCCTTTCATCTTGGCCATCTTGATTTAGTTAAACAAATTCTTTCAGAGTGTGATGAAGTCATTATAGCTATTACAAGTTCACAATTCAATTATCTAGAAAAGGACCCATTCACAGCTGGTGAAAGAATTGAAATGATTCATCAATCATTGAAAGATGATGGAGTTGATCTGTCAAGATGTTTTATTGTTGCAATTGAAAACCAGTCTAATATTGCTACTTGGGGTTCCTATTTGGAAGCATCATTACCAAAATTTGATAAAGTGTATAGTGGGAATGATTATGTTTCAATGTTATTAGCTGATTCTGGTTGTATTGTAACATCACCAAAATTTTTGGATAGAGAAAAATACAATGCCTCCAAAATTAGAAAATTAATGATTGAAAACAAAGAATGGAACGATTTCGTCCCAAAAGCTGTTGTGAATATAATTGAAAAAATTAATGGGATTAAACGACTACAAACTATTTCAAAGTCTGACACTAAACCAACAGAATACTGACATGAAGAAATTACGCGCATGTCCAATCTGCCCTAAATGTGGTTCCAAAAAATTTGAACGGCTAAAAAGCGGACAAACTAAAGTTAGATGCTTGTCATGTAACAAAATTATTACTATTTGAAAAGCTGATTATAATTCAAATTTTATAGTTAATATTTGCAAGATTTTGAGTCTTATTTATGGCAAAAACATGGAAAGATGATGAAGTAAGCTTAGAACCTATCAAAAACGAAACAATAGCAGTACTTGGATATGGAATTCAAGGAAACGCTCAATCCAACAACATGAGGGATTCTGGCTTGAATGTAATTATTGGAGTAAAGGAAGGCGGATCCAGCTGGAAAAAGGCAAAAGCTGATGGACATAAAGTTATGTCAATTTCTGAAGCATGCAAAGCAGCTGACATCATTCAGGTTCTAATTCCTGACATGGTACAAGCTAAGGTGTACAAAGAAGAGATTGAACCTAATCTTTCAGAAGGAAACGCGTTATACTTTTCACATGCAGCAGCAATTCACTGGAAATGGATCGAGGCTCCAAAAAACGTCGATATCATTATGGTGGCGCCTAAAGGGCCCGGTTCCAAAGTTCGTGAAACATATCAACAGGGATTTGGAACTCCATCAATAGTTGCGGTACATCAAGATTACACCAAGAAAGCATGGGATAGAACACTTGGAATTGCAAAAGCAATTGGAAGTACAAAAGCTGGAGTAATCAAAACAACATTTCAAGAAGAGGTCGAAACAGATTGGTTTGGTGAACAAGCAGATCTTTGTGGAGGTTCTGCATCTATGGTGATTAATGCATTTGAAACACTTGTTGAAGCTGGTTATCAACCAGAAATTGCATACTTTGAGGTTTTGCACGAACTAAAATTAATTGTGGATATGATTCAGAGATATGGAATTAATGGAATGTGGCGACGTGTTAGTGAAACTGCTAGATATGGAGGATTAACTCGTGGACCAGTTGTAATGAACAGTGAAACCAAAAAAAGAATGAAAAAAGTTTTAGAAGAAATTCAAAACGGAACATTCAACGAAGAATGGATTAGCGAATATCAGAAGAACGGTAAAAATGCATTTGATAGATACATGAAAGAAGTTGATGCACATCAAATTGAACAAGTTGGAAAACAAATGCGCAAAATGATGTGGCCAGACTCTACTGAATAAACTAAATCTTTCTTAACTTTGAAACGCCTTTTGTGATATGATCAATTACTGTTGGTAGTGGTGTTCCAGGACCAAAGACTCCGTTAATGCCAGCTTTTAGCAATCCTTTTTTGTCAACATCTGGAATTACTCCACCGCCAACAACAAGAACATCCTTAATTCCTTTCTTTTTCACGGCCTTTACAACTCTAGGAAAGAGCGTGTTATGTGCTCCATTGAGTAGGCTCATTGCAATAGCATCAACATCTTCATCTTCTGCAATTTGAGCAATTCTTTCTGGTGTGGCAAAAAGTCCTGAATAAATTACCTCCATTCCAGCATCTCGAAGGGCCCTACAAAGCACTAGAGCGCCTCTATCATGTCCATCTAAGCCTAATTTGGCTACTAGAATTTTGATTCGACGGGAGGCAACCTTTTGCTTCATATCTTTTAGAGATCATTTTTCTATTTTAAAGACTTTTTTTAATTTCTGGAATCATACAGTAAATGTACATAAGACCCTACAAAAGAACCTCAGACGTGAAATCTGTTATCCCAATTCATTATGATCTAGAGTTTGAACCAAATTTTAGAAATTTTTCATTTAACGGCAAGGAACAGATTCAAATCAATTGTAAAAAACCAACAAACAAAATCATTCTAAATGCTGCGGAGCTAAAAATCAAGAATTGCAATATCAAAACAAAAAATAATTCATTAAAAGCAAAAGTAAAACTTGATAAAAAAAATGAAGAATTACAAATCTCATTTTCTAAAAAAATTAATGGGAAAGCTATACTAGAAATTGACTTCATTGGAATATTAAACGATAATCTATTAGGATTCTATCGAAGTAAATACAAAGAAAAAGGAAAAACAAAGTATCTAGCTACAACACAATTTGAGGCTGCAGATGCAAGGAGAGCATTTCCATGTTGGGATGAACCTGAAGCGAAAGCAACATTTGGAATCTCAATAATTGCTGACAAAAACTTTACAGCATTATCAAACATGCCTGAAGTTTCACATAAAAAAATTGATAAAAAAATTCTTCACAAGTTTGCAAAAACTCCAATCATGTCAACATATTTGATTTATCTCGGAGTTGGCGAATTTGAATTCTTAAAAGGAAAAGCAGGAAGAATTCAAGTTAGGATTGTTACAACAAAAGGAAACAAATCCAAAGCAAGATTTTCTCTAGAACTTACCAAAAAGTTTCTGCTTGACTATGAAAAATATTTTGGAATTAAATATCCACTACCAAAACTTGATATGATTGCAGTTCCAGATTTTGCGGCTGGAGCAATGGAGAACTGGGGGGCAATTACTTTTAGGGAAACAATTCTACTATATGATCCAAAAACCTCCTCAACTCAAACAAAGCAGCGAATCTCCGAAGTGATTTCACACGAACTAGCTCATCAATGGTTTGGAAATCTAGTCACAATGAAGTGGTGGAATGACTTGTGGCTAAATGAAAGCTTTGCTACATTCATGGCAACAAAATTTGTTGATAGATTATTCCCTGAATGGGAGTTTTGGGATCAATTCTTAGAAGATGCAATGAATGTTGCAATGGGACTTGATGCCCTCAAATCATCTCACCCCATTGACGTCAAGGTTAGAAAACCATCAGAGATCAGAGAAATCTTTGATGCCATATCATACGATAAAGGTGGATGCATTCTCAGAATGGTCGAGCATTATGTCGGTGAGAATAATTTCAGAAAGGGCTTGAAGAATTATCTTACCAAATTCAAATATCAAAATGCTAAAGGTGATGACCTTTGGACTGCAATTGGAAAGATTGCAAAAAAGCCAGTCCATAAAATGGTAAAAACTTGGGTTAACCAAATTGGATTCCCAATCGTTCAAGTGAAACAAGTTGATTCCAAGCTAGAACTAGAACAGAAAAGATTCATGATGGTACAACCTGAAAAACCAAAAGGACTATGGCATATTCCTGTCTCTATAAACTCTAAAAAAACTCCGTTAAAGCTTGTAACAAAAAAATCAGACAAAATAACGATAAGCTCGGATTTTAAACCAGTAGTAAATTCAGGTCGGCATGGATTTTATCGTGTGAAATATGATGACGAACTACTTGATGATCTGAAACAACAAATCGAAAACAAAACCATTTCATCAGTGGACCGATGGTCAATTCAAAATGATCTTTTTGCACTGTGTGTTTCTGGTGTTTATGACATTCAAGATTACCTTGACTTTTCAGAGGCATATGAGAATGAAGATAATTATCTCGCTGCATATAACGTCGCAAACAATCTCAACTGGTTGTTCTTACACACATATTGGGAGGACTTTTCTGACCAAATTAGTTCTCACGCATCAAACCATCTGAGAAACATTCTTGAAAATTTGGGATGGGAAAAAGTAAAAAACGAAAAACATACGACTGCCTTTCTTCGTAGCTTTGTGATTTTAGCCTTGGGAAAGATGGGTGATGAAGAAGTTCAGAGCATAGCAAGTGAAAAATTCAATAAATTTCTAAAAAATCCAGATTCTTTGAATCCTGACATTAGACAATCTGTGTTTATAGTAGTTGCATGGCACGGTGATTCCAAAACACACAGGCAGTTTATCTCACTATATAAAAAAGCAAAAACAATTGAAGAAAAACTTCGTTACCTTACTGCACTATGTTATTTCAAAGATGAAAAATTACTATTAAAGTCACTAGACTTTTCTCAAACATCAGAGGTTCGTTCACAAAACATGCAGTTGCCAATAATGACCACATCTGCTAATCCTTATGGCAAAAAAATTCTTTGGCCTTGGCTGAAAAAAAACTGGAAAAAACTTGGTAAAAAGGTTGGTCAAGGGAATCCATTATTCAACAGAATTGTTGCCAGCATTGCTTTGGTTGCTGATGAACCTATGAAAAATGACATTAAGCAATTCTTCAAGAAGAATCCTACCCCTGGTACAGAGAGAACCCTTGAACAAGCTCTTGAAAAAATCACAATCCATTCAAGATTTTTAGAAAGAATGCGAAAGGAGTTTAATAATTAAAACTCGTCCAGAAATGAATCATGGGTAAAATAATACCAATAATATCGGTTATAGTAATAACAATTCTAGCTGGACTATTTTTTTATGATTCGAGTTCTGTTGATAAAGAATTACTCAACAGAACATTTTCTGTCGCTGCAGTTTATCTTGTTGATGAAGAAGTAGTTGAAATCTCATTTGTAGATAACACACAAAAAACAGACACCATAATTTTAGAGGTTTTGGGATTGCAACCATCCTTTCAAAAAACTTATTCTGGCTCATCATTTATAGAAAGAATTCCATTCGTTCCACCCGACAAATTTGGTTGGGAGCTTCATCCCGTAATAATTTTAGCAGAAAATCAAGACCTTGGTCTAATCGAGATAAAAACAGAAATTCACGAGGAAAACGAGCCTGAAAAGCCTGTCATTTTCAGCAAACAGTGAGATAACTACAAGAATTTATTGTGGAAAAAGGAACCTGATATACTTGACACTTATTTCTGATTTAAAAAAAGGTAAACGAAGTTCTATTGCAAAATCAATCTCTATAATGGAAAATGATCCAAAAGAAAGTCGAAAACTTTTAAAAAAAATTTTCAAGACATCTGGGAAATCAATTGTAATTGGAATTACTGGTCCTACAGGAGCAGGTAAGAGCTCTCTAATCAACAAAACTGTTGAACAGCTAAAAAAACTAAAAACAAAACCTGCTGTTCTTGCAATTGATCCAACAAGTCATGTAACTGGTGGCGCAATCTTGGGTGACAGAGTTAGGATGACTGAAACAACAGATTCTGGGACATACATCAGAAGCATTGCGTCAAGGGGTGCAACAGGTGCCTTATCTCATTCCATTAGGAATAGCATTCGCATTTTGGAATATGCGGGATTTGATCCAATCATAATAGAAAGTGTTGGTGCAGGACAAACCGAGGTCGAAATCTCTAAAGTGGCAGACATTACAGTTGTTGTGTTTAATCCATACACCGGTGATAGTATTCAAACAATCAAAGCAGGTCTAACAGAGATTGGTGATATTTACTTGGTAAACAAAAGCGACTTAGATGGAGCAACACAGCTTTATGATTCAGTACGTGACTTTATTGGAGCTAACGAAAAAAACCCGATAATTCTACTTACATCAACAAAGAAAAACAAAGGCATTGTAGAGTTTGCAAAAAAACTAAAGGACCTTATGGTAAAAAAGAAAAAGACAAAAAAAGAACAGGACAAAGCTCGTTTAGAATCGGAACTGAAAGATATTATTTTAAATAACATAAAGGGCAAAATTGATTCTATGCCGGATTCTGATAAGACATTTTCTAATTATCTGAAAAAGGTTCAATCAAAGCAGATGGACCCATATGACGCTGCTGACAAGATTTCAAAATTGTTGATAAGGTGATGTATGATGGCCGCAAAACAAAAAACAAAACCCAAGGAACACGTCACCGATTCTAACATTCCAGTAAAGCAGTTCTATCAAAAATCTTCAAAGAAATCAAACAACGAAGAACCAGGCAAATTTCCATTTACTAGGGGTATTCATGCAGGAATGTATCGTGAAAGATTTTGGACGATGCGTCAGTATTCTGGGTTTGGTGATGCCAAACTTACAAACAAGCGTTTCAAGTTCATGCTAGAAAAAGGTCAGACAGGGCTAAGCATGGCGTTTGATTTGCCAACACAAATTGGCCATGATCCTGATGCAACACAGGCCGAAGGTGAGGTTGGTAAGGTTGGTGTTTCTATAGCGTCATTGAAGGACATGCAAACTGCATTTGATGGAATCCCACTTGGTAAGGTCAGTACATCGATGACGATAAACTCTACTGCATCCACACTACTTGCATATTACATTGTGGTTGGACAGTCACAAGGATTTTCAAGTGAACAGCTTCGTGGAACGACACAGAATGATATCCTTAAGGAGTATATTGCAAGAAACACGTACATCTATCCACCACAACCATCGATGAGATTAATTGGTGACATGATTGGTTACTGTGCAAAAAATGTTCCACAGTGGCATCCAGTTTCAATTTCTGGATACCACATGAGGGAGGCCGGTGCCACCGCAACACAAGAGGTTGCGTTTACACTTGCAAATGCAATTGAATACATCCAAACATGTTTAGATCGTGGTTTAAAGATTGATGACTTTGCACCAAGACTATCGTTTTTCTTTTGTTGTACCATAGAATTTTTGGAAGAGATTGCAAAGTTCAGAGTTGCGAGAAAGATTTACTCTAAAATTCTCAAAGAAAAATTCCACGCCAAAGATCCAAAATCCCTTCAATTAAAATTCCATACTCAGACCAGTGGTGAATCACTTACAGCACAGCAACCAGATAATAACATCGTTCGCGTTACTATACAATCTATGGCGGCAGTTCTTGGTGGAACCCAATCTCTTCACACAAACTCTAGGGATGAAGCGCTCGCATTACCAACCCAGGAATCCGCAAAAATTGCTCTCAGAACGCAGCAAATTGTTGCACATGAGAGTGGTATAACAAAAACTGTTGATCCTCTGGCTGGTTCATACTATTTGGAGTATCTTTGTGATGAGATAGAAGATGGCGTATGGAAGTATCTAAGCAAGGTTGAAAAAATGGGCGGCTCAATCAAGGCAATCGAAAAGGCATTCTTCCAGTCAGAAATTAGACAGAATGCATATCGTCTCAAAAAGGAGGTTGATCAAGACCAAAGAGTAATTGTTGGTGTAAACAAGTTCCAAGATGTTGGTGAAAAACAAGGAGAACTTTTGAGAATTGGTGATTCTGTTGAGATTCAACAAAAAAAGGCGATGAAAAAACTTCGTAGCTCACGAAACAACAAAAAAGTAGAGAAAGCACTTTCTGCAATGCAAAGCGCCGCAGAGACCGATAAGAACCTGATGCCGTTTATCCTAGATTCTGTTAAGGCATATGCAACTACTGGTGAAATTAGCAACACCTTCCGCGAAGTTTTTGGAGAATACAGACCAAAAGAGGTATTCTAGATGAAGATTGATCACATTGCAATTGCAGTAAATGATCTAGAGTCCGCAATGAAACAGTACCAAGAGGCTTTAGATGTAAAAGATGTTGAGTTTGAAACTGTGGAAAGCGAAGGCGTTAAGGTTGGCATCTTACATTTAGAAAATGGACGTATTGAATTGATGCAACCAACAAATGATTCCAGTCCAATTAAAAAATTTCTTGATAAGAAAGGTGAAGGACTACATCACATGGCACTAGAAACCGATAACATTGAAGGCGAAGTAACAAGAATGGAAGGATGTGGCATCCAGTTTCTTGGAAATGTACGACCCGGTTCTGCTGGTACTAAGGTCACATTCATTCATCCAAAATCACTACGTGGTGTTTTGGCAGAACTCTGCTCACATCCCAAGTAATTTTTTCGTTTGAAATTATTATTCCATCATCTTTAGAGTATCAGTTGCTGTTATAATTCCATAAATCTTGGATTTTTTTGAAACCAAAATACACTTTGAAAATCTAATTAAAGGGACTAGAGTATTTGCTGGCGTATCAAAGTCTACCACTGGTGGAGCAGATTCCATATAATCTTCTAGTTTGGCATTTTTCAATTCAGATTCACCAGCATCAGAAATGTGTTTAACAATACTATCTTCTGTTACTAATCCAACAGGATCACTCCCAACAAAGACTGGTACCTGACTGATTGAAAATTTTCGCATTTTTTTAATTGCATCATGAAGTGTGTTTGATGGTTTGAGTTTCACGATATCTTTGCTACAAAAATCTCCAGCCTTATGAGATGAAGATTTCCCTTCCAGTGTTGCCAAACTATCAAAGATTCGTTTCGCGGTTTCGTAGCTAGGCTGACTTCGACCTGACTCTATTTGGTTAATCATAGATGTGCTGACCCCAGTCATTGATGCTAACTTCTTCTGAGTTATGCCAATCTTTAGTCTAAGCTGTTTGATTGAATCAATTCTTGGAAACAAGATAGATGTTTATCGTCTCTTTGATTTCTTTTTTGTCTTTTTCTTTGATTTTGTTGAGTTTCTAGGCTTCTCAAGTGCTGCTTGGGCGGCTGCAACTACTGCTATTGGGATTCTGTGAGGTGAGGCACTCACATAATTAAGATTGGATTTGTAACAAAATTTGATAGAACTTGGGTCACCACCATGTTCACCGCAAATACCAATCTCTAATTTTGGTTTGATCTTTCTACCGTCTGTTATTCCAATTTTCATTAGGCTACCAACCCCATTTTCGTCAATCGATTGGAATGGACTTTTTTCAAGTAATTCCTTATCCAAATATTCTGGGAGGAATTTTCCTTCCGCATCCTCTCTACTAAAACTAAATGTTGCTTGTGTCAAGTCATTAGTACCAAAGCTAAAGAATTCTGCGGTTTTTGCAAGCTCGGTTGCTGTAAGACATGCTCGTACAACCTCAAGCATTGTTCCAAAGTTAACCTTTAGTTTAGTTTTGTATTTTTGTTCCATTTCTGCTTTAACAGTATCAAAGATTTTTTTGATATGATTTAATTCTGCTATGCTACTAATTTGTGGAATCATGATTTGCGGTCGTGCGTCAACCTTTTGTTTAACAAGTTCTGCAGTAGCTTCAAAAACAGCTCTTATCTGCATCGTGTAAATTTCAGGATAGGTAATTCCAACTCTAACTCCTCTATGGCCCATCATTGGGTTAATTTCAGCCAAATCTCTTGCTCGTTCCAGTAGAATCTTTGCCTCCTCCAAACCATCAGTGGAGTTTTGTTGTTCCATCTTGTGTATTTTATTCGTCAACTCTTCAGGATTTGGTAGGAATTCATGTAACGGAGGATCTAGTAATCTGATTGTGACGGTATATCCTTCCATGGCTTTTAAAATTTCTATAAAATCACTTTTTTGTAATTGTTTTAATTTTTCTAAAACTACACTTCGTTCTTGAATTGTTTTTGCCATAATCATTTCAACAAACAATCCGATTCGATCTCTTGCATTGAACATTCTTTCCGTTCTACAAAGTCCAATTCCTTTTGCTCCATATTTTCGAGCAAGTTTTGCTGCATCAGGTGTATCAGCATTGGCACGAACTCCAATTCTCTTGATTTTTTGTGCCCAACCTAGCACAATCTTAAAGTCTTCAGTAATTTGTGGTGCTATAGTAGGTATTTCACCTAGAAATATTCCGCCACTACTTCCGTCAATTGTTATTACATCACCTTCGTTGATAATTTTATTATCTGCAAAACACTTTCTGTTATCATAATCAATCTTTAATTCAGAACATCCCACAATGCATGGTTTACCCATTCCTCTTGCCACTACTGCTGCATGAGATGTTTTCCCTCCCCTACTGGTAAGAATCCCAACAGATGTAAAAAATGCTGGAACATCCTCAGGCTTTGTCTCTTCTCTTACCAGAACTACTCTTGCTCCATTTTCGCCCATGGCAGTTGCTCTTTTAACATCAAACACAGCAACACCACTTGCAGCTCCAGGCGATGCAGCAATTCCTTTTGCCACTCTAGTGTATCCTTTGACTTTGTCTTGATCAATCGTTCTGTGTAGTAGTTGTTCAAGTTGTTCTGCCTGTAGTCTAAGAATGGCCTGTTCCTTTTTGATCAGCCTTTCCTTCACCATGTCAACAGAGGCTTTTATCATTGCCACCGCATTCATTTTGCCATTTCTAGTTTGAAGAAGATAAAAGGTGCCCTGCTCTATTGTAAATTCGATATCTTGTGGTTCTTTGTAGTGCTTTTCTAGTTTAGCACAAGTGTCAGCTAATTGTTTGTATGATTTAGGAAGTTCAATCTTCATGTTGTCAACTGGTTTTGGAGTACGTACCCCCGCAACAACATCCTCTCCTTGTGCATTAATCAAATAATCTCCAAAAATTTGTTTAGTACCATCACCCGGGTTTCTCGTAAACACAACACCTGTAGCACTGTCATTCCCCATGTTTCCAAATACCATTGTTACAACATTTACTGCTGTACCATCTGCAATATCTTTCGTAATGTTATTTTTTTCTCGATAAACTAGTGCTCTTTCTCCCATCCAACTTGAAAAAACTGCCTTAATTGAAAGTTCTAACTGTTCAAAAGGATCTGTTGGAAATGGTTTACCAGTATGTCTCTCACAAATTTTTCTGTAATCTGATACTACACAACGAAGGGCTTTTTCATTTAGTGCGCTATCCGCCTGTACTGCTTGATTTTTCTTTGCATTTTCTAAAACATTTTCAAATTTTTTATCATCGATCCCAAATACGACTTTGCCAAACAATTGAATGAATCTACGATAAGAATCCCAAGCAAAACGTGGATTATTACTTTTTTCTGCTAATCCTTGTACAGTCGTATCATTAATGCCGAGGTTCAAAATTGTGTCCATCATACCTGGCATTGATATAGCTGAACCAGACCTTACTGAAACCAAAAGTGGATTTTCTCTGGAATTTAATTTTTTACCTGTTTTCTTTTCAATTTTAGAAATATTTTTTTTAACTTCTGCTAGAAGTGATTTTGACAATTTCTTTTTATTTTCATAGTATTTTTTGCAAACTTCAGTTGTAATGACAAATCCTGGCGGAACAGGAAGTTTTAGTCTGGTCATTTCACAAAGACCAGCACCTTTGCCTCCTAGTAGTTTTTTATTTTTTCCATCACCTTCATTAAAAAAATAAATTGATTTCATTTTAATTTCCTAGGTATTAAAATCGAAAGCTGGGTGTTTTAAAGCATTTGTTTTGTAAACTCTTCAATGATTTTGTTCCAGTTTTTGGCCTTTACAATTCCACTGGCGACAAGAATGCCTTTTGATCCAAGCTGAATTGCCTTTCCAACATCTTCGCCAGAAACAATTCCAGCTCCGCAAAGGAGTTTCGTTTTGCGCTTAGAACTGTGGACTGCTTTGACAGCATTAGTAATTAATTCAGGCCTCTCTTTAGACACTGCTCGACCAGAACCAATCAGTTCAGGGGGTTCAATAGCAATATAATTAGGATTTAATTTTGCATATTTTTTTGCCTCAGCAACATTTTTGACACAAACGACTGAAATCATTTTTAATTTTTTTAATCTAGCAACCAACGCAGAAATTTCCTTACTAGAAATTCTATGCTCACTGTGGTTTATCAGAGAGCCTTGAATCTTGGATTTTTTAACTATTTCAGGAACCATAAATCCAGTTGTGTTGCCAACCTTGGCAGTATCTAGGTGCTGTGCTAGAATTGGAATTGAACTGTTTGAAATCTGTCCCAAAAGATGTTGTGGTGGGGCGATTGCAATTTTTACTTTGTATTTTTTCGAAATTTTTTCTGCAATTTTAACAAACTTTGCAATTTTTGGACCTGAAACTTCTTCATAATTTTTACAGTTTATGATAAACAATATCTTTTCCTTCAATGAAAAATCGAGCCTACTATTTATTATTTGATTGAATTATTTCCCATTCTTTTCGTATATGATTTTCATGGTCAGAACTGTCAGTGTGAGTCCAATTGCCGCAATATTTACTCCTATGATGAAGATGTCATCAATTTCAATCCCATACCACAACCACAAAACTGCTCCAATTGCTATTAAGACCATCAAGTATTTTGATATGTCTTTGAGTTTTTTTGTGCGATACCCCTTGACGATTTGAGGAACCCAGCCAGCTAAAATTAGAACACTTGCAGCAATAGCTAAAACTGATATTGAAATCTCATCGAGTGCCATTTTAATTCCAGAAAAATTGGTCTAGTCCTGTTTGTTTTGGTTTTCCAAGAATTGTGTCAAAGTCAAGTCCCATTGATGATGTGATTTGATCCAGTGTAGATTCCATGAACTCCATGTATTTTTTAGAATCAACCTCATCCTTTCTTGCCATTTCAACAGGTTTCACTCCAGGCTTGTTTAAAATCTTGACATATGATATGATATCACCTTTCTTGATTTCTCGAACCGTTTGCAAAAGTTTTGCAGCACGAATGTGTTGCGGGACAGTTTTAACATATTCAGATGGTTCCTTGCTCATCATGACATTGAATGCTAAATCAGTTAGTGGAATTTCTTTTGCTTGAACCTTTTTTGCCCATTCCGAAATTTTTTCACTGATGCTCTTTTTTGCTAGCTCAAAATTTTCTATGCTTTCAACTTTAGAAAGAATATCTATCAATTCGTAAAATAGAGTTTTGATAAATGGTGGCGTATGTGATTTTTTGCCTGTAAGACCTTTAACATCAACTTTACCATCTTTCATAACACCAAGATAGTTTTTCTTTCTATTACTAAGAACAACATACCGATATTCCTTTTCTACCTCTAAATCAACACCAAATCTTTTTTTTGCGTCATGAATTACCTTTTGAGTTTGTTCTGTAGTCGGATTTTTTATAAAAAGTGAATCTGTATCCCCATAGAGCACTTGGATGTCTATCTCTTCACATTTTTTGATCGTCTCTTGAATTATGTGTCTCCCAATTGCTGTTGTGGCGTCTGCCGCAGGAAGGAAATAAAGAGGAAATATCTCTGCACCCATCACGCCGTAACTTGCATTAAGGATTACCTTTAGCGCCTGACTGACAACTGTATACTGCTGCCTTTGCTCTTCAGTTAGTGTTTCACTTTTTGAGAGACTTTTGTAATAATTCACTCTTAAATCTCGTAGCGAACCAATCAGTAATGATGTCATACCATTTCTTCTTGTACAAACCCAATGATTTGTCTGGGGGATAGTATTTTTTTTACATTCATCATGTGGACATCTTACAGTTTCATAAGATATGTTTCTGACTTTGATGATACTAGGATACAGACTTGCAAAGTCCATTACGGTGACATCAAAATGAATTCCTTCAACAGGATCAACAACCAATCCACCACGATATTTTTTATCTTTAATTACGGCATCAGTTACAACTCCAGCTGAATGTCTTTCCAGCTCCTCTCTTTTGGGAATTAACGAGTTTTGTTGTCTATGCTGATAGTATAGTAGACTACGTATCCATTGTGAGACACCAACTCTTGCTATATCGTCAATTGGCATTCTCGCGATTCTTGCAATAACTACAAGTAAATCCATCAAAACGTCATTGTTAAAACTTGTAAGTTTGAGAGTAAGTCGTGCGTCATTAAAACAGTAGTTGGCAGTTTGATAGAGAGTTAAATCATTAAGATCAATCCCATAATCAATTTTCTCTTCATTTAGAAGAGCCTTTGAAACACTGTTTAAGGAAAAGTCAGTATACTTGTGACTGAACGCATAGATTTGAAAACTACGATTTGATAAAGTGCGATAAAGGTCTAGATGAACCCCGTGTTTTAATGTGGCAGAATTTCTCATCATGTAAAGCGGATTATTCTTATTTTCGATACCTAATCTTTCTGCACGATTGTAAAGATACGGCATATCAAACTCATCACCATTATACGTGAGAACGAAAGGATAGCTGGCAATCAATTCAAAGGCATCAAAAATCATGTCCTTTTCTTTATCTTCATCATAAAACATGACCTTGACATCTGTTGGTAGCTCATTCGTGCCTTCTTCCACGCCTGCCCTTTTTAGCACAAAAATCTGTTTTAGACCATCTGACCCCACAAAACCAATTGCAGTAACAATTTTTTCGGCAACCTTTGGATCAGGAATTCGATCAATCTCTGATTCAACTTCGATATCAAAGCTGAGGCGTTTGATTTTTGGAATTGGTTGATTAAGAAGTTCAGCCCATTCTGAAATATGTTCTTGGAATTGTTTTGAATCAACTACATTGTCATAAGAAATTTTATCCCAGAGTAAGCTCTTTAATGCAAGTCGTACTT
>JAEHKV010000058.1 GCA_016838845.1 Nitrosopumilales archaeon | reverse complement strand
TATGCCCTTATCAACAGATATCACATCTTGGATATTCATCCGAAAAAAAGTTGGGTAAGAAATCTACTAGATCAAGGCCTTGATGTGTATATGGTTGATTGGGGGACACCAACAAACATGGACAAGTATTTGGATTTTGATGATTACGTAAATGGTTATCTAGATAATTGTGTGGAATTTATCAAGGATGAGGCAAATGTAGACCAAGTATCCTTACAAGGATATTGTACTGGCGGAACATTAGCTACTGTATATTCATCATTACACCCAGAAAATGTCAAGAACTTTGTTGCTACCGCACCTGTAATTGATGGGTGGCGTGATACCACAGTGATTAGTAATCTGGCCAAGCACATCGATGTCGATCAGATGGTTGACAATATTGGTAACATGCCACCAGAATTCATGTATTATTGCTTTTCTATCTTGAAACCATTCGAACAGGGAGTTGAAAAGTATGTGAAACTTTTCAAAAATATTGAGGACAAGAATTTTGTTGATAATTTTATGCGGATAGAAAAATGGCTCAGCGATACCCCACCAATTCCAGGAGAGTTATTCAAGCAGTGGATAAAGGACATTTATCAAAAGAACCTGCTGATACAGGACAAGATGTACGTAGGCGGGAAGCACATCTCTCTCAAAAACATCAAAATGCCATTATTCACACAGGTTGCTGTTGGCGACCATCTGGTATCCCCAGAGTGCAGTATGCCACTTCATTATGCCGTAGCTAGCGAAGACAAAACACTTCGAGTTTACCCAACTGGTCATGTTGGGATGATTGCAAGCTCACTCTCGCAGAGAAAGGTTCTACCTGAGCTTGGTAAGTGGCTAAAAGAAAGATCTTAAAAAAATTATAAAAAAGGGAAAAATAGATTTGGAGTTAAAATCCAATATCTAGTTGTTTCTGTTAGTAAATGCAGAAATCCAAGATTGTAGTATGTTCTTGTTCAAATCAGCAAATGCTTTTGCATTATCGTTGAATGTCTTGATGTTTTGCTGTGTTGCGTCGATAGTTGCTAGTGCAATCTGATTTTGGATTGTAGATACTTTTACTAGTTCTTCTGTGGTATCACGTACTACTTTTAGTGCTGCTTCAGGAACGTTGGTTGTGATTCCTGCTTTCTTTGCAAATTCTTTTTGTAGTGCGACTGAAGAGTTGAATATGTTCTCAACTGCTTGCAAGTATTCTTGTTGTACGTTGGTAACTGACTGATGATAACGTGGTACTTGTTGTTTTATACCATCGAATAACCTGTCGACGTTTTGCTGATAAACACCATAAATATCTTTTACAGTGCTTTGTGTTTTCTGCTCGGTTGTACTCATTTTTTCACCTCCGTTTTCTTTGATTTTTTTGCTAAAGGAAGAATCATGACTTGAACCAAGTCTCCTTCCCTTAATCCTAAGGCGTCTCTTTCTGCCTCTGGAATCGAAATTCTTCCGTTGGTTCCAACGGATGTTTTGTAAGTTCCCCAACTCAGGAAATTGGGCATGATTTGGCCCATGTTGAAAAGGGAATCCATTCCCTTTGCTTGAAAGTTTGCAAAATTTTTCATTACATTTGTTTGAGCTTCAGATGCTTTGTCGGTGATCTCCTTTAATGCCTCAACTGGATTGAACTCCTGGACTTTATTTCCCATAAAGACTCCAAAGTTTTTCATAAATTCTGTTTGTGCTTTACCGCTTTTCTTGATCCATTCCTTGAACATTTCTGCGGGGTCGTATTGGTAATTATTACCACTCATAGGTAGTAGTAGGGAATGAGGGGTATATATAGACTTCGGTTGGTTATTTCCCCAAGAATTCCATTGCTACTCTAGCGAATGATTCTGGATCATCGACATAGGGGGTGTGGCCACATCCATCCATTCTGAAAAATCTACAATCCTTGATAGCTGCGACAAAACTATCTGCGTGTTTAATTGGTATTACTGGATCCAAGGCACCCCAAATTATCAGGGTTGGGGCGGTGATTGATTTTAGCTTGGTTTTAATTTTTTTAGCATTTTTCAATCCCAACAAAGTTGACATAAATGCCATCTTTGCGTTTGGAAGCTTCATTCTTTCTACAAATCCTGTAATTATTTCAGGGGCTATCTCTTGTTCAGGAGTCGCCATCATTTCAAATGCATTCTTTGCGGTATCCTCGTTCGGATACAATGCAGCCATGATGTATGCGTCTAAGGCGGGTGTGGATGTTTTCGCCATTCCTGAAGGAGATGCCAAAATTAGCTTTTTTATGGAATCATTATTCGAGGCATATTCTACTGTGACCTGCCCCCCTAAAGATGAGCCAATTAGCATGGGTCTTTCTATTTTGATCTCCTGGAGAAAATTGTCTAGAAAATCTGAAAAGAGTTCTATGGTATAATCCACCATTGGTTTGTCACTGTATCCAAAGCCAATCAAATCTGGAACTATTACTCGATAATGCTTTTCAAAAAGAGGAATGACATATTCCCATCGTTCTGCCGATGCACCTAAACCGTGAACTAGGACTAGGGGCTCTCCTGATCCTGATTCCAAATAGCGGATTTTATTTTCGTCGATCTTGACGAACTTTTCTTCCAATTATTATGCGACGATTAAATTTAGTAGATAAATATTGCCATTTTTGATCGCGTGCTTTTGGGTAAATAATGAGGTATCATTGAGGTATCAAACTCTAGATTAATCCCTGTTTCTCAAAGTATCTCTGATGATATTCCTCAGCCTTGAAGAATTCCTTTGCTGGGGTGATTTCAGTAACGACCTTTTTTTCTGGCATTGAATCTTGAAGCTTTTTCATGTATTCCTTAGCAGCCTTCTCCTGTTCCACATCATGATAGAATACTGCAGAACGATATTGCGTCCCAACATCCGGTCCCTGTTGATTCAGAGTAGTTGGATTATGATTCTTCCAAAAAACTTTGAGCAGATCATCATATGAAACCTGCTCTGGATCATACTCTACCTGAACAGCTTCTGCATGTCCTGTTCTGTCGGTACAAACATCTTGATAGCTAGGACTTGGCATCGTACCACCAGTATAACCAGATGTTGCAGAGCTCACTCCTTTGACCTTTCGAAATAAATCCTCAACATGCCAAAAGCATCCAGCTGCAAAGGTCGCCTTCATAAAATCATTTGAAGTTTTTATCAAATTAAAAGCATACCACTCTGGTGGGATTATTCCGACCAATTAGTAATTTTTTACACCTAGGAGAAAGATCTTTTCCATCTTCTTAATATGATTAATTCCTGTAGGTACTAGTATACAGATGTATACGAAACTAGCTCTAGCACTAGCTGTATCACTAATCCTAGGTTTTACTATTCCATCAGCTTCGGCTCACTATTATGATGATTCTAAAATCAAAACGGTAGAGGACATTATAGATTATTGTGAGTTCTATTATGATGAGTACGAATCACTTGGAACATATGACTTGTACCTCCTACATGACTATCAGCCAAAGCTGAGATTTTGTGTTAATCTATACTCTCATATTGTTTGGCCAACCGAACATCCAGACCGAAATAGAGTCCTAGTTTCCGAAATTACAAAAATGCTTGGTACCTCTGGATACGTTAAGGAGAGGCATCTGGGCGGGTTTGCAACATTTCCAGACTGGATTAAAACCGACGCAATGTTATGGGTTGCTGAGCAAATCACTGACAGTCGTTTTGCATATGGAATTAGAGCTATCATCAATGCCGAAATTATCAGCCCGCCAATAATTCACCCAATGGAGGACAGGTTCTGCAATGATGTGATTTGTGTTGAAAAAGCAGATTTTGTAAAGTATGCAGTTTCCGATAATTACCAAAAAGATACAGTTATTGAAAAATATACAGTATCTGAAGTTTCGCTGACTCAAGTCAAAGTTGATTTTGAAAAAACATCACAAGAAGGTAGAGTAAATATTGAAATCACTATAGACCAAGGAGGGTCACTCTACGACATTTTGAGAGATTATGATGATGGCACCATTCAATGTCATCTTGGTAGTACGCTGGTCAAGGTAGATGGTGTCCCAGAATGTCAGGACAACGATTCTGGTAAAACTACTCAGCCAAAGAGTTCTCACACCCCACACAAATTTGTCTATCCGGTCCCACTTGAAATTGGTTCCAAGCTTGATGGAACTAATGTGGAGTTAACAATAACTCATGAAATCTTAACATCATTTAAGCATCTGCAAAGAGATGCATTTGTTGCAAGGGACTCTACAGGAAAATATTCTGAAATTATCGATGCAGAAACTGGTTTAATTCTTTCATCCAAGTTTGAAGATGTTATAGTAATACCTGTTTGGGAAAAAACTGAATTAATAGATACCAACATTTTTGAAAAACAGGTCGGCATCCAATTGGGAGAGTTGGTAATCCCGGAATGGTGGAAGAAAAACACATCTTGGGTTTTAGATGGTTTGATCACAGAAGCGGATTATCTCAGGGCTTTGGAATATCTAATTGGTAAACAGATAATTCGAGTTTAGTCACTCTATTCCACTAAAAATTTCAACGACCCTTGTTGCCAGTGTTTCTATGTTGGCAGATGGTTCTGCAGAAATCAACAGAGTGATTCGACTAACTGGAAATGGAAAACTGATCAAAACTGCCTTGTCTCGTCTAGCAGCAAGATAGTTAATTGGTCCAAGGCTCTGATCAAACTCTTTTCTGATGGAGGCCTTGGAAACAAATTCCATAAATGATTTCAGTTTGACCTCGTCCCCCTCTAGAGGAGTTAGTCCTGGTTTGAATCCGCCAGAAATTATTTCGCCTTTCTCATCAAGTATTCCGGCAAACCGAATGTCGCTTTCTTCAAAAAGTCTCTTACATTTTTCATCATAAATTTCTGAATGTATATTTGTCAATTTTATGAGATTTGGTTTCAGGAAAATAAAAACCTAGTCAAACGGAACTACACACCAAAGGAAGGTTTCTTATCACATCTAGGACATTTCAATCCGTTGGTTTTCGAACCACACTTTTTACAGCGCTGTTCAAATGTAACTGCAGCGTGTGGCGGAGTTCGCATTAGTTTCATAATCAAAGCTATCACAATTAAAACACCGACAGCAATTCCAATCCAAACAATAACCATACATAATATTATTCACCGCTACTTATAATGAATCGCATTGGAATCAGGGAAGTTCAGCATCTTCAACACAATAATGATGAACCCAATTTCCCTCATCATTCTTTGAGATTTCTTTTCCTGGTTTAATCATGTCACCACAAGAAACACAAGATGTTTTAAATTTCGCTTTCATGGAATGATTATGGTATCAATTCTAAAAAGTTCTGGGATTGAATTTGTGTTAACCATTGGTTAGCTAAAAGAAGAAAAAATTGGAAAAAGAGTTTTCCTGATTATCGGAAGGAATGAACTCTACTAACTAGCTTTCTGTGATCAAATGCGGCTGTTGTTGATATAAACAAAATGTTGTTTCTACCTGCTGGCATTGTAATGCGCTTTATTTTTGCATATTCAGCAACAACATATTTGCATGGACCAAGTTTTCGTGACAAGGATCTTCGACCTTTCCACGCTTTTGCAGCATTTCGCAAAGATGCTCTACTTTCGCTGGCAGACAAGACATTCTTTACTCGTTTTGCATGTGCGGTATAGATAACCTTGCCATTCATATTACAAATAGTCACAACTCGAACAGAAGGACTAATTCCCAATAGTCGGTTTACTGCGGATTTAACTTCCATGGCGTACGATCTATCATGTGTATGATAAAGGTTTCCGATCAAAATCAATAATTCAAAAATTTTTTGTGGTGGAATAGATCATCTAAACAGAAAGCGATCAGTTTTCTGATCCCAGTGATTCCATGGATGTCTAATTTGTCGATTTGTGACTAACTAGTGGCCTTTTCGTGGACTATTTCAATATCGATTTGAAGTTCCTCGGCCAATCCATCCCACCATTGAGGTACCTCGTCAGACATTTTCTCTAAATTGTCAGATCGAAGGTAGTTAATAGATCTGCTGGTTGAGGGGTTAGAACCCCATCATACTACCACAAACCAATTTTGTATGAATTTGAGAATTGCTTATTTGAAAAAACTAACAGTTACAGCTTGGGCCTTTGCCTTTAGAGTGAGCTTTGATCATGTGGCGTAGCATTCTTTCTGGTTCTGAAAATTCCATTCCACATTCTTTGCAAACAGTTTCTGTTATCAGTTTCTCTTTTCTAAAGAACATGGTTCCAACGTTTGAAATTCTCATTAAAAGTGTTTAGCCAAATTTGTTTTGAGTAAAATAGCCTCAAAATTCCAGTAATCAGGCTTTTTATAGAGAAACTCAAAAAGTAGTATATCGGCATAACAAAGCATAGCGAGATACTACAATCTGGATGCCACCGAAATGGATTGCAGCATCAGCTTGGATTCCTATGTTTTATTATTTTACCGTACTACTTTTTGATTCTAACATCTTTCAGAGCATCATACCAATTGTTGATACGTTCCTGTAAAACCTCTCTGGCTGCATCTCGTTTTTTTGGGGAACTCATATGGTCTAGTAATTCAGGATACCAGACTTGATAAAAGAATGCAATGATGCCATCGCCAATTTGAGTTATGGAATAATTATAGCCAGCAAGAGCTGAAATCAATCCCGTTAGTTCCACCAATTTGTAATAACTACCAGCTGAGATTCGTATGGTCTTATACTCTGGTTTTATTTCATCTTTGATTGCCATTGATGATATATTATAAAACATCATTTATTAATGTTTTATTAGAAATGTTGTTGTGTAGATCAGCAAACTTGAAAAATCGATCATAGAAAATGAAAACCAGTCTGATTTTCCAATCTTATTTATTCGTAAACGTGGACTGATAGTCCAAAAATTCAAAAAATTGGATCACAAAGTCGTGTATAGCATTCGCTAATGTGATTCAAAAATGAATCATCGCACATAGTCTCTATGTAAATGGCTGAACCGGTGTGTTGGTCTGTTAGTAAAGGCTGGCTCACCACTCGCCGAAGCTTGTGATCTACACCACCTTCCTATCAACGCAGTCT
>JAEHKV010000057.1 GCA_016838845.1 Nitrosopumilales archaeon | reverse complement strand
TGGATGGGATCTAAGTCAAGTCCTTGAATACCTTAGTGAACGCCTCTTAAGACAACTTTCAAAACGATCAAAAAGGCGATTCAAAATGAGTATTAGAAAAATAGAGTCACCATCTCTTCTTGAATCAGTTTGAAAAACAAGATTAATTTCAAGATTGAGAATCAGCGCCTCATTTAATTAAAATATTCGCGAAATAATAACATGGTAACAATTCCCCCTGATGTTCAAAGAATGATGAGAAAAGAACAGGTAATAGTGGTTGGAACTGCTAACCAAAAAGGCATTCCTAATGTCTCGCCTAGAAGTTCGTTTCATGTCGATTATAAGGCGATATATTGGTATGAAATTTTCAAGCACAAATCTTATCAAAATTACATGACCAATAATTGGGTAAGTGTTGCAATTTTTGATTATTCACAACTTTCAGGATACCAACTGAAAGGAAATATTGAAATCGTAACTGATAAAGACACATACTATTTTGCCAATACTAGAATTTCAAAAAACTTGCCTCCATCTCACAGAGAAAAAATACAAAAACTAGTCAATGAAAACGATGTAAAAATAATAAAATTCACACCTGTAGCCATCTATTCTCTAAATCCTTTTGATTTTGAAAAAGTTCCTGGTTTGTTAGATGTTGATACTACAGTAGACGCAGTGCTTGAATCTAATAGTTCTATGTATGACTATTAAACATGCCCAAGCTGTTTCAATTGGTATCGGTCAGAACGATCAAACGGTTTTTTTAACAAAATCTATCGTATAATAAGAACTGGACAACTAACACGGTGTGCAATACTATCTGTAACGCTACCTAGAATTAATTTATCCCAACCTGTTATTCCATGAGCGCCCATTACTATTAGATCAATTTTCTTGGATTTGGAATAAGATACTATTGTTTTTGTTATAGAACGACTTTCTAAAATTTCAGAATGAAATGAAACTTTGGCTTTTTTTGCAGTAGATTCAAACGATTTAAACTCCTTTGGTACAAGATTTTTAGCGCTACCCATCGCTTTATCCCAAAGGTTGGAATGACCCCAATATCCAGAAGAAGTATCCAGTACAGTAAGCATTGAAAGCTTGGAATTGTATTTTTTTGCCATATCCAAAGCTACTTTGAATGCATGTTTAGAATGACTTGAACCATCGTATGGAACAAGAATGTTTTTGAAAAGCATGAGTAATTGAGATAATTTGTGTTAATTTAAGCCATTGATGATTTTCAGAAATGATTCTCAAAAGTGACATTCTTAAGTTCTTTTAATTAAATTTACAAGGGGCACAAAAACAGGAAAACAATCATGTCCGAATCATTCTTTTTCAATATTATAATTTTGCTAGTATCTGCGTTGATACTGGGTGAAGTATTCAAAAGAATAAAGCTACCAGCACTTGTAGGGCATCTATTGGCAGGCGTAATAATAGGCCCCTCTCTTCTCAACATTGTTCAGCCTTCTGAATCCTTTAAGGTGATCACTGACGTTGCGATATTTTTTCTGATGTTCCTTGCTGGTCTACATCTACGTCCAGAAGAAATTCTAAAGGCAGGTAAACACTCTGTAATTCTTTCAATTTTAGCATTTGTAATTCCATTTGGGGCAGGAGCCGAAGTTGCTTATCTTTTTGGTTTACCAATGCTAACATCGTTATTCGTTGGACTGGCCCTGGCCATAACAGCAATACCAGTAAGTGCTGCAGTTCTCATGGAATTTGGTTTACTGAAAAGCAAGATGGGAGCCACAGTCATAACGGCAGGAATCATTGATGATGTACTTGCGTTAGTAGTACTTGCCGTAATAATGCAACTATCTGTAACTGGCATGGAGGAAATAAACTACGTTGACATTGGTTTTTCTACGTTTAAGATTGCAGTGTTCATCGGTGGGATTTTCTTGCTTGACATTATATTAAAAAAACGGGAACGTTGGTTACCAATCAAAATTACGTCATTATCAGATAAGCTGAAATCTAGAGAGGCTGCATTTGGAATATTATTAATTTCTGCATTTGGAATCTCTTGGATAGCTGAGAATGTTGGCTTACATTTTGCCATAGGTTCTTTCTTTGCAGGATTAATAATTTACAAAGAAATGATAGGGAAAAAGAATTATGAAAAAGTAAACAATACATTTACTACAATTACTTTTGGTCTACTGTCTCCTATATTTTTTGCATTCATAGGAATGCAGCTTCTTCTACAACCAATATTTGACAAATCGTTATTCTTTTTGGTATTGCTTGCAACAGCAGTGGTGGGAAAGATTTCCGGCGGCTTTATTGGAGCAAAAATGGGAGGTTTCTCGAATAATGCGAGCATGACGATTGGGCATCTTGTAAATAACCGAGGCATGATTGAGCTTGTGATAGCAGCAATTGGATTGGAGCTTGGTATAATTGATATTACATTATTTGGCATTATAGTTGCAATAGGTTTGATTACTACAATAATGTCCCCAGTAATGGCAAGGGTACATCTTAATCGCGCCAATACATCCAAGTCAAAAGAGAAATTTGGCGGTCCTACAAACAATGATATTTGATACGAACTGTTAATTTGGATATTAAACCAGTTATGTTACTTTCTCTTTAGTACCTATTTTGTATGCTTCTTCAACAGTAGATACAAAGATCATGCCATCTCCTTTGGAACCAGTGTGAGCTACACCTATAATTGCAGATACCACAGATTCTAATTTTGAATCATTAACTATTGTAGTTATGATGTCAGTTCGATTGTATCCAGCAATATATCTTGCAGTGCCTCGTGCTCCCCCCACCATTGGTCTTTCACCAGCACCTTTGCCCCTACCTTCGACTACAGTAATACCTTGTGCGCCAGCTTTAAGAATACTCTTAACCACTTCATTTCGCTTCATATTGGGTATCATCGCATCAATTCTTTTCATGATAAAGTTTTAGTCAAAATTACTATAAAATACACTGTAGATTTTCAAATTTGATATTAACTGAACTAATCGATTTTATCTAATTTAGTTATGGTTTTGGTTCATATCATATTCAACTTTGAGAATCATATCTATATCTTAAATTAAAAAAATACTATTTTTTCATATGGTAAGAAAAATAAAAAAAATTCTTGTTCCACTAGATGGTTCCAAAAACTCACTACGTGGATTAGATGAAGCAATATACATGGCCCGACAATGCCACGCAACAATAACTGCCGTTTATGCTAAACATTACCCGCCTGGATTTGTTCTCCATCCTCTGGGATTTATCGGAATTGATTTCAAAAAGGAAGGAAAAAAAATTCTGGATCCTGCAAAGACCAGAGCTGCAAAGCATGGTATTCTTCTAACATCAAAGATAATTGGCAGTAATGATCCTAGATATGATATAGTTCGGTTTGCCCATTCTAGAAAGAACAAGTTTGATCTTATTGTTATTGGGGCAAGAGGTAATGGAATAGTTAAAGATCTTTTCTTTGGAAGTGTGTCAGACTATGTTTTACACAAATCAAAGATTCCAACTTTGGTAGTGAAATAGACAACAAATGACAAATTCAGTTTTTTCAAAAATACTTGTCTGCGTTGAGGATTCGCTGTGTTCCAACAAGGCATTATTGCGTTCCTGTGAATTAGCAAAAAAATCCAATTCAAAACTGTCTTTGATTTATGTGGTGGATAAACCACCATTAGTTAAAGGACTAGGCTTAGGCCTAATCGATAGGGGGGAATTCGTAAAAATGTTTAAAGATTATGGAAAAAACGCCTTGAAAAAAGCCAGTAAGATTGCCGAAAAAAATGGTCTCAAAGCAGAAACAGTGATGAAGGAAGGAAACATAGCAAATGAAATCATCAAATTTGCAAAAAAGGAAAAAATTGATCTAATTGCTATAGGTAGTAGAGGGTTGAGTAGGATACCAAGATTTGTACTTGGGAGCATCTCAGACAAAATTGCAAATTATGCTCCTTGTGCAGTTCTAATTGTGAAATAATTCTTTTTATTATCACACATGAAAATCAATTCTGAAATTTGTGTTCTAATAATAAATAGAAAATTCTAGCATTTGGGTATATGGCACACATACAAACCACATCTGAAGGAGTACCGGTAATTTTACTAAAAGAGGGCTCAAAACAATCCAGAGGAAGAGATGCCCAAAGAAACAATATTCAGGCAGCTAAACTAATTTCAGAAATTATTAGCACTAGTCTCGGTCCAAGAGGAATGGATAAAATGCTTGTAGATTCGATTGGGGATATTACAATTACAAATGATGGAGCCACTATTCTTAAAGAAATTGATGTACAACATCCTGCAGCAAAAATGATGGTTGAGGTAGCAAAGGCTACCGACAGTGAAGTTGGGGATGGAACCACATCCGCAGTTGTATTTACTGGTTCTCTGTTAGAAAAGGCTGAATCACTTATTGACAATGAAATTCATCCAGTGATTATAGCTAATGGATACAAAAAGGCACTAATTTATTCTACTAAACTTCTCTCAGAAATTGCTGAAAAGGTTGATCCTAAAAATAGAGATGTTCTAGAAAAAATTGCCAAAACGGCAATGCAAACTAAGCTAGTTTCTATTGAAGCTTCTGATTTAGCAAAAATTGTAGTTGATGCTTCACTTTTAATACTAGACGAAAAAGGTGATTCTAAAAAAATGTCCCTAGACAACATTAAGGTTGAAAAGAAAACAGGTGGTTCACTTTCAGATAGTCAGTTAGTAAATGGCATAGTGTTAGACAAGGAAGTGGTCAGTAGTAGTATGCCTAAAAAAATAGTGGATGCAAAAATTGCACTGATCAATGCACCACTTGAGATTGAAAAAACTGAATTCGATGCCAAAATAAACATCTCCAGCCCTAATCAGATCAAATCATTCATGGAAGAAGAAAATCAAATTCTGAAAGAGATAGCAGATAAAATTAGTTCTATTGGTGCAACAGTTGTTTTATGTCAAAAGGGAATAGATGACATTGTTCAGCATTACTTAGCAAAAGCTGGAATTTTAGCTGTGAGGAGAATCAAGGAAAGCGATATGACAAAATTAGCAAAGGCCACTGGGGCACGAATTGTAGGTAGCGTAAATGATCTTGCCAAAAAAGATTTGGGTGAGGCGCAAAATGTTGAAGAAAAATCAATTGAGGAGGATAATTGGGTGTTTATAGAAGGTTGCAAAAACCCAAAAGCTGTTACTCTCTTAATCCGCGGAGGATCTCAACGGGTTATTGATGAAGCAGATAGATCAATTCATGATGGGTTAATGGTGGTAAAGGATGTAATCGAGAAACCTATGATTCTTCATGGAGGAGGTGCCCCAGAGGAGTATATTGCTACTCAGCTGAGAACTTGGTCAAAGACACTTTCTGGAAGAGAACAGCTAGCAGTTGAAAAGTATGCAGAGGCAATAGAATCCATTCCTATTGCGTTAGCAAGAAATGCTGGCATGAATCCAATAGATGCCCTCACACAACTTAGAGCGAAACATAGCTCTGGAGAGAAATCTACGGGAGTGGATATCGTTAAGGGAGAAATAGGAGATATGGAAAAACTTGAGGTTATTGAACCAATTAAAGTCAAAGAACAAGTGATGAAATCTGCCACTGAAACCGCCAACATGATACTGCGAATTGATAATGTTATAGCTATCTCAAGATCTTCATCGCCTGAGCCACCACAAGGAATGCCTCCTGGTGGCGGTATGTATTAGAATAATCGAAGCAGAATTGAATTGACAGTTCCAAAAGAAAAAGAATTATTTAGAATTTAGCTCGTATTTTGAAGGTGTCCTCTTTTCAATTTATACAACATTCGTATTACAATAAAAATCCAAATCGTAAACAATATGAAAGAAAGGGCCCCAAAGCCATTTTGCGGTTCTGTTGGAGTTATCTCTACAGGCTCTTCAATTGGTTCCTCTCTTATTAGCTCCTCAAATGGTGAAATTGTTACAATTCCAAGAATAATTGGTATAATTACCAATACAGCTAATTGATAGACCATAAGCCTATTTCATAATTTTCTATTTTTAAACAAACAACAAAATTATCAAATTTGATACGAACTGTTAACCACCAGTTGCTGCATCAAATAAGGCACACTCACATCCATCTCTTTTACCACAGTAGGGGCATTTACAATGACAGTGTGGGAATGAAGTGTGACATCTTTCACAATCGGTATACACGTTATTTGGTTCGCTTTGAAGATTAGTGTTCATACTTGAAGTACTTTACACCTTTCAAACTAATAATTGGTATGATTGCATTGCAATGCATTCTTACCTCTTATTACAACGATTAATGCAATAGTAATTTAGGGCTATGAAAAAAGAAGAAATTAGCCTTGAAGAGGGTACAAGGCTTCCAAGCAAATGGCAGTTAGGGAGGAAAAAATTCCGGTAGTGCATATGATGCAATTATCTAAAAACAAACCATGTGTTAGCGAACGCACATTAGAATATCTTTTGTCTGATTCTTTAACTTCTTCTTTATGTGTCAATATCGATAAAGGAACAGAAACATGGGTAGTAGCAGGCATGTTGGTTCAATATTTAGACTCTTTTACTGATTCAGTTGTGGTAAGAGATAACATGACTCCAATAGGTTTGATTGGGGGAAAAGAGATCATCGAAGGCATTCTAGAAAATCCTACCAATAGTTTCTTTAACAGAAAGGTAGAAGAAATCATGAATTCTAAAATTGTCAAAATCTCCAAGTATCACACACTAGAGGAATTACTTTATCGGTGGATGCAAACACGTAGAGCATTTGCAGTTATTGACAATGAACTTTTTGACTATTCCGCAATTTCGGCAAAAAAATTACTTGGGATTGGAAAAAGATGCAAGACTGAAATTGCCATCTCAGATATCCCAAAAAAGACTGTTGTCACGTTCACCAAAGATCAAACTGTGGGCGATGTCATAAACTCTATGTTAAAAAATAAAACGAGGAAACTACTCTTAGAGGGCTCTAATCAATACATAAACGACAGACTAATTATTGAGAAAATTTCTGAAGATTTAAAATACTTAAAATATGTAAGGAATTTTTTGGATTCCCCAATGACTACTTTTAACCTAGCAGAAGCAAAGGTTGTTTCAGAAAATTTGACTTTGCCAGAATTATCAAAGATAATGCTTGATATGGCTCATCCCTATGTAATTTATCAGAACCAAGTCGTAAGCCCCTGGGATATCTGTTTGATGCTTTTGTCCAAAGATCTTAAAGATTATCAAACATGAGAATCAACCTTGATTATAATAAGATATGAAGGAATACCATTGCACGTGTTTATTTTTCAAAAGTGGCATAGTATTCTGTGGGAGAGAATCTGATGACAGGATATTGTATAAAAGCTTGCGTCAAATACAAAGCCAGAAAACCGTTTCATATTGGTAGATATGCTGCAGGTCAAAAACGATGCCAGAATTGTGAAATTTTTGTTATTTGTGAAGGAATATTTTGTCCTTGTTGTGGTCACCAACTAAGATGTCTGCCTCGTAGCAGAAAAGGTAAGGAAAAATACCTACTTGAGAGGTCTTGAAGATGCATGACTTGTTAACATCTGTAACATGATACACTGCTATCAGACTTGATAATTACAATTCAATCTTAAATTTTATAATTTCCTATCACCCAGGTGCGCTACTGCAAAAAACATCACTGGCATTATGAGGATTCTTGTACTTTTTGTAACTATGAGGCAAATCGTAAAAAAAGATCATAAAGACATTCTCCCAGAAAAATTTGTAAAAATGGCTAAAGAGCATAAATGGAGATTGAAGGATAAAAGATTTCAAAGGTAGGGTGAAGGTGACTCCTCTTTGTAGGGGTAGATCAATCACAGAACAATGTAATGGACATCTGAACAGGATTAATTGTAGCCACCTTCTACATATTTTTCAATTCAAAATACTTAAGCCTTGGCTAAAATTTCAACTTTGAAAACAACCAATTAACTGGCTGTTTGCTGCTGATAGAGATACTTTCTAATAACATCAGCAGATTGTTTAAGAGATTCAAGCTCAGACTTTTGTAAGTCAATTTCTTGAATATTCATCATGCCATCTTTCCCGATTCGAATAGGAACGCCCAAACAGACATCTGACAGCCCATATTCACCATCCAACATTACAGATGCAGGTATGGAAAGTACCTCATTTTTGATAATTGATTTTATCACATCTACAGTGTTTTTTGCAATACCAAAAATTGAGGGTCCCTTAAACTTTCTTAGAACTTTCCAATAATCTCGTAGCTCTCTAGTGATTTTATCTACTTGAGAGTTATTCAACAGCTCTAAAACTGGTTTGCTATTCAATTTAGCAATAGAAAAAATCGGAACCATTGAATCATCATGCTCGCCTAAAACCATTGCATTTTTAATCTCAGATTGTTTTGTCTGAAATTCCTTTGCAAGCAAATATCTGAATCTGCTTGAATCTAGACTTGAAGAAACCCCAATAACACATTCTCTGGGAAAACCAGTTTCCTTTTGAAAAATGTAGTTTAGAATATCAACAGGATTTGAAACCACAAGAATTTTAGAATCAGGAGCAAATTTCTTGATCTCCTTTGCAATGTCTCGAATCATTGTAACTTGTTTTGAAAGCATATCTGTTCGGCTTTTTAAGTAAGTGCCAGCGCTTGCTGAAATTACAATAACCTCAGAATTTTTTATTTCAGAAAAATCAGTTCCAACTACAGATATGGGCGAATCTTCAGGAATCGTATTTGAAATATCTAATGCTTGTCCAAGTGCTTTGTCTTTATGTCTATTTACCAGATGTATATCATCAAGTGAAGTAGCGGCAGCAAGAAATGCAATAGCAGAACCAACTCTACCACTGCCTATAATCGAAATCAATCAGTTCAACCCAGCTTCTACATTAGTAGTAGGGGGGTTCATTCTCAACAGGATTTGATCACAAATGTTTCGCATCTGAGAATCAGAGCCATAACTACAAATTTTCACAAAATCAGTTGTTGTAATAATTCCTACTATCTCATTTCCCTCTCGAACAGGTAATTTGTGTATTCCTTTAACTCTCATTATCTCAGCAGCATCCCAAACTGTGTCATCGGGACTAACTGTTGTTAGTGGCATAGACATGGCATGAGAAACTTCTGTGAAAAGGGGTCTTCCTTCTGCTGCAATTCTTGTAACAAAATCTCTTTCAGTTATTATCCCAACAGGCAAATCCATCATTGTCACTATTACACATCCGACATTTGCATTAGTCATCATTTGAGCTGCCTCTTGAACAGACATAGATCCATCTATTGTTATGACAGTCTTATTCATGATTTGTTTTACAAAGGTACTTGCCATACTATATCCTCAATCCAAATCCAAGGTAGTGCCTGTTAGATGGTAGTATTCTTTCTTCACTTTATTTTCAAAAAGTCTAAAACTTCGACAACCTCTGCAATATATCCCACTTGTAAGAATTGTGGTTCCTTGACTCCCACAATCACAGCATATTACAATATCATTTGCAGCAAATTTTTTATCATTTTCAGGAACTAAGTGTGCATATTCCAATTGTTGTCCATTCATGAATTATGGTATTCTATTAGTGGATATAATGACTAAGTATGCACTGCATTGCAATGCAGTCTTACTGGTTATATCAAAATGGACAGAAATAGAATACATGCAATCATTACTTCAGAAAAGAAAAATCGAAGATGGTGAAAGAAAGGATGCACTTCTCGAGATCCTAGCAGACAAGTATTGTAGAGCTATCATAGAAACAACAATGGAAAAACCAAAATCAGCCATGGAAATTGCAGCAGATGCCAAAATTCCTATTAGTACTGTATACCGAAGACTTCAAACCCTACATGACAATAAAGTCGTAGCAATTTCTGGAATGATTTCAGATGATGGAAAAAAGTTCTTCCTATACAAAAGTAAGGTTAGATCCGTTTCTGCTTCTTATACAGGAAACTATGTAGAGATTCAAGTAGTCCCAAACATTTCATCTGTTACAAAGGAATGATTTTTTATGTGGTGGTATCATGCTTGATAATCAATACTCAATTTTAAATCAACAAAACAATAACAGAGATTCTATGAAAGTAAAACTCTACTCTTCTCCCGTTGTGTTATTGGACAAGTACACTACAATAGATAGGGTTCTCTTAAAAATGCAATTAAATCATATCAAAACAGTCTTAATTACTTTTGAAAAAAAACCAATAGGACTTATTACTGAAACTGACATTGTCAAATTTCTTGAAGACGACAATTCTAACAGGGCTTTGGATGAAATTCCAGTTACTGAAATAATGAAAGATAAACTAATTTCAATCACAGATGGTCAACAGGATCAGCTCAATCAATGTGCACAAAGGATGGAAATTTTCAAGATTGGTGCCATAATCATACTGGATGAGGATGGCGAGGTAATAGGAATTACATCAAAGACTGACATAACCAATGCTTATTCTATAATGTACCCAGGCAAGTTCAAGGTTAAAGATTGCATGACCAAAAAAGTGTCAACGTGCCGCAAATCAGATTCTATACGATTTGCATTAAATATGATAAATAAGAATGAAATTTCTCGTTTAGTTGTAACTGATCAATATGGAAATCCTGCAAGCATCATTACAAGAAATACATTTCTTAAACATACAAACAATTTCAAAAAGGGCTCTCGAAAGCTCCCTGATTATTGGAACCCAATAGCACTTGACCAAACCTTGCCAGTAGAGAAGATTCTAAATGATGTCATATTATTAGTGGATCTTGAAGCCGATTTAGCTGAGGCCGCAAGATTAATGATTAAGAACCTTGTAAGTGGCATACCGGTTGTAGATAGAAAAGGAAACCTAGTTGGGATCATTACCAAATCTGATATTGTTAGAGCATTTACACAAGTCGAGTCTAATGCTAGTTTGCTTGAAAAATACAAACAAACTCATTAACCGAGTTAGCCTTAAATGTAATTATCAATTTTGAAAAACGTCTTGTCTTTTTAAATGAATTTCAAAGAAAGAAAAACCATGTTAAAACAAATGCTTGAAGAGCCTGTTTCAAAGTATACTGATCACAAATTACTGGCTGTAGAACATAATGTAACAGTAAGTGATGCTGCTAAAGAAATGATTGAAAATAAAGTTGATAGCATCCTTGTTTATGAGAATGATGACGTTGTAGGTATAGTTACCAACAAAGATATCCTCTCTGAGGTTGTAGCAAAGGGAAAAAACCCCAACAAAGTTAAAATTTTTGAAATTGCCCACAAACCAATTATCAAAATTCACAAAGATTCATCTGTGAAAGATGCCATAGCTCTCATGAACAAACATGATGTACGAAGACTGATTGTAGAAAATGATGCAAGAACTATTGGAATGATTTCTCAAAAGATGATTGTAGGCAATATGGGTAAATACGCTGTTCAATTACCGGAACTGGAGATTCCAGGAAAGATCAAATGTCCTTATTGCTCATCATTTTTTGATGACAAGAATATTCTCTCAAAACACATAGTCAACATCCATGTCGCTAAAGGTCCTAGCGAATACATGTGCCCTTATTGTTACTCAGTTTTTGAAGACAAAAAAACCCTTTCAGGCCATATAGACGATATTCACATTGGTAGGGGACTTTTGGAAGGCAACATTAGAAAAGTAACAGTCTGATCAGTTAATATCATGTTGTTTCATCACTTTTTTGTAGCTAATGGACACCACTACTGCAAGAAGAAAACAACACCCACCAAAAAAAGAAAAAACTCGTAGTATTACCTATAGATTCCCTGTCACGTTAGTTGAAGAATTAGAGACAGAGGCAATGCAAAAGAATATTTCACAAAATGTGTTGGTAAAACAAATTCTTGAAAAATTCATTCAATGGGATAGATTCTCTGATAAGATTGGGATGATTCCAGTTCCAAAGGCAGTCCTCGAGTCTTTAGGAGCTGATATGGAAGGAAAAGACATTGATGAAATAATCAACGTCTTAACTCCAATTATCAAGAAAAATGTCATGTTCATCAAAGGAGACTTTGACCTCAAAAGATGCATAGAAACTTTGGAAGATTATATGCGAGCCTCTGGCATGCACTCTGATCACAGAATTGAAGGCAATATTCATCATTTCATTATTCAACACGAGCTTGGCATGAAGTGGTCTATCTTTACTGAACAATTACTAAAGGAAATCTTTCATGATTTTCTTCCTGACAAGAATATAAAATGCAAAACAACCGAATCTACAGTTATTGCTACAATTGCATTAGGATCAGACTTTAGTGAACACGATTACTAAAAATTAAAAAAAGAAAGGGGATTCCTAGTTTCCTAGGAGTTTACCAATGCTTAAGATGAGTGCTATGCCAAGACCTGAAGCTAAAAAGTTTAAACCTAGAACTTTTCGTAGCCTGTCATCCCACACTATGTCTCTTATGCTTGGGGGTCCTTTTTGGACTGCTCCATTTTGGATTGTTTGTGTTGTCATAGCTTCCCTTTCTGATCATTTTGATATAATCAGTAGGACTGCATTGCATTGCACTGCAAACATATTCGATATGTGCAAACAGGAGAACACCAAACTATGCTGCACTAATGATATCTAAAAAAGGTCCAGAAAATTATTAAAAAAGAAAAAAAGGAAAAAAGAAAGTTATTGAATAGAAACTGACTTTTTCTTTGGTTTTGGAGTTGGAACTGCTTTTGGTATAGTTATGTTTAGTATACCATCTGTGAGTTTTGCTTTTGCTTTACCTGCAACCACTTTTTCTGGAAGGGGAAGGGTTCTATAATACGAAAGTTCACTACGTTCTTTTCTTAGAAAGTTCTTTCGCTTTTCTTCCTCTTCTTCCTTGTGTTCGGCTGAAACCTCGATACTGTTATCAGTGACATTCAATTCTATGTCTTTTTTCTTCACGCCTGGAAGATCTACTTTGACAACAAGCTTGTCCCCATCATCGATAATATCGGTGTGGGTATTTGGCAAACTGGGAAAGGATGGAGGAGTTATTGTTGGGAAGGTCGTAAAAGCACGTTCAAAATCCCTTCTGAAATTGTCAAATGCTCTATCAACATCTAACCAGTTAAAACCCCACAGTGATGGAGTTGTCAGTTCCTGTTTTTGTGTTTTGGCTTTTCGTTTTGATTTGGCCATATTCATTTTTCTGTTTTGTTATTTAATTAGGTAATCAAGATTTTCAGTTTTGATTTTCATTGTTGAGAATGAATGTTTCTAAAATTTTGATTGTAGGGGCGATAACGGAAACGCATTAACGCGTTATACCTAAGTACCTCACGATTCGGGTTAATACCCTACGTTTCCGTCCTTGCATAAGAACCGAAGCCCTTATACGATAATAATATCACAAGAATTCTAAATAAAATGATACTTTGATTTTCACGGTTGATATTCAGGTTCTAGTGTAATATAGATTGGAACACAATAAAATTTGAATTAAGATGGAATCAGATACAAAGACAATATGTGTTAGAGATATTATGACAAAGAATGTAATTTGTGTAGATGCCTCTGTTCCAGCAAATCAAGCAGCAAAAATGATGGAAGATACTGGCGTTGGATCCATAATTGTGACTGAAAAGAATACTCCTGTAGGAATTATCACAGATAGGGATTTTGCAATTAAAGTAGCTGCTCATGCTTATCCAATTGATACTCCTGTGAAGAGGATTATGTCGTCCCCTTTGTATTCAATAACTCCAGGTGAATCAGTTTGGATGATAGCTGACTTTATGGCTACAAGAGGAATTAGAAAACTGCCAGTAATTGATGATGATAAGGTGGTTGGGATTGTCACCGCAACTGATATAGTTAACAGGTTTGCGCATGCAACAAATGATGAAATGAAAAGAATGTATCATCATGAATTAGCAAAAATCTATAATTGATCAATAGAAAAATTCTGGTTTTCTCCTTTTTTATCCAAAAAAATAAAAAAAATTGAATAGATTTCTTGTAGTAAGTGGTTAATTATTATTTTTACTTCCTACGTTTCTGCTCTTTCTACTACTAGTTCCTCTATTCGTAACTCTTGTCATTCCTTCTGTTGAAGGTCTTGGTTGTGGTTTTGGAAGATCACCAGCTTGCGTAGTTCGAACACCTCGTCCAAGATGGATAGTTGTTCCTTTTGGAACTTTTTCTAGTCTTTCGAGCTCCAACTTTCTGTAAGAATCTCCTGCCCATTCTTGAGGACCTTCATCTTTTGTATACGCTCTAGTTCCTCTAGAACCAACTTTTCTAACTATTGTCATAATTTAATGAAATAGAATATTTGATTTAAGGCGTAGCTACAATTATCAAATTTGATAATTTTATTTTGTATTCAAATACTAATGGAGCAGTTCTTAAAGACATGCAAGAATCTTGTTTAGACGATAATTGCTACAATCTTTCAAAACAGCTCACAAAAAAGCTTGAATTTCTGTCCCATGCCCAGGATTATGTGGGAGATGCAAACAAATGCAAAAGTGAAGGATCTGCAAAGATTTGGCAAACAATTATCGCCGATGAAGAAAGACACGCCTCAATACTACGTAATCAATTAGTACGAGAAATGGAAAAAAATGCAAATTCCTAACTGATTACGTTTTTTCTTTTTTTTAAAGAAATTCTTTAGAAGGTTAAATTATTTTTCAATTTGAAATGCATTATTAAAAAAATTGTAAATAAATTAACGATTATCAGATCTGGAAATTTGGAACTTTACTTAAATAATGTTTCATGATCGTTATGATATAATGAATGACTATACCTGTACCTGTTCATGTGGCTGTGAAACTCCTACAGATGACTATGTTTGCCATAACTGTAAGATTGGGATGTGCAAAGTTGGCATGATTCGTAATTAAAAATGGGGATG
>JAEHKV010000056.1 GCA_016838845.1 Nitrosopumilales archaeon | reverse complement strand
TAAAGCATTGAACAACAAAAACAAAATACTTGAAATCATGGGCAAACCAATTGAAATCATGGAAAAACTACAAATTCCAGACTGGATTCGAAACAACGCTAAATGGTGGTCTGAAGGACAAATAGGTGATTCAGACTTTACTAGTGGAATTCAATTCATGATTAAAGAAAACATTATGGTTATTCCTGACCTTCCAGAAGAAGTTACTCAAATGGAACTAAAAGACGAGAAACGGGCAATGGGAATGGAACGAGTACAGAATGTACCAGACTGGGTTAGAAACAATGCTGGATGGTGGGCTGATGATTTGATTTCGGATCAAGACTTTATTTCTGGAATAAAGTATCTTGTAGAACAAGGAATAATTCGAGTTTAACATTTGATACGAACTGTCGTCGAGTCTTTTTATTTCTGAAATAGCTATTTGAAACACGGAAGCTGACAGCGTGCTTTGAATAATGCGATTCGCTTATTCATTAGCTTAACCACATGTACGTCTCGTTGGCTTCCGCCTACATTTGATACGAAGTGTCGATGGATCTAAAACAAAACCAAAAAAACTATGAATTTACTATTTCAAATTGCTAGAATTGGCTGTATGTATAGTCATTCATTTAGATATTACACAGGTTCATTACTTTTTTTGCCGTCTTCTCAATGTCAACGTCAGGTTTTGCTGAAACAAGGAGAACCTCTTTTTCTAATGGAAAACTCATCACTACTATCTTTTCTCTTCTTGACGCAGAATATTTGACCCGACCCATGGTGGAATCAAATTCTTGTCGAGTAGTTACTCTGAGAATAAGCTCCATGTACAGTTTCCGTCTATCTGCGTCATCCTCAAGTGGAGTTAGACCCTTTTTCATTCCACCTGCAACCAAATGACCCATTGAGTCTATCAAACCCGCAAATCTAATTTCTGGCTCTTGTAACAGTATTTCGCACTTTTGTTGATGTAACAAGTATTCTTGTTTTTTCTGTGTTTGAGACAAGGAATGATTATACTATGAGCTCCACATAAAAATGATGGCAAGAAAATCTCCAAATTACTTTCTTTTTTCAAATTAACATTTGATACGAACTGATTTTATTAAGCATAAATAGAGATTCCAATTTCGCTAAATTATTTTGAGATTGATTTAATAATTAAGAAAAGGCGTTGGGACTGAATGGATAAAATAGAAAGTTCACCAAAAACATATTCCACTCACAAATGGAGTAATCTATTCATCATTGTTGGACTGGCACAATTTGTTGCAGTTGGAGTACTAACAGTTATTATTGTATTGAGTCACATGGGTCCAGAACCAGTTCTTTCAATAATAATGACGTATACCGATGCTGAATTTACACCTGGATTGTGGTTTACTTTTGGTTATCAAATGTATATCTTGGGTTCAATTGCGGTCTTGGTATTTGGATTTGTCTATCGTCATATAGAAAATATGAGTGAGAATCCTTACAACAAAAAGACAAACTTTCTTGCTGGATTTCATCTTGTTACGATGAATGTAGGACTTGTCGTATCGACATTCACATTCATGATTGCAGGATGGATAACTGGCATTGCAATGGTAGGTGAAGACTTTGGAGGTAAAGGAATGGCTACCACGCCTGTGCATTTTGAAATATTTATGACATTAGTTCCACTTGGAACACCACATTGGGTTGGAATTTGGATCCTAGTTATGGCAGTTGGAATCATTTTGGGTTCAATTAGCTTGATTTCTAGATTGAGGAAATGAAAAGATGAATCAAAAAATTCTATTTACCTTTGTTGGAATTTTCATACTAGCATCTATTTTTACACTTTCATTTACGTCTGGCGCCTTTTCAAATGAAGCACAACAAAAAATGGAATCAAAAACAATTCGTTCCATCACAGAAGTTCATACAGGCATAGCAGAACATCAATTTGTAATCGTACTCCCTTCAGATGATAAAATCTATGATGGTAAAATAACATGGGTAGCATCACAACCTGTTCTTCCTGCAGTCTTACATGGTCCTCTTGATAGTACCCAAACCAATGGACAGTTTGTTGCATCAATTGATGAGGGTAAAACCATGCATGCCATAACTGTTGCCTCACCTCAGCTCCTAAACGGAACCTATTCCTTTGTGGGAAACGGTTTGATAATGCACAATATAGAAAATAATTCT
>JAEHKV010000055.1 GCA_016838845.1 Nitrosopumilales archaeon | reverse complement strand
ATCTTGTGATAAAATTCTCCTTCATCATAGATTGCCACAAATCTTATCTTGTCATCAGTCTTTAGGATTTCATTACAAAATTGTTCTCTATCCAATATTTGTAATTAGAAATTATTGGTAATTAACATTTCATAACAAATGTCATTTACAGTTCGTGTCAAATGTAGGCGGAAGCTAACAAATCATTGAGCAGGCACCAGGGAGGGTGGTCTACTCAATAAGAGTATGGCAAATTTCAAAGCACATGCACGTTAGCTTCCGTGTTTCAAATGGCAATTTCAGAGATAAAAAGACTCGGCTACAATTCGTATCAAACAATTATCATTATTTTTTTGGAAGTGAAATAATTAATACATTATCTCCACGTAGAATAATTTTGTTAAGATTTTTTACTTTGTCATCAGTAATATCCTCAGAATCCATAAGAATGAGATTCAGGTGTTCATCAAAAGTCTGCAGTTTTCCCTGTATTATCTGGTTATTTCTTAGTTTGATTAAAACGACCTTGTTAATACAACCACTCAATATTTTGGCTATTTCGGAAGACAACTGTTTACCAGAAAATAATTTTATGTTATATGTTTGTCCTTAAGGCTCAGAATGGCAATTAGTCATGTTTGGTTTTCAGTTACCATTAGACTCATTGTTGATCTAATGTTATCTGTAGTTCTGATCTTTTTTCTTATTGCATCCCTCAGTTCCTCCCTCGTTGATGCAGTAACCTTAGCAACAACATCATAAGCCCCCCACACTGGAATGACCTCTTTTATTTCGTCTATCAATTGGAGCTTTTTGGTTACTGTATCTGTGGTTCCCACCTCACATGTAATAAAAACAAAAGCAGTTTCCATGATATGTTTACAAGGTTTACGCACAAGTCAAATATCTAGTTAAGCAATCATGAAAATCTAGTCATAAATCATGAGGTTCTTTTCTTCTAGCATGGTATGAAGATTGTTTACAGCACGATGGACATCCTTTGCAGTTTTGCCACCTGTACATACTAGTTTGCCAGATGCAAACAACAGAATTACGGTTTTCGGATCTAACATCCTATGTATCAAACCTGGAAATTGTTCTGGCTCATACATACTTCGTGGCAACGTTCTTGCAGCTTGTTCTAAGCTAATTTTTCCTCCTAGGTTAATTGAGGCAACAATATTTTGTATTGTCACCGTCGCATCT
>JAEHKV010000054.1 GCA_016838845.1 Nitrosopumilales archaeon | reverse complement strand
TGGAATTTGTAGAATCTGTTACTGTGGAATTTGTAGAATCTGTTACTGTGGAATTTGTAGAATCTGTTACTGTGGAATTTGTAGAATCTGTTACTGTGGAATTTGTAGAATCTGTTACTGTGGAATTTGTAGAATCTGTTGATGCAAAAGCATATGGTGAAAAGCTATAAGGAGTAATTACCGCAGAGCTGACTAAAAGAATGACGACACCATAACAAAGAATTTTTTTAATTTGTGAAACCTCGATCCTGTCAATCTCAGAACGAAGGAATATGTAACCTGCAAATGGGATTGCAAAAACGAGGGTTAGGGGTTGGGATAAAACAGAAACAAAATTGTGGGCAGGTTCAGATTGCGAAAAAACGTTAGCAAAAATGTTAGAAAAGGAATTAGTTAATTCAAAAGTAAAAGATTGTCCAATAACCCCAACGCATAATACAACTAGGATTAAAGATACAGAACAAGCTAGGCTGTAATGCACCTACGTTTCATCCCCAAACCCAGAAATGTTAAGCAGATAATCCTATATTAATCGGATCAAGTGAGCTACACTTATGAACTTCATATAATTTGAAGCCAATTTTCCCTTTACGCCTAATTTTATGACTAGTATTCAGAAAGTCTTAATTTAGAAACCGAGTATTTTTAGAATATGGGAATTAAAGTTGATACTAGTCTAATTCACGCCAATTTTTTCTTTTGTGATATTGTTGGGCTGTCTGATCCTACAATGTCAACAAAAACTCAGATTAAAAAAATTACTGGACTCATGAATTGCCTCAAAGAATGTGATGCATTCAAGTCAGTACCAAAGGAGTCAATTCTAACTCTTCCAACAGGAGATGGAATGTGTTTAGGTTTTCTACAAGGACCAACATATCCACTTCTCTTAGCTAGTGAGGTTGCTGAAAAATTAACAGAATACAACAAAGGAAAAATTCCAACTGAGACGGTCCGGATAAGGGTTGGCCTACATAGTGGTAACTGCTTCATTGTAGATGATATTCAAGGTAACAAAAACGTCTGGGGTCCTGGTATAATACTTTGCAGAAGAGTCATGGATTTTGGTGATGATGGGCACATACTAATGACTCCACAACTTGCAGAGCAACTAATCGAACTATCAGATGAATACAAACAATACATTAAACCAGTTCATGATTTTACAATCAAACACGGACAGACTATGCTGATCTATTCTGCCTGCGGTGATGGCTTTGGAAATCCAAAACATCCCTCAAAAGGAGAGGCAATGAGAAGCAAGATGGGAGAGGAAGTTATCAAACGACAAAAAACTACACTATATACCCAAATCAAGGTTAATCTTACAATTAAAGACACTGACACCATGCTAACACATCACAATAGATTTTACGAGATTGCAAACAAATCGGATGACCCAATTTATCATGTTCTACACGGTATTGCGACAGACGTTGAAAAATATTCTTTCAATGATCTTAACATAAAAATTTATGACGAAAACAACCACGACCTTAAGATATCTAGCATTAACGTCGATTCTCCTGACTGTAAGGAGTTTACCACTCAATTTAATGAACCCATTATCAAAGGTGAAAAAGCTCGTACCTATACACTCGAATATGACGTAGAAGAACCTGAGAGATACTTTGAAAACGCCTTCCTAATTGACTGTTCATACCTTGAATTAGGTATAGAATATCCTAAAAATGGCAAAATCAAGGAACCAACTCTTTACACCATAAATCAGGAATCCGACGAAAAAACAAAATCAGATTTGGAGCCTATTATTGAGAATAATGGTGGAAATGAAAAAAGGACTTGGAAAATTGAGGCCAGCGTAAAGGGTCAGACCTTTAGAATTGAATGGTAAAATGAAGATATGTTTTAATGTCCTGATATGATCAATAAGGACTGGTAAGTTTTGACACAAGAAACATCACATGAAGAATTTCTAGATATGCTAACTGCATTGGATGGATCCACAATGGTGACCATTACAGATGGTGAAGGAACATTTTTGTATGTCAACAAAATGTTTTGCGACGTTACAAAATTTCCAAAGGAAGATCTTATCGGAAAAAAGCCTCATGAAAAGCTAAAATCTGGCTACCATGATCAAGCTTTCTATGACAATATTTGGAACACAATAAAAAGTGGTCATGTGTGGAGGGGCGATGTTAAAAATAGAGCAAAAGATGGTTCATTCTTTTGGACCCTAACTACAATTATGCCTTTTTTGGATAAAGAAGGCAAGCCATACAAATTCATTGCAATTCGAAAAGACATTACTGATAAGGTTGAAGCTGATGAAAAGCTAAAACTGACCTTGGCAGAAAATGTGTTGCAGAAAGATAAAATTCAAGATCAGTATGTAAAACTACAAGATCTGCAAAAAGAAAAAGAAGAATTTGTAGCCATGATCACTCATGATCTAAAACAACCCCTAGTTCCTATTCAGGGAAATGCTCAGATGTTATTGAATCCCAAAATGGGAGAGCTCAATGAAATGCAAATTGACTCTGTTAATGAAATAATAGGTAATGCTAGTCAACAGCTATCAATGATTGAAAATCTAGTTTCTGCACAAAAATTAGGATTGGGTGCAATGAAATTTGACACTGAAGAATTATCATCAAAATCTCTTTTGACAGAATGTATCAAAACACATTCTCCAATCATGTCCGGCAAACATATTGAATATTTTGATTCATCAACTGAAGACTTTAAGGTAAAGGGAGATAGACGAAGAATTCTAGAATCTTTTACCAACCTAATTCAAAATGCACATGATTTTGTTCCTGAGAATGGTAAGATTGAGATCGGAGTAAAAGATGGAGACAAAGAAGTCACTTTCTTTGTGAAAGATGATGGGGAAGGAATTCCAAAAGAAAAACAAGACAAACTTTTCAAAAAATATGGTCAGGTGGAAACAACAGCAAAAAGGAAATTTGGCGGTACGGGTTTAGGATTAGCCGTATCCAAAGAGCTTATTGAAGGAATGGGTGGCAGGATCTGGCTAGAGAGTGAGGCAGGAAAAGGAACAACCTTCTTTTTTACTATTCCAAAGTATGAAAAATAAGTTTACGCTAGAATAATTCAAATGACAAAAACAAAAAATGAAGAAGATATTGATTGGTCTATAGTTTTGAAAAAAGTTAGAAAAAAAGAATAGGATCATAAAAGAAAATTGCTATGCGCAACAGAGTGTCTTTTTAAAATCCTCCGTATCTCGTTCAAAGTTGCAATTCTTGCAGACTTGCCAAGTACGGCTTTTTAGTATTCTTAGTGATGAATGATAACCAACAGAATACATTTTTCCTCCACATCTAGGACATGGGATTGGTATGTCTATTTTCATAAAATAACTATCAAAATTTTGGATATAAGCCGCGCGTAGAACTGATAAATTGTTCATGTTTTGAATCTAAAATGGTTAGTTTTGTGTTGAATTAGTTTGTGGGCTGATTTGTGTTCCATTTACAATAAGTTCGACCAATGTTCCATTTACATTCAAGTAAATCACCGTTCCAGCTTTTCCAACATCAATCAAAGTTCCATTGAAATTAAGTATAAGATTATCAACTTGGTCTGTGTCATTCCCTGTTGCATTTTGATTAAATTCTGAAATTAATTCAGTGGAATTAGTAAAATTCCCAGATGTTGTATTTTCAACATTCAGTATAGTAAGATCATTCATTACTTCCCTGGATATACTAGCTTTTTCATAATAAGCAAGTCGTGCTTCTTGATAAGAGCCACCATTTGTCAATACTTCATCGAATGCATCTTGAGCCTCTTCAAACAGAGTAACAGTATAGTTCAATTGATTAACTATGATGTCTTTGACTGAAAGATCCAAATTGTCTACAAATCGGTCATATTTCCAACCAGAATAAGTTCCAGCCCCCGGATTTTTTTCTTCAATAAGTTGTTGTGTAAGGTCATTTATGAGCTCTCGTTGTTCGTTGATTAATTGTTGTTCCTCATCTAATTCTGCTTGTGAGTTTATCTCATCAAGAAACTTTGCTTGTAAATTCTGATAGTAGTTGTATAGTATTAGACCTATTGGATCATATTCAAAATCTTCAGGAGATGCATGTAGATATTTTAATGCTTCAACTGTCGACAGAAGTTTTTCAGAATTTGATTGAACTAACAAATCACCTTTTAATCGAAATTCTGTACTAGCTAGTCCAATTTTGCCATCACTTGTTGTCGCCATTACATTTACAATGTAAATGCCAGGAAGCCCATCAAATTCTGAAAATACTACCCTGAAGCTCCCAGTTGTATCGGTCAGAACCATTATCGAATCGGCTCCTAATCGAACTTTGACTTCAGCTCCAGAAACTGGTTTCCCAGCATGATCTATTACTGATCCAAATACTACAGGAATTTCACCGAAATGGAGTGGGCTTTGTTCTAGTTCAACGGAAATTAGTAAATCCCATAGAACGGATTCCGATAAGGGTAGATTAGAAAATAATAATCCGATACCTAGAATTCCCATTAGGAGGATCCTTAATTCTTTCACCTTACCTGTTTTCCCTTTAGCTTGTTAAGATCTGACATCTACAATTTTTCACGTGGGGAGACAAAATTTGTTGATTCAGTCATAGGATTTCCAGTGATTTATGAAAACGAAAAATTATGACTATCTATGTTCTTAAGAGTCAAGGTGAAAGATGAAATTCAATAGATGGATTTAGAGAAATTCCAAAATGACGTATATGAAATAACTGAACGCCTTTCTAAAGATTTGAATGAAAACGATCTTCCCAAATTGAATTATGTCAGACAAAAATTAATTGATATGTATCAGAAAAATTTGGTAAAGATCAACCACTCGGTTCTAGAACTAATTTGTGCATCTAATTTAATCGCCCATGGTTATTCCGTTGAAGCTGAGAAACCCATCTCAGACATTTTGGTTTGTGATATTTTTGCAACAAAAGGAGATGGGACAGCTATAATTGAGATAGAAACAGGTTTTACTCCCCCTGAACATGCATTGGATACTGTTGAATATTATACAGCAAGAATAATTAGCAAAATTGCTCGATACAGCAAATATTGTTCCAAATTTTCCTTGGCTACACCAGTGATCGGAGTCCTTCCAATCCCAAAACTTTTCTTGGAACCCCCCAATGCAAGAGATCAAGATAAAATCTCAAAAATCAAATCATTTTGTGATAAATATTACAAAAATCCTCCAATCCCAGATGATGATATTTTAAACGCTAGACTGCATTCTGTTTACTTGATAAATATGGACAAGAATTTTGCTAAAGAGTTGGATCCTTGTAGCTATTTAGATCTAACAGAAAAATTATTAGATAAAAGCGAGGTTAATCTCTGATATATGATTTGTTCTAGCTGTGAAAATCACAAACATTACGAATGTATTGATTGTAAAAGTGATCACAAAACATACTTGTGTGAGTGTGATTGTCATGATGAAAACACAAAGTCCCATAGTGAACAAGAGCACAACAGTTCATAATTGAAACTAGATTATTGCCTGAAATTTGGTGACCAACGGTTTTTTGTTTTTTCATCGATGTTTTGTGCCATATATTCCAACTCTGAAACGTTGCCCAATTTTTGGTATGTTAGTTTCTCCAAAGTTTTGATAATGCTTATTGCGGCACGATATTGTGGAATTTCGGGGTCATTTAGTTCACCATAAAGCCCGATTCCTTGAATCCCATTCATCTTTGCATACCCTAAGATTAGACCATTGAATCCGGTGATGACAGATTTTTGAGGGGTGATATTTACATTCAATTTCTCTAATTGATTTGTAAGTTGAGCCGAGGTAGTGGTAACATAGGTTTTTGGTGAGTTATTTAGTTCTCGCGTAGTATGGAATCCACCTAGAGTATAGATAAATTTGCTAGAATATTTTTTTGCAACATCAATAACATCTTGACATAATGAATGCAATTCCTCATTTGTTTGAGGTTGTCCAACGCCGCCACCAAACACTATCAAATCATTTGTGTTTCGATATTCCCAATTCTCATCAGGTAGCCCAATGTAACCGCCTTTATCTATAACATATGTTGGGTATGATGATTTTGCCAGTCTAAACCTTTGAGTTTTTAATTGTTTGTTGAGAAAGTCTATTACAATGCCACCTACATTGCCCATATCTTGCATAGCCGCAATGACAATTGGTTTTTTCAAATCTGGTTCTGATTCCTGAATAAAATCCATGTGTTGAATGATTTCTTTACTGATTAATAGTTGTCCTTGGTAGTGGGCAATGAATATGGGTGAAAGTAGCATCTGAGGCTAAATATTTCATTCAATAAAATTCATAAAGCAGTAAAACAGCTATGACGGATTACTGAGGCAAAATGAAAAAATTTGGTACACTAGAATATGTTCTTGATCAATATTCAAAGACTTGGAGCTGGAAGGTCACTGGGGATAGAGCAGTTTCAATGATTTCAAAATTAATTCCACAATCATGGTATGGCGAAACAGAGAACGAAGCAATCGTACCAGATAATACGAAAAACATTCAACAGATCAAATGGATCCTAGACAGGTATCCACTAGAGGTTCTTTCAAAATCTGCATGGCAAAGGAAAGCACCAAAATCTCAAACGAAAAAAAAGTTTTCTTCTAAAATTGAAAAACTAGAACGGGTTAAACCTGGGGAACAGTTTCGTGGCAAGCTACTTAATTTTCAAAAGGAAGGTCTAGACTTTCTTTTAAAATCTAGTGGTAACGCCCTTCTAGCAGATGAGATGGGACTTGGTAAAACCGTTGAAACCCTAGCTTATCTTGCATCAGAAAAACAAGCATATCCTGCTCTTGTTATCGCTCCATTGGTAACACTAACCAACTGGCAACGAGAGATCGCGAAATTCCTTAAAAGAAAAAGCCGTAACGGGAGAATTGTAGAAAACGACATCCCTTCATCCACAATAATTCGCAAGGGAAAGGCTGCAGAGATTGGCAAGTATGATTTTTACATAATTAATTACGAATTGTTATACAAACGACTAGACGATCTCTTGAAACTTGATGTAAAAACAATCGTATGTGACGAGGTTCAAAACCTCCGTTCTAAAACTACAAAAAAATACGATGCTGTTAAAAAACTAACAGCTCACGAATCTGTTAAATTTAGAATTGGACTTTCTGGAACACCAATCTATAATCGTGGTTCAGAAATCTGGCCAATCGTTGATATTTTAAGACCAGGTCTACTTGGGAACTTTACTGAATTCTGTGAATACTTTTGTTATGTTAATGAAAAAGGGAAGGCTATTGTTCTAGAAAATAAACGTGAATCACTTAGAAAGCAATTACAAAAATATGTTATGTTACGAAGAAAAAAGTCCGACGTGCTTAAAGAACTCAAGGATAAAGTCCGATACAAGGAAGTTATTGACGCTGACAGAAATTACTATGTCAACGAGTTAGGAAAAATTTGGGAAAAGTTTGAAAAGGAACAAAAGGATGCTGAAACTAAGTTTGATAAATCCTCTTCGTATCAAAGGGCGATTCAAAGTGAACGCCAAGCTGCTGGTGCAGCAAAAGTTCCACATGTAATTAACTTTGTAAAAAATATCATGGAGATTGATGAAAGCGTTGTTGTTTTCTGTCATCACAGAGCGATTCATCAACTTTTACATGAAAATCTTAGTGAGTTTTCCCCCGTCTCCATTATTGGTGGACAATCTGATAAATTCCGTCAAGAACAAATTGACATGTTCCAAAGCGGGCAATCAAAACTAATGATTGCTGGATTACGAGCGGGAAACGTTGGAATAAACCTTACTCGTGCCAAGTATGTGATTTTCGCAGAACTTGATTGGAGTCCTGCAATACATAGACAAGCTGAAGACAGATTACATAGAATTGGACAAAAAAATACTGTGTTTGCATATTACTTGATAGGAAACGGAACTCTTGATGATCACGTGGCAGACATTTTAGTTGACAAGAGCTATGAAATTGATTCTATTATGGATGGTGTCAATGAAGACTTTGAAAACAAAGAAAAAGCTGGACTGATTCTAGCACAGATTCACGATAAGATTATTATAAAATAATTATATTTTAATTTACTTTTTAGACAAATCCATATCAAAATTGTCTGATTTGGAAAAAGCCTTTTAACTATTGTAACATGGTAAATCATACAATGAATAAGACTTTAAAATATCTTGGATTACTCGTATTACTCCCTCTTTTTACAGTAGCACTAACAACTAATCTTGTTAATGATGCTGATGCAATTAAAGCACAAGGAAAGCTAACGACTCAATATGGTAAAGCAACTGCTAGTATAGTATGTGGAGATAGATTATGTTCCGAAATACCAGGTGGTAGAGCCGCATTTGAAGCTGGCGAAGCCCCTGTTGAAGAAGCGGAAGAAGTAACACCAGAAGAAGTAACACCAGAAGAAGTAACACCAGAAGAACCAATGATGGAAGAAGTGATAGAAGAAATTGCTCCAGGCTCTGTACTAAGATTATCTAGAGCAAACGTTCCAGCTATAATTCCTTTGCATCAAGGATTTTACAACGGTGATTCAGTTTACTTCATTGTTACTGATGCAAGTGATCAAAAACATGCAGACATTGTAACAGAACAACAAGGAT
>JAEHKV010000053.1 GCA_016838845.1 Nitrosopumilales archaeon | reverse complement strand
TCACCAGTTTTGCAATTTAAAAATTGATATGGTTTATCAATTCGAATTTTTTTTGCGTCTCTTTCCATAACATCTAAGTTAGCTCCTACATATGGAGCAAGATCAGTTTTGTTAATTACTAAAAGGTCACAAGTTTGAATTCCAAGTCCACCTTTTCTTGGATACTTGTCTCCTCCCGATACATCAATAATGTAAATAAAATAATCAGCTAGTGCGGGACTAAATGTAGTCATAACATTATCTCCCCCACTTTCAATTATTATCAGGTCAAGTGTTGGATCTTTTTGTTGGATTTCTTCTATTACTGCCAAATTTATTGTAGGATCTTCTCGTATGGCTGTATGAGGGCATCCTCCTGTAGCTATTCCAATAATCAAGTCTTCAGGCATTAATTTAGACTCTGTAGCCAAGATACGCTGCATTCGTTCTGCATCTTCCTTTGAAATGACATCATTTGAGATTATTCCACACCTGATTCCTCTTTTTTTGAGAACCGGTACTAGAACCTCTATTAGCCTTGTTTTTCCAGAGCCAACTGGACCTCCGATTCCAAGTTTTGCTGTATTAGTTTTTTTTAAAGATTGCATAAGTTCATCCATGAATTTTATGTTATAAACATCCTTGATTCGCTACGTTCGTGGTTCATCTGATAGATTTCGATAAGAGGAGTTAATTGCCAAATATCTTCTAAGTTTTTTTCTTCATTAGTTAAAATGAGTTTGTTAATTGGTTCTGCAAGTAATTTTAAAATTTTTTGTGCATCAAGATGTTGTATTAATCCTAAACGAATTGCAGCACTTACAATACTTGAACTAAACGAATAAAGTAACATTCGTATAATACTTTCTAGTGGGATACCAAGACAAACGGCACCAACTGCGAGAATTATAGGATATGTGCCTGGAGTTTCTTTCGATTCAATTTTTTTATTAAATTCATATAAAAAATCAGAATTGTCATGATTTTCCATCATATGAATAATGGAATTCAAAATTTGTTTTCCAGATCTAGTTGATGAATTTCTAATTTCTTTTGCAAATTTCATGGAATAATATTTCTTATCAATATTTACAACAGTATTCAAATCATTATTTTTCACTCCAGTTAAAGCAAATGAAAGAACTGTACAGTCACAAGGATAAATTTGAAATTCAATTTGTTCTATGATAAAATTTAGAACGTCATTCCAATTTGTTATTTTTTTATTGTTAATTAATGGTTCTAAACCACTAGACATACTAAACATTCCTGACGGAAAAAACGAGTCTGAAAGTTGCATTAAATGAAACTCATGGCTTGTGTTCATGTACATTCATTTCTCCATGTGGTTCAAAAATTCTTTCTTCAATTTTCATATCTATGTAATCAATAATACCTGAAAACAGTTTCTTGAATATATCAAGCTCGGATTCTGATAAGATCGGAAAAATAATTTTGTTATCTTCGATCTGAATTGGGCGGTGTCGATTGCCTATAATATGACCTAATAAAATTAGAATTTCTTCAAAATTTGCCTCAATTTTGTCCTTTTTTTTGACTGAGATTACCTTTTCAGGATTTTGCTGGATGATTACAAATTTGTCAGAATTTGATATCAAAACATCTCCATTTTGTATTTTGGTGCCCGAATTGAGAATAATTCCTATATCAGTTCCTTGGTTTGTTTTTGCTCGTAGTCTGGTTTTTTCTAAATCCAAGCGAGATAGTTTTATGGTTTCAAAACTATTGGTTTTATTTACTTGATCGAATTTTTCTTTCCACTCTTCATCATGAAAAATGTTTCCCAATATAGAATAAATTGTAATCATTATCTTAGATCTCTTTAATTTTCTTAATATTTTTTTAATTCAAGACTATTAACAATATTTTTTAGGTATTAGTATGACAAGTTAACTGTATTATCAAAATGATGCTGACGCCAAGAGAAATTGACAAAATGTATGTATTTTTAGCAGCACAAATTGCACGTAGAAGAAAAGAAAGAGGATTAAAGCTAAATTATCCAGAATCTGTGGCTATAATTGCTGATTTTATAGTTGAGGGAGCCAGAGATGGAAAATCGGTTCCAGAATTAATGAGTACTGGTAGGCAAGTGCTTACAAAAGACGATGTTATGCCCGGCGTGCCAGAAATGTTAAGTACGGTTCAAGTAGAGGCAACATTTGAAGATGGGACAAAACTTGTCACAGTTCATGATCCAATAGTGGGATGAAATATGATTCCTGGAGAATATCTTATCGGTGACGAACCAATTAAAGCAAATGTAAATAGAGATACAAGAAAAATTAGAGTTAGTAATTCAGGAGATAGACCAATTCAAATTGGCTCTCATACACATTTTTTTGAGGTTAACCGTGCACTTGATTTTCCAAGAGAACAATCTTATGGTTATCACTTAAACATTCCATCAGGAACTTCAATAAGATTTGAAGCAGGTGAAACAAAGGAAGTGGAGTTGACCGAGTATGGTGGTAAAAAAATTATTTTTGGTTTTAATGGCCTAGTAAATGGTAATCTTAATGAGAAAAAAAATGAAGCCTTGAGAAAAGCTAAAGAGATGAAATTCAAAGGTGCCTAAAAAATGCCTTTAGATATACCAAGAAAAAGATATGCATCCCTTTTTGGGCCCACGGTAAAGGACAAAGTTAGACTTGCTGATACTGACCTCATTATTGAGATAGAAAAGGACCTTTTGAGATATGGAGATGAAGTTGTGTTTGGCGGAGGCAAAAGTGCAAGGGATGGTTGCGGTCAAGCAAGTGGTGTTCCATGCAAAGAAGCTTTGGATCTTGTAATTACTAACGCAATAGTTATGGATCCAATTTTGGGTATTATCAAAGCAGACATCGGCATAAAAGAGGGTAAGATTGTTGGTGTTGGAAACGCAGGAAATCCGGATATTATGGATGACATAGATATGATAATAGGATCAAGTACAGAAGTTATTGCAGGAGAACATACAATTTGTACTCCTGGTACAATTGATACACACGTTCACTTCATCTCTCCTCAACAAGCAATTGAAGCAATTTGTAATGGTACCACTACAATGATTGGCGGCGGTACAGGTCCTGCGGAGGGAACAAAAGCTACTACATGTACTCCAGGACCATGGAACATACACAGAATGATTGAAGCGGTAGAAGAGTTTCCATTAAACTTTGGTTTTCTTGCAAAAGGAAATGATTCACAAGAAGTTGCATTGATGGAGCAGATACAAGAAGGAGCTTTGGGATTAAAGTTACATGAAGATTGGGGAACAACTCCAGCTACTATTGATTCTGCACTTAAAGTAGCTGATAAAACAGATACTCAAGTAGCTATTCATACAGACACTCTAAATGAATGCGGTTTTGTTGATGATACTATTGAAGCAATAGCTGAAAGAACAATTCATACTTATCATACAGAAGGTGCGGGAGGAGGTCATGCGCCAGACATTTTAAAAATTTCAGGAGAAAAAAATGTTCTACCTTCATCAACTAATCCTACACGACCATTTACTGTTAACACGTTAGCAGAGCACCTTGATATGATGATGGTTTGCCATCATCTCAATCCTTCTGTACGAGAAGATGTTTCCTTTGCACAATCGAGGATTAGAGCCGAAACTATAGCTGCAGAGGATGTGTTTCATGATATGGGGATTTTGAGCATGTATTCCTCTGATAGTCAGGCTATGGGGAGAGTTGGAGAGGTCACTACAAGGGCATGGCAAACAGCTGATAAAATGAAAAAGATGACAGGCAGACTAAAGGAGGAAAAAGGTGAAAATGACAATCTTAGGGTAAAAAGGTACCTTGCTAAACTAACAATTAACCCTGCAATTACGCATGGAATTTCTGAATATGTAGGTTCTATAGAGCCTGGGAAAATAGCTGATTTAGTTCTCTGGGGCCCCCAATTTTTTGGGGTAAAACCAAAACTCATCATAAAGGGAGGTTTTATTGCATATTCCTTAATGGGTGATCCCAATGCTTCGATTCCTACTCCAGAACCAGTTTATTATAGACCCATGTTTGGCGCTCTGGGATCAGCAAAACAATCAACTTCCTTTACCTTCACTTCACAACTTGCAATTGATAATGGTCTTGCAACAAAAATTAATATAAAAAAGAAATTGTTACCAGTAAAAAATTGTAGAAAAATAAGCAAAAATGATATGGTTTTGAATAACTTAACACCTAAAATTGAGATCGACCCAGAAACATTCAAAGTGAAAGTAGATGGAAAATTAGTTACGACAGAACCTGCAACCAAATTATCATTAGCCAGATTATATGAGTTATTCTAGATCAAAAAAAATTTAAATATATTTTTATATTTATTTCACATGATATCTGTATGTCTCAAATAAGTAGTCCAGAAGAAATTGAAAAGCAATCAAAAAAAGTTATAGACACGTTGTATGGAGATGTTTCTGATTTTAGAATCAATGAAACATTTCAAATACCAGAGAAAGGACCAAGAGAAGCTTGGGATGTTCAAGTGAAATTTATGAAAAATTCTCTAAAGTACACAGTTGATCTTGAAATTCAGGAAAAAGACGGCGAAGTGACTAATGCAAGACTCATAGATACAATGACTCCCCTGTAGTTCTTTTTGCTTTTAAAATATTTTTATTTTTAAAATTTATAGTGTGAGAATTTTTTTTGCCTCATTTACTTTGTCAAGTAATTCTTTGAGAAATTCATTAGAAAAACTTTCGAAGGTTTGTACAACATGTTCTTTATTTGATCCTGCTCGTCTTTTCCGATACTCTTCTACTAACCATTTGAAATCTGCTGCTTTTAATTTAATAACGTGATTCTGTGCTTCAGATTTTGATTCTAACATGTTTACCAGAAAGTAACTTAAGAATTGGGCAAAACTCTTAGTCCTGTATTTTTTCTTATATACAGGTCCCAAATTATTGTAGTTTTCTTCCAACCATTGTTTTACATCAGATCTAATTGTGATAGAGCTGTATTGTCCTTCTAGATTTATTTTGATATCACGAGAATCTATAGAAAAATAACCAAGTTTGATTTCATTCATTATAATTATTAGTGTACTAGGAACAAACATACCAGGAAAATACTCGTCCGTTGTATCATGCAGTTTTTTTATAATTGTGGGTTTTAATCCAATTGTTGAATATCCCTGGCCTGGCATAAATTGATAATTTTCTTGTCACTTATAATTTTTAAAATTTTAAAAGTTTTAAAATAAAATCATTTTTTTGTGTATGATTTATAGGCTCTAATTGCAACCCAGAGACAACCCATTGCCAATGTTCCCCAACCAGCACCTACGAAAAATTCATTCTGGCCACCTTCAAGTTGAGTTAAACCCAATCCCAGTATAATTACAATAGTTGCCATAGCAAATTGCATGTCCATGAAAAAAAGATAATTTTATGGGATTAATAAGAATTTAAAAAAAGTTCTATTCTCTCCATAATTACAAAATCAAAAAAATGGTTGTATCTATCTTGATCTTTAAGAAAAGAAACGATCCATAAATTAAATTCCGCAATTTTTTAAAAAAATCCAGAAAAGGGTCAAAGTATGAATTTGTTAGAATAGGGTTTTTATTTTCGGTTAAAGCGTACTATACGTTTTCGTTCTTATTTGGAACGATGTAAAGTACGCAATTTTTGGAATGCTTATATAATTTCACTCTTAAGGCAATTTTGGGACAACTTGGCAGAATTTGGCGATTTTGGAATAGCAGTTGCAGCTTTTATTATTCTAACGCTTGCTGTTGGAATCATTTCTTCCAGATTAGTCAAAAAAAGTGGCCGTCGATTAATTGTTGCTGGAAAAAGCCTCCCGTTATTCATGGTAGGCACAATGCTTGCTGCTCAAGCAGTTGATGGAAACTCTTCTTTAGGTAATGTTGCCCTAGTTTTTGAATTTGGTTTCTGGGCTGGAGCTGTGATTCCATTGGGTCTTGCAATTTGTCTGTTTATTACAGGAGCTGCTTATGCCAAAAAACTAAACAAAATGTCGATGTTTACTTTACCTGACTTTTACTTTAGAAGATATGGAAATGGAGCAGAGGGAATTTCCGGAATTTTAATGATAGTTAGCTTCACAATTCTTGTTGCAGGTAACCTTGCTGCAAGTGGATTTATTCTTGAAGTTGTATTTGGAATAGATTACATCTACGGAATATCGCTTTCAGCTTTAGTAGTTGTAGTATACACTATTGCTGGTGGTTTGTTTGCTTCTGCTTGGACTAACTTATTCCAAGTGTATCTTGCTATTGGTGCATTCTGGGCCGGATTTTTATTCTTTGTAGGAGGATTTTCTGGAACAGAGTGGGATACAATAATCAACAATGCACCGCCAGAATTTTTGGACATTACGGGACTTACTGAGGTATGGAATGGTGCTCTGATCAATTGGGCAGGCATATTAGCATTAGGATTAGGTGATATTGTAGCTCTAGACTTTATGGAAAGAGTGTTTGCATCTAAAAATCCGAAGACCGCACAACGGGGTGCATTCATGGGTGGTGCATTAACTTTGTTTACAGTAGTTCCAACAAGCATGTTGGGAATCATCGCTTTCTATTTCCTTCCAGCAGATACGTTGCCAGATTTGGCTTTACCATTACTTGCAACTCAACACTTGCCATTTGCAATCGGTGCTGGAATTCTGATGGGAGTAATTGGCGCATCAATGTCAACTGCTAGTGGAGGTCTGTTAGCTATATCGAGTGTTGTTTCACGTAACTTTATTCAAAGAATCATCCGGCGTCGTTGGTTGAACAAGCCTGCATGGGGGGATTCAAAATTGTTAATGGCTACAAGAATTATAATTATTCCAATGATGGTGGCAGGTACTGCTCTCGGATACTTTTTACCAGCTCCTGGAATTTACTTAATTTTGGCTTTTGATGTAGTCTTTGCTGGGGCATTTGCTCCACTTACTTTTGGTCTATTTTGGAGCAAGGCAAACATGCCAGCTGCCATAGCATCCCTCGTTGTTGGTACTGGCCTAAGACTGTACTTGTTCTTTGTAATGCCTGAGGAATTAGCTGGATTAGATACAATGATTCCACCAGTAGTGGCATTTGCATTATTTATTGGAGTAGCTTATGCCACTCAAGCCAAATATCCAGGCAAAGCAAGACATGGTGTTTTGGATTATGTCCCACCAGAGGAAGATTTGATCTCAGGAAATGATTTGAAAAACTTTGCTGAAGGAAGTGAGACAATGCCAGGCGGAGCAGCTGAATCATCTAGTCCTTCTGATGATGGTGCTGGTGGAAAACTACCAAAGTAAAAACTCTAAATTTTCTACTTTCTTATTCTATCCAAAATAGAGCCTCTCTTCTTTTTCTCTAATTGCCAAAGAACCTTGCTTTTGTGATAAATAGCAGTTCGATTATCAGGTTCGATTTCTAATGCTTTGTTATAATAATCCAAAGATTCTTCGTATTTTTTTATCTCCAAAAGTAGTTTTCCTTTGTAGCTTAGAGCGTAAACATAACCAGGTGCAATTTCAATTGCCTTGTCACAATAAGGAAGTGCCTCTTCATATTTTCTCAAGTGTGCCAGAAACCAAACCATTGAACATAATGCCTTTACATTATTTGGCTCCAAATCAATTGCCCTCTGACAATAAAATCTAGCATCTGCATATTTTTTTAAAGAGAAAAGAGAAACGCCCTTACTATAGCAGGCTCGAACATTTTTGGGATCGATTTCCAAAACTTTATCAAAACATTCAATTGCTTTTTTAAATAAACCTGTCCTATCAAGAACAAATCCCTTGTTCAAATTAGCATCTATGTACTTTGGGTCCACTTCAAGAGCTTTATCAAGGAAGACGAAGATGTCTTTGTTTGAAAAACCTGCAAAATCAAGTGTCCATCCCTTTGCAACTAATGCTCGAACATTTTTGGGATCAACTTCTAAAGCTTTGGTGTAGAACTTCATTGCTTCTTCATGTTTGTTTTGTTTTGCGAGTTTGTCACCTTCTTGGAAGAGTTCCTGGGATATTCTAGAATCCTCTTCTAAAGCTTTTTTCAAGTAAAATATTGAATCTTTATTTTTTCCTAATCTTCCTAAAACTACACTTTTGTTGTAAAGTGCATTAGAATTTTTTGGATTAGTTCTTAGAACTTGATCAAATAGGGAAATTGCCTCTTCATGTTTTTCTAATTGGCTAAGATTTGAGGCCTTGTAGGTCAGAGCATCTGCATATTTTGAATCAATTTCAAGGATCTTGTCAAAACAGTCAATCGCCTCTTCATTTTTGCCTAGCTTGTCTAAGGCGAGGCCCTTGTTGAGAAGAGCATCTAAGTTTTTTGGATCAACTTGAATTATTTCGTCAAAGGATTCTATGGCTTCTTTTATTTTTTCTAGTTTGTACAATGTAGAGCCTTTATGAAATTGTGCAACAAGATTTTCTGGTTCGATAAGTAAAGCCTTGTCAAAAAGGGATAAAGCTTGTGTTAAATTATTGTAATTTAATGATTCAATTCCTTTGTTAATGAAATGCCAAGAATTTTTTGATGTATCAAGGATCATTGTGGGGAGTTATTTTATTCTCATGTTTATAGTTACATCGTAGATTACGCACAAGCGATCAAGCGATCAGATTCTTTCTTACAACGGGATATTGTTTAGTAAAAAATCAAAAACGTACTTTACCTAGACAAACTTAATTATCAATTTGCTGTTTTTAGTTTGAACAATTATGGGCATGGAGTTTTACGGTGACGATTACCAAGGAGCTGACGTTGCACCATTTGTTGGCATTAGCACATTCATGCACTTACCATGGATACGATCACATGCAGAGTTAGTTGAAGCAAATCCTGACGTTGCAATTATTGGTGAACCATTTGATTTTGGTACAACAATTCGTCCAGGTGCTCGTTATGGTCCACGTGCAATTAGAGCTGCATCAACAATACCTTCTCCACCATACATGCGTTTCAACATAGAAACAGGTGCTGATCCATTTGGTACTTTTAGAACTGTAGATTATGGAGATGTAGCTGTCTCACCTGGAGATGTTATACGATCTCATAAGTATATGACACAAAAAGTTAAGGAAGTACTAGATCAGGAGGGAATTCCTGTCATGCTTGGAGGGGATCATTCAATTACTTTTGCTAATGTTAGAGCATTTGCAAAAAAATACAAAAACATTGGAATGATTCACTTTGATACTCATGCAGATTGTGCTCCTCAAGGTTTGACTGGTTTCAAGTATGATCATGGTGCCCACATTAGACGAATCATGGAAATGGGTTGTATGAAAGGTAAAAATTATTCACTAGTAGGTCCTCGAGGCTATTGGCCAGGACCTGACTTGTACAAATGGATGTCGGACACGGACTTTCAGTGGTTTACTATGCTAGACGTTGAAGAATTAGGAATTGATTTGATTGCCAAGGAAATTGCTGATAGGGCAAATGATGGAACAGACGCAGTTTATCTAAGTTGGGATATTGACTCTTTTGATCCTGCATATGCACCTGGAACAGGAGAGCCTGAACCTAACGGCCTTACATCAAGAGAAGGAATGAGAATGATGAGATTGTTATCAACTTCGTTTGACCCTGATAGATTTGCAATGGATCTTGTTGAAGTTTCACCAGCTTATGATGTGAGTGATCAAAGTTCTTACAATGGAGGAATTACATCAGGGCTTGGTCAGAGACTAATTATCGAGATGTTAGCTGGCTTGTCACTTACAAAAAGAGGACTCAAGGAAGGCACCCCTGTAAGACCACACAAGTATCGTGGAACGGGTAACACATATGACTTTGGAAACGGAGCCCACGCGGAAATTCCAAAACGAGATTGATACTCATTAATACATTTGTTAAGGGAGATCCAGACGTTCCTCCAATAACACCAAAATTTGAATATGATTCTAGCTCAGAAAAAATTTTCTTAAATGGTGTAAATTTGATAAAAGACCGACTGGCTAGGAATTTGAGAATCAATCTCTATGAGACGCTTATGCTTTACTGTGCATACATTGTATCAGAACTGCGTTCGGGTAAGACAGTTGCAAGCATACAAGAAAATGCAAATCGTATCCTATCTCCAGATAAAGTAATGATTGGGGTTCCAGAATCTATTAGAAAAATAGTTTTTGATGTGATTATTGATGATAGATCAAAAGAAATTGTGACGTTTGAGGAACCCATTCCAATTGTTAATTATATTCTTATTCACAAAAGTGAAAATGATTAGAAATGTTTCAAGAAATTTTAACTCAGATTCAATCACTGACACCTGCTCTTGTTTTAACACTTGGGCTTGTCATAGGACTAAAACATGCATTTGAGCCAGATCATATAGCAGCAGTTACCACTCAGATTTCCAAACAAAAAAACAATTCACAATCACTAAAACAGAGAATCAGGGAAGGGACCATCAAATCATCACTAATTGGAGCAATGTGGGGAGCTGGGCATACTACCACTCTTGTTTTGATTGGATTGTTAGTGTATGTTTTATCAATTAATATTCCAGAGGTTTTTTTTACTGGTTCAGAATTTCTTGTAGGAATAATGCTGATCTTTCTTGCTTTTACAACGCTATCAAACAAAAAATTATTCAAAATTAAACACATGCATCCACATACACATGAAGATGGTATTGTTCACACTCACCCACATGAACATGATAGTGTTCATAAACACACTCACAAATCTTACCTAATTGGTTGTATTCATGGACTTGCAGGTAGTGGAGCCATAATAGTTGTAATTGCAGGAGCTCTTACTAGTATTCAAGATGTTTTGAGCTTTATCTTGATCTTTGGAATTGGGTCAATCATTGGAATGATTTTGGTAAGTAATTTAATTGGAATACCCTTTGTGTTTTCAAATAAAATTTCATCATTGAATCGAACTCTAAGATATGTAGCAGGAAGTGTTAGCTTGTTAATTGGAATTACAATTATCTATGAAATTGTTTTTGTTGGTAGATTATTTGCTATTTAGAAATTTTTTCTATTAAATTCGCAAAATTATTTATTTGCTACATTTGTTAGTCTGATGTGAAAGACATAGAATTGAGGTTAGATTCTACAGAAATCCATCCTAATTCTGAGATTAAGGGAAACATCACAGTAAGATATTCTGGAAGATATGATGGTGTGGTAGTTAACACGCAAATTCTTAACTCCAACGAGCTTATCATTTACAAATCATACAATGGAAAAAAAATTTCTCAAAATGTTTCTAGGTTATTTATAAGCAAAGATGTTATGCCTGAAAACAAGGCAATTTTTACTGCTGTAATTGAATTTAAGCCAAAAGAAACTCATGATGTAAAGTTTCGTGCGTCTATTATAGAACAACACAAAGAAATTGAGAGCGATGTTTTGTTTGCAAAGTTTTCAGCCTAGAACCTTTGTTTTGTGACAATAAGTGTTCCTGTCATCCATGGATGAGGCTCGCAATGATATTCAATTTCATGGGCCTCAGTGAATAGAAATTCGTATGTTTCTCCTGCCTTCACAACTCCAGAGGAACCAAATGGTCCACTGTATGAATCAGCTACACTATGATCAGGCGTAACAGTATGAGGAGTGTCGTCATCATTGATCCAGATAATGTGATTATCTATTCCCAGTTGTATGTTAACTAGTTTGGGAACAAAATTATCTTGTTGGTTTGGATTTGCAGAGCCAGAGATCATTGAGATCATAGTTTGCTCTACTGGATTAAGGATGTGTTCTTCTACTGCTGGTTTTGCAAGAGATTCAGGAAGATAGTACATTTGGTAAAAAATTATGCTGACAGAAATACCAACTATAACTGTAATAATTCCAATTCCATAAACATTACTTGGGGGTTGAGAGCTCAACATTTCGTGTGATTTGTAAAAGTCTTATAAAGCTTGTTTAGGTTGTAAATCAATCTAGGGTTTTTTTAGATCTGAGGTTCCAATGTTTGGACCTTTGTTCTGGTCAAAAACAACATCAGCTTTTACCTGTTTAGGAGGTACTTGTTGTGGAACTTCTTTTGGTGATTCGGTATCACTTTTTGAAGTATCTGGTAATTGTGGTGTTTCAGCTTCCTTCGCAACAAGTGCAGCTGGTTTTTCTTCAGATGAAAGCTGAGGTGGTGGTGGTGGAATTTTCTGTGTTTGACTTAGTGCATATCTATAGAGATGGAAAAATGCAGCAAATATAATTAGAATTAGTCCTGCAAAGAATAACGAGAGGTTATTCATTCCAGCTAACACTGCGTTATATGCTGAAATGTTTAGGAATACCATGAAGCCAATTAGTGCTACAATGACCCAGTTCATCCATTTTTGTGACAGATCAATTGTTGCAACTTTCTTGGGGCCTTTTTCTTTTGCAAGCTGTGCTTTTCGTTCAGCTTCTTTAGCTAATTTGATCATCATATAGCTAAATCCAAAGCTAAGTGGAACCAGCAATATCATTGTTGAATAGAGAAATATTGGATCAATGACTAGTCTTTCTACAAGTGGAAGGGTAGTATCTGGTGTTATGTAGAACCCCCAATAAGTGGTTACCATTATTTGTGAAATTCCCGTAATTCCAATAGCTGTAACGATTGGACGGTCCTTCCACGAGAACTTTTTGTATCTATCAATAAATGGAATAAGCAGTAACGAGACTATGAAAAGCCCTGGCCACAATACTCCTGTTACAAATTTGTCATATTGCGTCCTCAAAAATGCGTAAAGCCCTGTCAAATACCATTCAGGTACAGTAATCCCTGGCGGAACAGTTGGTTCAAACTTGAATCCTAAATCAACAGGAAATACTCCACCAGTGATTAATATCGCTCCTGAGATTGCCATAACCATTGGTACATCAAACACTAGGAATCGTGGGAAGTGAACTGCCATCAGTCCAAGCATCACAATAGGTAAGATGAATACGTGTTGAGCATAGAATCTAAGTACAAAGTCATGAAATCCTGATCCAAACATCGCTTCACGAATTGTAGGACCCATAACCGGTATAGAATTTGTTAATGATGCAGCAATACTAATTGCAAGTTCTGCCCTTTCACTAAAGATTATGTCATATCCTGTAAAGGCTTCAAGAATTGTAACTGTTCCAAGAATTACACCACTAACCCAAATGACCTCGTTTTTTATCTTGTATCTGCCACTAAAGAATTGATAGTACATGTGCAATATTGCCAAAAGAACCATTGCATTTGATCCGTGATAGTGGATGTTTCTAAGATGATATCCAAAAGGAACTTCGTCATTGATGAATGCTACACTATCCCATGCTCTAGTAATAACTGGTTCATAGTAGAACATCAAAAGTGCGCCTGTTATGCCTAAAATTATAAACGTAATGAAGGTCAGCATTCCCAAAAATCCAAATGGGCTTACAAATCTAGCAGGAAATGAAAATTTAATTGCAGTAAAGATAGTTCTGTCTAGGCCATCCCAAAGCCACTGTAAAAGGTTGACCGCTCCTGGTCTTCTACTTAACGAAACGGCCATATCCTACTACTCCGTTTGCATTTACGCCAAAGTTGGGTGGCAATATCCATAAAAATCCGTTCAGATCTGCCTCCAAATCAAGATTTGGAAGTGTATTGGAGGGGGGTGCTTGAACAGAAGCAGGACCTGCAAATGCTGTACCTGTTGTTGGATCGTACATGCTTCCATGACAGGGACATTCACCTCTTTTTCTTCCTTCTTGTGGCCAATATTTCCATAAACACCATAAATGAAGACAGATCATACTGTAAACTCTAAAAGCACTGACGTCTTTTTTTGCACCACCTAATTCCTCTGGTAGACGAATTAATTGCCATTTTCTAAATGCCTCTTCATTAAGGACCTCATCCTTGGTTTTTGGATATGTAATAATTTCAGCATGATTTGTTGGAAAAGTGTTAACACTAGCATGTGTTCCATCAGGAAGAATAACTTTAACTTTTTCAAGAGTTGCTGATGAAGGGTTTGGCATGAAATTACCCCATGGGATAAAAGGTGCAAAAGCCAATGCAGTTCCAGCTGCGCCCATCAACTTTAGAAAATCTCTTCGGGAAAGTCCTTTAGAGCTTTGATCCTGCTCTGACATTCAAGCTCCGTACTCGCCAAATTGCTTATAAACCTTGTTTCATTGTTTTGTTAAAGTTTTCTTTTTTCTAATAACCAATGGAATTAAAGCAGCTACTCCGATCACTATTCCAATTAGAATTCCTATAAAGATGTTAAAACTTTGATCAGAAATTTTTTGCTCATCTATTGTTTCTTTATCAATGCTAGAATCTTTTAGTTTTTCATCTTCTACTTGTCCAGTAACAGTTTCTTCATGCACAAAATTTGGAGCTTCAATTATTTCTGGAATTTGTTCATGAGAAATAGTTGTAAACTTTGCAGCTATACTGATTGGTTCGGTTGTAGAGTTTCCCCCAAATAGTGTAGTGTGAAGTAACATACCATATGTTCCAGTTTGATTTATAGGCACATAAAGAACGGTCGAGTTACCATCCTTATTCTTAACGGGGAAAAATCCTCCTCCTTGGCTAAATGGAGAGGTACCAAGCCAATCTAAAGAAGGCCATCCCAAAAACTGTCCAAATACTCCTGAAGGCATATTTGTTTGAGCTATTCTCCCTTGCGGATCAATTACAAATACAGAAAGGTTTGTGTCATCACTTTCCCATGAAATATCAATGGCGGCAGTGTTGATAGTAGGATCTTCTATATCAAAATAATATTGTCGCCAATCACCTGCCATGTATCTATTTACCATATCAAAAGCTCCTTTGACATATCCATGTCCATAAAGTACATCATCACTTGATTGTCCAGGAATTAAAACAACTGAATCCTTTTCTTCAATTTTTGTCTTTACTACATAAGACACTGGAACGTTTGCAGTGTGTTTATCACCTTCAAATGTCAAAAATCCTTGATACACTCCTGTTTGAGAATTAATTGGAGCTATAATTGTTACAGTGACTTCTGATGAGCTTTTAGGTGGTACTGTTACGCTGTCAGAACTTGTCCAAATCACATCCCATTTTGTTTTTTTATAATAACTACTTGATAATGTATAATCTATCGAAGTCGAATTTTGTTGTGTGTCGCCAATCCAATATGAATATCTTGTTGGCACAGGATAGATTCCTACTAAAGGAGTATGTTCAAATTTTTCGTTTGGCAGAGTGATACGAATTTCTTGAACAGTTCCCCATGATCCTCCTCTGTTTATCATAGATAATTCATCACTAGATACATCATTGTCATCATTTTTGTCATTCCAGTCATAAAGATAAAGAGATGAAATCTTCAAATCGTTTGCATAAATGTCATCTGTTTTATTCATGAATGTTTCAAATGGAAAATTTACATTCAATACCATCAATGTTGCCTCTGATGGAATTGGATTTGATTCATCATAAAGTGAAGCTAAGGTTTCATGTTCTTTAACATCAGATAATCTGATGTAGTTAGGAGCAAATGTACCAGTTTCATTTAAGATTGGATCCTGGATTTGAGGTTCAGTTGTTCCTTGTAATTGAGTTTTTTGAATTAACTCGATAGTTTGAGGTTTAATTGAAATTTCGATAAATTCATCTGAGGGATTTTCTATTGTAAATGTGGCAGAACTTCTGTCATCAGGAAATAGTTGGCCACCAAACCAACTAGTAAGAAAGATTTTTTTGTCTGGCAATTGAAATTGTTCAATTCCAAAAACGGTAGAATTTACTCGTTCCACAGAAGAATCTAAAATATCTTTAATGTTTGAATATGTAGCATCATTATAAACAATAAACATGCCATTTTCCTGTTCGACAAATTTTATCGCATCGAATACATTTACTAAACCGGCACCTTGAGTGAATGGATCGTTATAAAGATCCGTTGCTGTAGACATTAGAATATTTTTTATTTCAAGAGGATCATGTTCTTCAAATTTTTTATTCAGACTTTCCATTACAAGGGCAGCACTTCCTGAAACAAGTGGTGCCGCCATACTTGTTCCGCCAAATAATGAAAAAGGATCCTTTGTGGAATCTTTTTCCAATTTTGTGACTTGAGAGGGTGTAAAGCTATAAGCACCGATGCTCATTAAATCTGGTTTTGGATCTCCAATATAACCAGGTCCTCTGCTTGAAAAATCAACTACATTGTTTGAATGTTCAGTGGTATTGCCAAATCTCGGTTGATCCTTAAAGGAACCATATCCAACAAAGACGTTGTTAGTTGTTGCGCCCACCGAGATGGCAAGAGTAGATGCAGTTGGTAATCCCAATGTACCATAACCATGTCCTGAATTTCCAGCGCTCGTCACCATCAATACCCCAGGATAATGAAAATCAAGGGATTGAGGAGTAACTAACATATTAAGAATCAATGATAAGATATCCATTCCAGGTGCTACGCCCAAAGAAGGAAAATTGGAAACGCCCCAACTATTTGAAATAATGTCGGCCCTTGATTTTCCAATGAATTTCCATTCATTTTGGTTGTTTTCAAAGCCAGAACTCCATAACCATGCATAAACAATATCACCAAACCATAATGCTTTCACAGGAATGATTTGTGCGCCAGGTGCTACACCTCTAATTGTGTATTTTTTTGTGTTGTTATAGATATCATATTCTTGTGAACCTTTTGAAATAATGGATGCTGCACTTGAAGTACCGTGTCCAACGAAATCGGTCATTACTCCAAAGAATTCACCGTTTGGATCCATAGGTGGTAATAACGTTCCATTAATTGCTTTCAAAGTTGGATCTATAGTAGACGTTTTATTTTGAACAACTCCATAGATGTCAAGTACTTGAGCGCCGATTGTTCCAGCACTATAATCAAATTTACCATCATCATCAAAATCATAAATTAAAAATTCATTCCCACTTCCTAATTTGATTGGGGTTTCATCTGTAAAGTCAAAATCATAATTTGGTTTTTCACCACTTGGTAAATCAAATCTTGTGTAATCTTCCCACGATGTGGACATATCTGGTATTATGGTATCATAAACACCTGATTCAACAGAGTCTACAACTAAAACAGGTACTACTTGAACTTGGCCAAAAGGTCCTTGTAATGCACCTTGATACATAATTCCCAGGTGATATATTCCACTTTTTGAAACAATATAATCACGGTTATTGGTTCCTATCTTCATATCATCTGTTAAAGTTCCATTAAAAATTGGTGCAAACCCAGCTTGTGGGTAAAATGAGTTGTAAATTTGTAAGATTGTGCCATTTCCATTTTGGTAAAGATCAAGAAATACACCTTTTTTTGTTCGGTAGACTTTGGAGGTTACATCTTCTGGCAATGATTGTGTAAAATTTCGAATGATTCCATTTTCATCAATGTTTGCAACAAATGTGGCATTTGTAAGAATTATTCCTTGACCATCAGCATCCAACATGATTGGAATGTTATCTTTGTCTCTAGCCAACGAATGTCTGATATCTAGATTTGAAAAATCAACACCTGTGTCTATAACTGCAATTTTGATTCCTGTACCAGTGAGATTATAGTTTTGATGAACCATTTCTGAACCAGTAATGGCTCCTATTCTGGAAATTTCTGCAATGTCATTTGAATTATCTGAGGAATGAAGATCCACGAGAAAATCTTCAATTACATAAAATCCTTGTGACTGGAGTTTTGATATTTTATTTTCTGAAATTACACCTACTGAAAAAAAACCAGTTTGTGATTCGATGGTATGGATTTGATTTTTGATTTCAGAATTTGCATCAAATGATGTACCACTTCCAAAAATCAAATATCTTTTAAGTTGATCTTGTTTTTCAATTGGAATTGAATTTATTTTCACAATGCCAGAAGTATGTTCAAGTTTTAGCTGAGAGTTTTGTTGATATTGCTGAGGAAGGTCACCTCCCAAAAAGGAATATGAATTGTTAAAAAATAATGAGCCAAGCAGAATAATTAATAAAAAAAGTGCCGCTTGGGGCATAATTGAATAAATTTATCTACATTATTATAACTATCTTCTTCTTGCCAGAATTACAATTTGTAATGCAACTATTATTCCAATTGATGCAACTATTGGAAAGAATAATGAGTTTAGCTGAAGTGAAGCCTCTTCAATATTAGATACTGATGATGAGATTGAAGAAACGCTGGTGTCAATGTTGCTACTTGCTTTTTCTAGGGTAGAGCCAAATCCCTCAATTTCCGATTTTAATTTGTCAAGCTCGCCTGATGTTTCATCCAAAATTGAATTTAATCTTAAAATTTGATTTGATATGCCACTGATATCTTGAGTTAGAACATTTGTTGCTGCCGAACCATGTGAGATGGTGCCTTGGCTAAAAGTTACAATATGAAACACGTAGGTACCTTCACTAGTTGCTGTATAATCCACGAAATAAAGTCCAGGATGAAGTGTTTGAAATGATGTTGAAAGACTCTGTACTTGATCATTTGGAAGATGGGCGTGAGATGTTTCTAGTAATTTTGAGGGATCACCACCTACTAGTAAGCCATCACTTGTAATTTGTACAAAAATTCTAAATTGAGTGTTTACTGCTGCAGTTTCGGGGGCAAAAACTAGTGTGTTGACCTGCCGTTCTACTGGAACGTCAACAAGTTCAGTAGTCGAGGTAAATTTTACATTAATTTTTTTTGATATTCCGTTTTGAGTACTACTGATTACTTCTACAGCATATGTCCCATATGGAAAGATTGTAGAGGATTCAGGCCAGATAAGTAAAACATGATTGTACATTCCTTCCTTATCTACAGTAATTTGATCAAATTTTGCAATAGTTCCATCTGGAGCAAATAATCGTACAATTAGAGTTTCATTTGGTAATGCATCACCATAAACAAAAAGTGGTTTCCCATCGGTGTAAACTATATTATCAGTGAATGCCCCAAGAGTTACTCCAGAAGCTTTTGGAATAAAACTTGATGAAATTAGTACAATTAGTGCAATAACAAAAATTATTTTCAATTTATCATTATGGGGCTATCTAATACATATTACTTCTGATAAAATGATCTTGTTTTTGATAACTATCGTTAGTTTGTGTTTTTGAATAAAAAGAAAAAAGGGGGAAAGTTTGAAGTTTCTAGTCTTAACTTACACTTATGTCAACTGAAGTTGGCGGTGATAGCGCGGTTGGATTGTTAACGCTCTCCCAAACAAACACTGTTGCAGTGTAT
>JAEHKV010000052.1 GCA_016838845.1 Nitrosopumilales archaeon | reverse complement strand
TCTGTATGTCCTACGATGGCCACAGATTCTTCTTTTATTGGACCACAAGCACTTGCTCAAGCATATCGATACGTTGCAGATACCAGAGACAAAGGAAAGGATGACAGACTCAAAATTATAGATGATTCTCATGGAATTTGGCGATGTCACTTTGCTGGTTCATGTAGCCAAGTTTGTCCAAAAGGAGTAGACCCAGCTATGGGTATTCAATTACTCAGAGGATATATGCTCGGCTTTAGAAGCTAAGTGGTTTGCTTTTTTGGGTTAGGACTATTGTTAACCTGATTGTTAATTTGCTCTGCCATAAAGTGGTTTGAAACGTTTACCTTCACGTCGTCAATTCCATCAATTTGTAGCAAATTATCATGAACGTCTTGGCAGATTTTGAAACCAAATACTGCTGGACAGAATGGACTAGTTAGATGCAAATCAACCTTGACATTGCTTTCATTAATATCAACTTCATCAATTAACTCAAGTTCCGTAATTGTAGTATTGATTTCAGGATCTACAATTTTTGATAACTCATCAAAGATTTTAACTCGTAGTTGTTTGACGGTTTGAGACATAATCAGAAAAACATCTATGCTATATATAACCATTCTAGAATCTATGGTAATGTACCGCTCTCGTCTAGGAAATGATCTAAATGAAATTACATTAGATTATGTTTCATCAATTTCAGATGATGTCGAGATTGCGCTTTATGATATTCTTGGCAGTCAAGCACATACAATAATGCTTTATCAAAAAAAAATAATAACTAAAACCGAAGTAAAAAAAATTCTTTCAGCACTCGAATCAATAAAGAAAGAAAAATTTGAAAAAAAATCTGATGCTGAAGACATTCACGAGTTAATTGAATCACTTGTTATCAAAAGGGCAGGTTCTGTAAGTGGTGGGAAAATGAATAGCGCACGTTCACGAAACGATCAAGTATCACTAGATATGCGAATGAAAATTCGAGATGACATCAATATTTTATGTAGTTGTATTTTAGACACAATCGAAGCTCTTGTTTCACTTGCACAACAACATCAAAAAACTGTAATGCCATTATACACACATCTTCAGCAAGCCCAAGTTGGTGTTTTTTCACATTATCTTTTGTCTTATGCAGATTCTCTGTTTCGAGATATTGAGAGACTTTATGTTGCATATGGAAGAGTAAATCAAAGTCCACTTGGAGCTGGTCCTGTTGGAGGAACAAGTCTTCCAATAGACAGGCAAAGCACTGCTAGGATGCTTGGCTTTCATGGAATTGTTGAGAATTCTATAGACGCAACAAGCACGAGGGACTTTGTAGCGGAATATGTTTCAGTAGTAGCTATTCTTATGACCAATCTGAGTAAAATTGCTGAAGACTTTGTAATCTGGTCAACCTCTGAATTTTCATTCATAGAACTTGCGGATGAATTTACATCTCCTTCAAGTGTTATGCCTCAAAAGAAAAATCCAGACATTCTAGAGTTAACACGGGGAAAGACTTCGGAAGTAATTGGACATCTTATGGCAATATTAGCTACAATCAAGGGACTTGCAACAGGATATGGACGAGATTTACAACAAATTAAATCTGCAGTTTGGTCAACTTCAAAAATTTCAATCACTGCGCTACTTGTACTGAAATCAATGCTTCTCACACTACATGTAAATGAAAAACAAATGAAAAAAGCAGCAGAAGGTGGTTATGTAATTGCATTAGATATTGCAGAAAAGCTTGTCCAAGATGGAATTCCATTCCGCACCACTCACAAAGTAGTTGGACAACTTGTCCAAACAGCATTTCAAGCAAAAAAACCACTCTCAAAACTCACAACAGCTGAAATCAAACAATCCGTTAAAGGTACAACCGTTGATTCAAAAGCTGTTGCAAAAATTATTCAATCCATCTCGGTTTTTTCATCTCTAACGGAGAGAACTTCGGAAGGATCCTCTGGATTCAACGAACAAAAACGAATGATTGCTGATCGAATTAAAAAAACCAACGCCTATCGTGTTGGAATTACAAAACGAGATGGTGACATCACAAATTCTTTATCCAATCTTTCAAAGAAAGTTAAATCATTGATAAAATAGAAGAAAGACAACCACAATCAGAACATTTAATGAAGTTCATGATTATTCATCATGAAAATCTAGTCATAAATCATGAGGTTCTTTTCTTCCAGCATACTATGAAGATTGTTTACAGCACGATAGACATCTTTTTCGGTTTTGCTTCCTGTACATACTAGTTTACCAGATGCAAAAAGCAAGATCACAGTTTTGGGGTCAACCATCCTATGAATCACTCCAGGAAATTGTTCAGGTTCATACATACTTCTTGGTAATGTTCTTGCAGCTTGCTCTAAGCTAATTTTCCCTCCAAGGTTGATAGACGCTACAATATTTTGAATAGTAGTTACAGCATCTTTTTTGATCTTAATGCCACCTTTGCGAAGCTTTTGAACTACGGTTTCTACTGCCTTTTTTGCCATCTGTTCAGATTTTGCACCAGTACAAACCATCTTTCCTGTTCTGAAAAGTAATGTGGCAGTCTTTGGGCTTTTTATTCTAAACACAGCCCCTGGAAACATGTCTGGATTCCATTCTACATCAGGAAATTTTTTTTGGATGTCTTTGAGATCCAGTTTTTGATCAATTGTTGCTGATGCAACAACATTCTCTATGCTGATTATTGGTTTAGTAAAAGGCATAGTTTTTTGGTTTTAATAGAGTTATTTAATTTGTAATATGTCTATTCTAGTACGCATACAGGTTGCGGGTCTGGTGGGACTAGGTACCCTTTTTGGGACAAAAGCAGACCCAAAATAAAACATTTGTGCAGATTTTACAATTCGTATCAAATGTAAATTTTAAGAATTTTCAATTTAATCCACGACTTTTTCAATCATGGCAATCACACTCACATAGTTCTCCAGTTTGTTGTAATCGTCTTGCTCGTTTGCATTGTTTGTGCTGTCCGTTAAAGCAAAGACTAGAGTATCCGAATTTCTGTCTTTTCTTGCTAAAACCAAGGAACCTTTTACTACAATATTCAAGAAACTGCTGAACTTGATGCTTAAACCTTTCTCGTTCACTCTTCTTGAAAATAATTCCATGTAATTTAATTAGATAATACATAATAAGTCCAGAAACAATTATGCCAAAACCAATACTGATTGGATAAAGCACCGGTTGTTTTAGGCTTGTAACATCCTGCAAAGAGTAATAGAATATGCCTGATGAAATTACTACAATCCAAAGACCAACAACAAACTTTATCAGATTACCTTCTAGTTTTTCCATGATCAACTCACCCTTGAAAATACAATCTTTTCATCAACAAACTAAGAATTAAGAATTTTCAGGATTAACAGTTCGTATCAAATGTTAAATCCGTGAGAAATTCAAGGCTTTTTCTTTTAGTTTTGTGTGACGAGGTGCTACTCTTAGTCTAGAACCACAGCATGGACAGAACAATCCATCCCATTTTATGTATACATCGCATCTAATGCATCGTTTTTGACCTTGTGCATATCTAATTTTTCCATGTAGTGGCTTGAGAGCCTTATACCTATGACAGATTCCTTTGCAAGTCAAATCAGATCATCATCATTCCAATAAAATCTGTATTCGTCTTCAATTTTATCAATAAAGATTTTACCACCTTGTCGGAAAGTCATTTTGCGAATTTTATCGTCAATATCGATAATTTCAATTATGGAATTATCCTTCAAAGATTCTAAGATTACAGGTGGTCCTTTAGTTATTTTCCATTCATCTTCTTTGAAACCACCAACTACCATAGTAAACAACTCTCCCATGAAATTTGTTTATTTTTGAATTAGAAAAAGATTCTCTATCTCAAAC
>JAEHKV010000051.1 GCA_016838845.1 Nitrosopumilales archaeon | reverse complement strand
TAGATCAAACTAAGAATTAAGAATTTTCAGGATTAACAGTTCGTATCAAATGTAATTTTAAGAATTTTCAGAAACGTTCTGGGTAAATCTATAATGTTGACTGCTTAATTGCATCTCTGAGGTCGTTTCTGTGCATTTCAATTATTCCTCTAATTTCAAATGAATCTACATAACCCCCCGCAGAAGCTCTGGTGGCCTTTAGTAAGTAATGAAGGGCTGCTTCCTCGATTTTTCCTACGTAATAACCATACAAAAAATCAAGTTCATTCTCACATTTCCAAACTTGTTTTGTTTTTAGAAAGGTTTGTTTAATTTCAATTGGAATCTCTTGAATCCTACGCTTAATGTATTCGTCTAATGATTTACGAATAGACGAATCTCTTAACATCAACGGCGAGATTCTTTTTATATTTTAAAAGCTATTGGTATTACATGTGTACCGAGATCGAATATGCAATGATTCTAGAAATGTTACAAAAAAGACAGAAAGAACAAAAAAAGATTGAAAAACCAATCGAAATTCTTGTAAAGTAAACAGAAAAAATCTAGGAAATTCTATTTATTAGGTCAGTCCAGACGTGAAATTAATTGAAAATAGCTATTTGTGGCGTGGGTGTTGCTGGCGGTTACCTATTATCGAGGCTAAAAAACGAGCACGAGGTCATCGGATTCGAACGAATGACTGAAGAAAAGCATGATTCCATCTGCGCTTGGGGTGCCTCTAAAAATACAATGTCCGAGCTGTGTCATAAAGCAAACATCAACTTTGAGGATTTCGTAATCCATGACGGAAAAAACCTATACATCGACATGAACAACATGAAACAATTCAACATCAAGCTAAAGGGATTATGCACATATGATAAGATTGGACTAATCCATGAAATGTCAAAGGGCTGCAAGGTAAATTTTGGAGTATCACCAAAGCTCGAACAACTAGAAGCAGATTTTGACATGATTATAGACGCAACAGGATTCTACAGGGATTATCTACCAAAACCAGAAAGGGATTTCTACTTACCAACGTACCAATACAAGATCGAATACGAGGATAAGGTTCCCTTTGATGACTTTTACGTCAAGCCATTCCCTGGAATGACCGGATATCTGTGGTATTTTCCACTCGGGAAAAAACTCGCTCACATTGGTGCAGGAGATTACAAGAAGCAACACGTTGTGGAGACGGACAAGTTTTTCAAAAAATATGGAGGAAAGGTAACCAAAACAGTAGGAAGACCAATTCGATTAGCTACGCCAGACAGATGTGATCCGTTCTACCATGGAAAGGTGATTGGTGTAGGGGAATCAATTGGAACGGTATTTCCACTGTTGGGAGAAGGAATCATTCCAAGTATGGTGTGTGCAGATATTTTTGTAAAGAATATCGACAACAAGGAAAGATATCGAAAGGAGGTTTTGAAATATTTCGAAGTCTACCAAAAGGTTTTCAGTTTTATTCGAAATAAGATGAAGGGGGAATTCAGTGTAATGAAACAGTTCCCATCTCTTCTCTCAATATTCCGATACATGAAAAAGAATGAGGATCGTTTTGGAATGGAAGTTCACATGCGGGATTTAATGAAGGTCGCAAAGGCCTAAACTAAGAATTAAAAATTTTCATGCCTAAAAATTGGTATTGCCTTTTTATATAGAGTAAAAAGGGAAAGCACTAGAATAAGATATGAAATACATGTGCAGAACCTGTAAAAGAAAATGTGATGATATTCCAAAACATTTGATGACAGTACACAAATTTTCAAAAGCAATTGTGGAAGACCAACTCAAATCAAACCCAAATAGTTACGAAAATTCCTTTGAAAAATTAGAATAATCAAATCTAAGAATTTTCAGAACAAATGATCCGATTTAAGTAAATAGATCTGGTATATTTTTTTTAATGGTAAACCAGGTCACTGTGAACTTAAAAACAACGAAGGGAGATTGGGAAACGACCTTCCAGAAATCAACTCGTGTAAAAGACGTTATACTTGCGTTAAAGGTACATTTTCGATTACCAAAAGATAGTAAATTTACTTTATACAAACAAACATCACCTGAGATTGGTTTCGAACCAGATCGAGCATTGGTGAATTATAACGTAAAAGACGGCGACATTTTGGTTTTAAAAGAGGCATGAAATTCTATAAAGAATGACGATGGGATTGATAATAATTGTCAGATTTTGATTACATAGATTTAGAAATTTTATACCAGGCTAAAAAATCAAAAAATGGCATTAGTCCTGAAATGATTATCAAGCCAGATGTTTTCACACCAGATATTTGGGAACTTGCAGACAAGTTTACCACACTACAAGAAAAAAACCTTCTTTCCAAAAATCAGGAAGGTTTGTTTAAAATAACAAAGGCTGGAATCAATACTTTCTGGTACATCGAGTCTCCTTTATGGAAAAATCTATTGAAGCTGTTACGAATCAAGCCATTCTCTGATGCCGAGTGCGCAATGTATCTTGAAGAACCAATACCTGCAGTACAGCAAGCTCTAGAAATGATTAAAGAAAAAGGCTATGTAATGATGACACCTTTAAGAAAAGACACAAAGCTACTCAAAATGTTTGAGATACTACCTGAGGGAGTTGAACAGCTAAAAACCGCCGGTAAACATAATTTGTTGACTATCAAATTAGGGGACAAATTGGTCATCGAGCTGGAGAATGGTGAAGGCATACTTTATGAAATAATCGACGATTTGGTAAATCCTCTGAGAATGATCATGACATTATCTAAAGAGCAGGTAAACGAATGCAAGTAAAATCTAATTAAGAATTTTCAGGATTACGATAGCCTCGAAATGAACTTGGAGATTTCCTTTTCCTTCTTAATCGCAGTTCCCAATTTTCGCAAATCCTTTTCATCTATCATCAAAGGAGCTCGACTAAATCTTCCTTTGTTGTAGGAACAGAACCTAATCGCTCTGTTACCATTATCAAACTGTAAAAGCTGAACAGTTGGTTCGTGAAATTGCGAAGTAATGGACGCCTCTTTTACTACCATCCCATTACCAAAAGGCATTTTGAATGGACGTGGAATCTTTCTCATTCAATTATCTTATCTAAACTAAGAATTAAGAATTTTCAGGATTAAATAGTTCGTATCAAATGAAAATTTACGTATTATATGATCCTTTTTGGATCCAATTTTGAGTCAGTTTTTCCAGCCTTCTTATGTTTTAAGCTGTATTATACTATAATTATAGGATAAAGCATGGCACCTGTGCCCTAAAACCCTTTATGGTATTTTTGCCAGCTTTATTCTTTTACTATCAAATGATAAAAATGAAACAAAAAGAAATTTCACAGAATGGAAAGGATGAGATCAACAAGAGAGTAATGGAAGCTGTAAAACAAGATTCAACTCACATTAAGGAATTAAAATCAAATTAATTTTTCATTAACAGTTCGTATCAAATGTAATTTTAAGAATTTTCAGGATTCAATCAATTCATGATTTTATTTTAACTCAGTATCGTATGTTTCTTTAATCAAAACTACATTTGAACAATTTTTACAAACAAATGACCTTACGAATAATCCGTCTTTGAGATCAACGTCGTATTTTTCATCATGTTCATGTTTTGTGGCTTTAGCTAAATAATTAGAAGTTTCTGATGCAAGCCACTTACTTGTCCCACAGTTAGGACATACACCTGGAGCCATTATACAATAATGAAGCTTTACTAGGAATTAAGAATTTTCAGAATGGTGAGAAAAGATTAGCTACGTATTTTACCTAGCATACTGAGATTTAGAGAATCATGGTAGAGAAAAAGCCTGTAAATGTGAATTGGCAGATGGTATTCGTATTAATTCCATTCCTAGACTTGTATGCAAGCTATAGAATCCAAAAACTTCGGTTTTGGCTTTTGATTTTTGGAGTTGTTTTTGCTATAGCTACTCTTCTACTGAATTATGCACTTTTTGGCATGGACCATTTTACTTGGAATAATGAAATTGGTGCTTGGGATTCTGCCAAGCTATACTTTCACATCACATTAACAATTGTTACTCTGGGCTCAGCTGTTTATGTCATTAGAAGATGGTCCATTAGCTGGAATGAAAAAGTTAGCTAGGAATTAGAGAATCATGGTAGATAACAATGATTCTGATTACAACAAAGAGTTATCGAAATTTATCCGGGACTTAACCTTCTCACTAAAGGCTGAAAATGTTCTCCAAGTGGGCTGTAGCACAGGAAATGATTTGAGAGAGTTTCCTGAGAATTTTGATGTTCATGGAATTGATCTCAATGATGATGCGTTAAAAAAAGCACAACTAAAACTTGGTTCATTCAAGTTCAAAAAAGGTTCTGTTATTGAATTACCATATGATGATTCTTCATTTGATCTGGTTTTTACTCACAAGATTTTGAATTACATTGATGACAAAGATATGCCAAATGCAATCAATGAATTATTTCGGGTTTCAAGAAAATACATAGTAAATTTTGAATTGTTTGGTAAGGATGAAGAGGTAATTAATCCCGAAGACAAATTACAATATAGAAACATGCACAAAAGGTGGTTAGATTTCAAAGTAAAGATAATCAGCAACGTTGACATGCATGAAGACATTGATCCTGAAAAATCTCGATTTAATTTAGTCAGAAAAGTATGATCCCAAAGTAGTGGTCATTTACCCTTGGGAATGTTTTTGTGCAATCAAATTAATGCCTGGTTCACCTACTGCACCAACAACTTTGTCAACTGGTATACCAGTTTTGAACATGATAAAGATTGGAATTGATTGAATGCCTAGCTTTGTTGCAATGTCTTGATTTTGGTCAATGTTTAGTCTAGCAAATCGAATTTTTTTAAATTTTTTAGAAAGTCTAGTAAAGACTGGAAGCATGGTTCTGCACGGACCGCACCACTCTGCCCAAAAATCTACCAGAGTTGGAGTTTGAGAGGATATTGTTTTCTCAAAGTTTCCAGAATTTAGCTCAATTACACCGGTTTCATGTTGAATTTGTTGCTCTTGCTGTTTTTTTATCATTTCAGCTAATTTTTTCTCCTTTATTTTTTCAATCTCTTCATCCACCATTTACAAAATTTTCGTTAATGGTTTTTTAATACGTTTTTGTTTTGAGTACTTGTGAAAAACAATCCAGAGATCTCCTCAGCAGAATGGTTATCATTAAATCAGTTTCTTTATGAAGTAAAACAGATTGATGCTGCATGTGTATCAGTCTATTATCCATACGGCAAGGGACAACAAACCATATCTTTACTACAGGACACAAAGAGAAAGGAGCCATTTGAAAAAATAGAATCAGAAATTGAAAAAAGAATCACAAAACTCAAAGAGAATCCCTCTTCTGTAGGCAAGTTTACAAAAACTCTATGTATTTTTGGATGGGTAAAGAACGGCAAAGTACACACCAAAGAAATTGGAACTTCAAAAAAACTGCCTTATGTGTATATGGTAAGCAAAAAACCATACATCAAGCCATTTCGTGACATTCTCAAAACCAATTATGATGTATTGTTAGTAACGCTTGATCAAAAATCTGCAAGAATACAGAAATTTCATGGAAGTAAGATAATCCAAGAAGCTAGACTTCGAATTGACTTACGGGGGAGACACCGAAAAGGTGGACAGAGTCAGGGCAGATTCCTGAGGGCAAGACAAACAAAAATTCATGTTTTCTTTAAAAAAGTTGCAAACAAAGTCAGAAATTTGGATTCAAATTCTGAGCTGATACTTTTAGGCGGAGATGGTCCTGCAAAAACAGAATTTTATGATGTGCTTGATTCAGAATTAGCAAAAAAATGTCGATTTGTACAAAACTTGAACTTTTCTACTGGAATCAATGATGTTTACAAGAAAATAATCCATCATTTGTATATTCATAGAAGAAAACATGTTACTGGAATCATTGCACAATACGAGGAGCTAGTCAAAAATGGATTAACTGCCAAAAGAAATGATGTTATTTACAAGGCACTTGAAAGTGGAGCCGTAGATACGTTAATTGTTTCTGCAGACTATCACATCAATTCCCAATTTACCAAAATAATGAAAATGCTAGAGATTGCAAAAAATACCTCATGTAAGATAGAGTTTGCAGCTTCGCCTAAAATTATTGAAAAACTGAAAATTCATGATTCAGTTTTAGCGATACTCCGATACAGAATAAAATAATTCGAGTCTAAGAATTTTCAGATAGCTTATGCTGAAAAGTAGAGGCTTTCTTGACAAAGTTCTACAATTTCATAATCATTAAAGCTACGATTGTCAATAACAATCTCATCTATTTGTCCAGAAAAGAATCCAAAAGTTGACACACTGTCATTTCTTGATGTTTGTTGTGCTCCAAAAAAAACGGGAGAATCAGAAGAAATTCCATCAACTGGACCAAGTTCTACATATCCATAAGAGTTCAAGATTGGAATTTTCTCGATCTGTTTTGTGGCCTGCAAGTTTCCATCTAGGTAAAGACTAATGGTTTGTCCATCAAGTTTGGCTGCGATATGCGTCCAATCCTCTCCAACAATGGAATAGGATTCTATTGTTGTCCACTTGAAGCCATTAAAAACAGAAAATTTTACAATATTTTCTGGCGTTATGATGTTGTTAATTGATAGCTTGAATGCATTCTCCTTACTTAGAACAGTAAATTCAGATGAGCCAGAACTATAATCTGGTTTTACCCAAGCAGACACAGTAAATTCTGAAACATCGTTCATTAGTTTCGAGTATTGTGTGCCGTAATTATAGCCATTAAATTCCTTCACCGTTAGGGAGACAGGTTCTTCGACGGTAAGCTGAACAAGATCATTTTCTTCAGAATTGATTTCAAAGATTTGCTCTAAACCATTTGCATCCTCAGAATAATCAATTGTTATTATCTCAGATTTTTGTTCTTGAGTTACTACATCAGTTATAGACCCCAAGTCATATAGGGGATTCAAAGCAAATTCACCTAACCCTTTGGAATCCATATATGAGACAAAAGCTTGTTTTGTCTGGGTTGGTAATGCATTGAAATGATCAATGTTTGAAACTTTGTTAATCAGCCCGTATTTTAGAGCCGTTTCATGGGCAAACTGAATTCTTTCAGCTTTTGTAATGGTAGCATATTCAATGAAGATCTGTTGAGCTTCAAGGTATGAACCGCCATAGGCTAAAAAATTGTCACGATATTCTCTTGCAGTTGTCACCTTGGAGTAAAAATAATCAAAGAGATCCCAGAGATAATCATGATATTGTGCAGGATATTTTGCTACCATTTTTGCAAAAGCTGCACGGGGAGTTTTATCAGCATAGCTTTTGTTCATTCTATCTAGTTCTACTTGGAGTTGTTGTTGTACAATCTTTCTTTGCTCCTCAATGAATTTCTGGTGTTCGGTCATTATTCTTTGTGGATTTTGAAGATCTGCAATTCTTTGTTTTGAGATCTCAATATTTTCAAGAATCCTTTGAGCAATTGGATCCGTTAGAATGCTTTCTCCAGTATATGCTGTCCATTCAGACACATCAATAGAATCGGATGAGCTTTGGGCATAAACTGAACCCGAATTTACTGAAAATAGGAGAATGAATGAAAATGCTATAGTCCAAACAATTTTGGAGCCTTTCAAATCTAGTTAAATGGTTTCTTATTGCTTTTTAGTATTTCTCATAATTGATTCTAGATTTACCCAGAACGCGTGTGAAAATTTACACAGCAATCGCAGTCATTTATTATGCATTCTTGATCAATGGTATGACCACAAATTCCACATTCACAATGTATTTTCATATATTCTAATAGGTCTTTTAGAGATATAACAGATCTGTGTTTTTCTAATAATTTAGTTCGTATCAAATATAAAAAAAGAAACAAGTATGTAGGAGAAAAATACAAGATTAGTAATGATGCCTTGCTCTTGCCCATGTGGTTGTAATAGTACATCAACCGAAGAGATCTGTCCTGATTGTAAAAGTGGTAGCTGTTTAGATGCAAGGGAATAAAAAATTAAACTAGGAATTAAGAATGAAGTACGGAGCGTCATCTGGTGGAAAGGGCGGTACTATAATTTTCACTATAGGAGTAGCTTTTGCAATAGTTCTTGCAGTTGTTGGATTGCTAGGATTTTTGGCAAAAACGTAAATTTACGTATTATATGATCCTTTTTGGATCCAATTTTGAAGCAATTGATCCAGTCTTCTTATGTTGTAAGCTATGCTAACCATATTTGTGAATAAATAAGGCTAGTACCTAATGTCCCATTCCCAAACCATTTTTGCTAGTTTTATTCACTTATGTATCAAATGTAAAAATTAAGAATTTTCAGGATTAACAGTTCGTATCAAATGTTGTTAGGTTTTTTTCTATGATCAAGTTTTTTTCATTTGTTTTTCACAACAAATTAGGTCACAGTCTTCCTCGTCACACGGCTTTGTGACTTTAAGTTCAAGGCTACATTCCTCGCAACGATATACGTTTCCTTCTACCATATTACCCATATCTTCCTGATGGGTCAAGTTACTATTATTGATTTACAATATTCTAAGAATTAAGAATTTTCAGGATTAAGATCAGATTTAATTATCAGTTAACAGGGTAACAATTTGCTATGGCACAAGAAGTGGATCCTGAAGGAAGATTAGTAAGTATGATTTTGGAAGCAAACAAGAACATTAGATATGCTTGCATATGTGACAGTGACGGAAAAATACTTTGGAACTCGCGTCGAAATGATATTCAAAGCCTCATTTCACTTGAGGACACAAAAGCTTCGTTAAAGATGGCCTTAGAAAATTGGAAGAAACGGGATAATATTACCGCAAAGATTGGAAAGGGGAAATATTCCATAGTAGGCTATGAAAAGTTGAAGCGAGTTACAGTTCCAATGAGAAATAATCATCTGCTATATGTTCATGTCGAAGGCGACAAGCCAGAATACATTGGCGACATCATGAAAATTGTTGACTGGGTAGCAGAACATCCTTAGTA
>JAEHKV010000050.1 GCA_016838845.1 Nitrosopumilales archaeon | reverse complement strand
CAAGAGGAAAATGCTTGTCGATTGGACATACAAGCATGTCCATCATTTTTTTGTTCATTTTAAATCCAGATAAATTGGAGCTCCTTTTTGACTTGATAAAAGTGCCGCTTCTGCTATCTTTGTAACATTGACTGCATGTCTCGGTTTAACATTAAGTTCGTTTTTTCCTTCAATTGCTCCCAGAAAATTCTTGATTTCAACCAAAAGGGGTTCCTGTTTTTCATGTTCTTGCTTTTTGGGACCTTCCTCTGTTTGAACTGTAACATCCTGTGAAATAAAGTCAGATGAGATTATTCCATCCGTACATACAGCATTAAAAGTTCGAACTTTGGTTGGCGTAACCCAGTTTGATGAAATCATTGCTACTTTGTTATCTTTGAAACCAAGCATTATTGTTGCAAAATCCTCATGTTCATGATTTATTTTTCCTGATCGCGCAAAGACGACCTCAGGCGTATCATCAAAAAGCCACATTGCAGTATCTATGTCATGAACCGAAGTATCATAGATTATGCCTACATCTTTAATGTGAAGTGGCATTCTATTTTCACGATGAAATTCCAACATTACAAGTTCACCATACTTTTTTGACTTTACAAAATCTTTCACAATAGCAACCGCAGGATTGAATCTTTCAATATATCCACATGAAAGAATTACTTTATTTTTTTTCGCAAGCTCAAGCAGATCTTCACCTTCTTCCGAAAGATAAGTCATTGGTTTTTCAACAAAAACATGTTTGTGTGCTTGGATTAGTTGTGATGCAATACTAGAATGTGTTGATGTTGGAGTGCAAACAAATGCTACGTCAAATTCTTCTGATTCTAATAAAGAATCTAAAGACTCATAGTGGTTTACTGAGTATTTTTTTCCAAATTCTTTACTCCTTTCTTTATCTACATCACAAACAGCTGATAGGACTTTTAATTCTGATAATACTCGAGCATGATTTTTACCCCAACCTCCAGTTCCAATTTGTGCAACTTTCATTCTAATATGCCTCTGTTAACCAATGAGAATATTTTTTGTTTTTATTCATTACCACTTCAGAATACGCTGACATTAAATTCTTGGTCACCTTTCCTAATTTTCCGGTGCCAATTTTTTTCTTATCAATTTGTATGATAGGAGTAATTTCAGCCGCAGTTCCGGAAAGGAACATTTCATCTGCTTCATAGAGTTCACTTTTAGGAATTTTTCTAATTGCAATCTTATAGCCTAAATCTTGCGCTAATTTGAAAATAGAATCTCTGGTGATTCCCTCCAAAGCAGAGGAACTTAAGGTAGGTGTGATTACTTTATCACCTTTAATCAAAAAGACATTTTCTCCAGGAGCCTCACTTACATTACCCTTTAGATCCAAGAGAATGGCTTCATCAAATCCTTTCCGTTTGCATTCTTGAGTGGCAATTATGGAATTCAGATAATTTCCACCCATTTTTGCTTGTGTAGGTGTTGAAGCATCACTAAATTTTCTCCATGATGTAACACAGGCCTTAATTCCATTTTTGTTAAACAAATCACCAAACGGAAATGAATAGATAACAACACGAGTTGGTGCTTTTTTCGTAACGTGAAGATTAATCCCATAATCTCCAACAAAATAAAACGGTCTAAGATAACATGATCGTTTCAGCTTGTTTTTTTTGCATAGGCCTATGACGGCCTCTTTAATTTGAGCATTAGTAAAATTAAGTGATATAGAATAGAATTTCCCAGACTTTCTAAACCGTTTGATATGATCATCTAATCTGAAAATATACAGATTTTTTGAATCCCAATAGCCACGAATTCCTTCAAAAATTGTTGTTCCATACTGAATTGCATGAGTCGTTACTGGAACCTTTGCTTTTTCAAGAAGAACAAACTTGCCATCAAACCATACAAATTTTGAGAGAGAAAATTTCATAGAAAAACAAGTGAATGTGTCTATAATTAATTTATTTGGTTGGGGAGCCTAGAGGACACTATTCTTTTAGTCAATAAATGGGAAAACATTGGTTCTTACTTAAGAATTCTATTTTAAATCAGTAATCGCTTTTTTAATAATATCCGCAATTTGCTGCTTATCTTTATCTGTCAAAGTATTACCTTCAGGCATATCATAGAAAATATCGAGAAGTTCCTTTTGTAATTCATCAAATTTTGCCATTACTATATGACACTATGTAATGAATTAACTATTGCTTATCAACTTAATTTCAGCAAGATTGTATAAAGAATAGCTTATTTTCTGGGAAACAATATACAAATCATGAATAAAAATACGATCTGTAGTAACTGTAAAAAATCATTAGACGATCACACAAAAAACGAATTGCTTTCATGTCAGTTAGAGATCGCAAAAAATATTGAATCAGAAAAAACAGAAAAAGAAATAATTGATGATTTTAATAAAATCAAAAGTGGAGAATTTCATCGCATGGGTGAAAATTAGATGTGTCGTCCCTTTTAGTCCTCAATTTACTAAAAATCTGACTACAAAAATTACTCACAATTCATTGACTCGGTACTAATTCGAGAATAATTCAGTCCACAAATTTGTACATATAATTTGTCTTCTATAGACACAGTATGACCGAAGTGACTGCTTTTTTGTGCGATTCCAGCCAGTCCTATCTGCAATGCACATTTTTTTACACGTGCCCCAAGTGTTCCTAACGGTTCACTTCGGTTATTTTTTTTCTAAACTCTGAATTACAATTCTTAGATTTTAAAAAGTCTTAGTTTTGGAAGGCAATCAATTTAGCATTAGACTCGTCTAGTACTTTGCGTAATTGTTTACTCCACTCGTAAAACCCTTCTGGTGTTTCAGGATAATTGTAATAATGGTCAGTAAGCCATTTGTTTTGTTGAGTTGTATACCTGAGTCCATTTGCAAGTTTTTTGTTAAGTGCTCCACGAATAATCATTCCCAATTTTCCAAGGCCACCAAAGTCAGGATGTTCTCCTTTTGAAATTGCTTCAACATCTAGGTTACCCAAAAAATGTTTCATGCCATAACTGATTTGCTCATTAGTAAGTGTTTGAATCAAACTTCGGAATAATTCAAGACCTGCAGTTTTGTATCCATATTCATTTATGAATTCTTTATTATATTTCCACAATCCTTTTTCCGTCACATCCCCAGATTGTATTGCATCTACTGCGCATTTTCCAATTATTGTTCCTGCAACAAGTGCTGGACCAATACCTCCAGCATCAAGCGGTTTTGGCATCCATGCAGAATCACCAACTATAATGTAACCATTTGCGACCATACAGTCATTTTGTCTTCGTACAGATACTTGGAAATTGCCAGTTGCATTGTTTTTGTCTTCAGGGTCTTGTGAAAGCCTTGGATTTTTTATAGCTCGATTTCTTTCTACATATTCATTTATGAGAGTAGAAACATTATCATTTTTACCTAGTCTTTTATTTCGTTTTTCTAAAATGGATTTTTCTACTCCTAAACCTATGTTGACTTTGTTGTCTCCTTTTGGAAAAACCCAAGCATAACCGCCTGGTGCAATATCTTGATCAAGATGAATGATACAATAATCAGGATCAAACTCAGTCAAGTCTTCCTCTCCCTTATCAAAATACAT
>JAEHKV010000049.1 GCA_016838845.1 Nitrosopumilales archaeon | reverse complement strand
TATCCCTTAACACAGAGACAGTATCACTTTCTGATGCAGCAGTAGGTACACTAGCTGGCAAGAAGGTATCCCTTAATGATGAGACAGTATCACTTTCTGATGCAGCAGTAGGTACACTAGCTGGCAAGAAGGTATCCCTTAATGATGAGACAGTATCACTTTCTGATGGAGCAGTAGGTGCAGTAGCTGATAGATTTGTTACATTATCAGATGAGACAGTTTCACTTAGTGATGGAGTAATAGGTACACTAGCCGGCTTACAGGTATCCCTTAACACAGAGACAGTATCACTTTCTGATGCAGCAGTAGGTACCCTTTCTGTTAAAACAGTTTCATTATCAGATGAGACAGTATCACTATCTGATGGATCAGTAGGTACACTAGCTGGCAAGAAGGTATCCCTTAATGATGAGACAGTAGCACTTTCTGATGCAGCAGTAGGTACACTAGCTGGCTTACAGGTATCCCTTAACACAGAGACAGTATCACTTTCTGATGCAGCAGTAGGCACTTTGGCTATGATAAACATATCCCTTAATGCAGAGACACTAGCACTTTCTGATGCACCAGTAATTACTCGAATAATTCTTCAACTTACTGTTGCACTAACAACCGAGTCTATCACAATTTCAGATGTTATCACTACAGCAGCAAACCTTGCTCCAAACCAAGAACTAGTAAGTAACGCAGCCACACAAATTACCGCTGAAGAGAGTAATACACAGTTTGTAATTGTAAGTAGTGATGCTGCCTTGACTAATGTCGTAATTACTAGTGGTGTGACTGGCATCTCTATTGACTATTCAGAAATTCAAAGTGGCAGTGATGTTACAATTACGAATGGACTTACAGTAGATGCAGATATCGGGGGAAGCGCTACAGTCACTGATGTTCAAGTACAATTTGCAGATAGTACAACAATGACCGGTCCAACAGACTGGAATGGTGTATTAACTCTACCAGAGATTACTACGGTTTCATTAGATTCAGCAGAAACTAGCGAAACCCCATTCACAACCACAACTACAACCACAACATTCAGCGATGTTACGGCATTTGAAATTGGTGTAGCTGGTGAAGAGGTAACATTTGATGAGCCAGTAAGACTTGAATTTACTAGTGCTGGAGGTACACAAGGATTTGAATTATTCTTCAGTAGAGGTGATTCTACCACTTTCATCACAACAACATGTACTGCAGATGATCTTAATACCGTAAAATCACAGCTTGGTGGATCAGGCGAGTGTCTATTTGATGATGGAACAGACCTTATTGTATGGACTACTCACTTTACAACATTTGGTACTGGAAAGAGATCAACCACGACTACCACTACAGATATCATCGGCGCCGGAGCAGGTGGTGGTAGTACAGGCGCAGGTACAGGAGCATCTGGTGCAAGTGGAATGGGTGTAATCCTAATGATACCACTAAGGATTCACGAAATAACATATGATGTATGTTCTGAAAACATGGCAACAATCCTAGTTGCAAATGATGATGCTACAGTACCTACAGTTTTACTTCAAACCACAAAGTCTGGTACAATAGAAGCAGTACTTGCAACTGAACAACCATTTGCAGAGAAGAACGAGTTTACAACTGTAGACAAGTATCTCTTCTTGGCACCACTCGATCCAAAAGAGACATACATGTTGGTTCAGGCTAGAGCAGAGGCTGGTGCCAGGATAAACTCTGTAAACGCTGCAGTACAAATGACCGAGTGTCAAGGAGTCATTCAATTTACTGAACAGCCAGAAGAGTTTGAAGGAATAAACTTTGCAGCACCAAGAGTCTTTGATGTTAAAATCCAAATCGACAACGGAACAGCACAAAGTGCTATATCACCAGAAATTGATTACCTAGATGAACAGGAACTAACGGTTTCAGCAATTGTAAACAGCCAAGTACCACTACAAAGAGCAGAATTACGATATATAATCGCAGGACAGCCAGCAGATGATTACATTGCATTCTTGATGGACATCACTCCAATAGAGGGAGTAGACACCGCAGTAAAGGTATCAGCATCAATCCCACCAATGTTCATGGTTGCACCAGGCATTGAATACTGGATACATATAATGGATGAGAACTTGGACGATGGAGAATCACAACACTACACCATGGGTGTAAAACCAGACTATGATGTAGACGCATCAATTGAGTTAGATATTCCAACAAGCAAACCAGAAGGCAGCATCATGAGACCATCAGCCTATGTAATTAATGACTCCCCAGAAGCAGCATTTGGAATAGTTTCACTATTAGTTAACGGAAAGGTAGTTTCAAGTACCTCATCATTCTTAGAATCTGGTGAAACTGCTGTACCACTAGAATGGAGCATCCCAAGGGAGGGAAAGCACATGATCTATACTGTTCAAGCAAAACTTGACCTCTATGATACATCAGTAACTACAGAGAAGGCATATGTGAACTCATTCATGAAGACACAGCTAGTATCACTATCTGAGATGCAAAGCATACAAGCACTCACTGACGAGGCAGGTAACATAGTAGCAGAGCCAGGATTACTATATGCATCTGACTCAGCACACGGAGACTTGAGATTCAGAGTAATAGGCAACGGTGGATTCTGTTTCATTGGCGCAACTGAAGAGTGTGCAGTGAAGGATTCAACCTTGAACAAACGAGGTGGTATAGAGAGCATTGAACACAATGGAATCATTTACAGAGTAAAGTATTCTGGAGCAGACAGCCCACTGGAGAGATTCTCAATCACTTCAGTAGACCAAGTCAGCACTAACTGGAACATCACACTAGAGTCAACAGATGACTTTATCCCACAGGCATTTGCAATGGAAGACGTTCATCTCAAAGTAAAGTACAGAACAATCAGTAACTTGGTTACAGTAAGTTCTGATTAATTTTTTTTATTTTTAGAATCTTACTTGAGAATCATTCCAAAGACTGACTAGATATTTATTCGCGCCCAAATCAGAAAAAACGATGAAGTACTTTGTCGTTATCTTGTTTGCAACGATGCTTCTATTCAATCCAGCATTTGCTCAAGAAACTGCAAACCCATCACTAATTGTTTACAACGAAGAAGTTCCGTACTATGACTTTAACAGAGTTGCACGTGATACTGTAATAATGGAGCTTGGAGACATACACGAAATTAGTTGGCAGGTGACTTTGAACAATGATTTAATGTATGCAAACCCAGATGGTAACGCTGTAGTACGCTTCTACGATGTATCAGGCCCTGAGACATTCTTGGAGATAGGCATGGGAAGCCCCCCTGATCATAAATTTTGGATAGCGGCTCAGTTGCCTGATGTGGGCTATGTTGTAATTCATGATATGCTGGATAGGGGATGGACTCCAGACGCTAAACTAACTGTATCCTATACAGACCGAGCAGGGATGACAGTTAACAATGGACTTAGAATCGTTGTTTCAAATCTAGACATCGGAGTGTTTGCTATTGATTCCTATTCTGTTCATGGGATGGAGTCTTCCACTGATCCACCTGCAGTCAACACTGGAAGTCTAAAAATGGAATTTCTTTCTGGTGATCCTGGTGAAAGCATCTATCATCTATTTCCATTCTATGTTACCGCAGTAGTTGCTGCAATTGTAGGAATTTTATTTTTGACTAAGAAGCGTTCTTAGATTTGTAGTAATTACATTTTGTTTTAATCTTACAAATATCACACATGGGTGAAATTGGTTTACAGATGTTTTGGCCATACATTACAAACGTATCATTAATTTGAAGCCAATATTTTTTTGGGATTTTTTTTCTTAGTTCCATTTCAGTCTCTTCAGGCATTTTAGTATCTACAAGACCCAATCTGTTTGAAATTCTGTGAACGTGAGTATCTACTGGTATGGCAGGTGTGTCAAACGCATACACCAGAACACAGTTTGCGGTCTTTCTTCCAACGCCTGGAAGCTCGATCAGTTTTTCAAAATTTTCTGGAACCTTTCCTTTGTATTGTGAATCAATTATGCTGGCAACTTGGATTATTCTTTTGGTTTTGACGTGATAGAATCCAATTGATTTTATTAGCTTCTCTACATCGCGAACCTTTGCCTTTGCTAGTGCCTTTGGTGTTTTGTATCTTGAAAATAATTTTTTTACAACTTTGGTGGTGTTTTCGTCCTTTGTTCTTGCCGAAAGAATGGTACCAATCAAAATGCTGAATGGGCCCTCTGTTTCAGCCTCGTGAAGCTCGTTTAATGCTGTCATTCTAGGTGGGCCGACGGAATTCATGGTTTCAATCATTCCATCTAGAATTTTTTTCATGTATTCCACCAAGTTAACTGATTTTAAAAGAAATCTCTAATTTTTATTGTGTTTTTGGTAGTTCCATACCCTCATAGGGCCTTGTAAACTCCAAACTTGCCTCGTCTTAACTGAAATTGATTGATTTTAGATTCCACTTGTAGAATTATTTTTTCAATTGCTAGTTTTTCTGAAAGCTTTTCTGTATTATCCAATTCTTCTCTGAGTCTACTTTTTTGCGCTATTATTGATGCAACATGACTTTGCAGCAACGATGATGCTGAAGATTTTTCCCAATTATTTTCTAAGGTTGAATACAATTGTTTAATGTCATCATTGACGGTGTTCCGATTAACTTCCATCAACTCTGAGATCTTTTTAGCTGAATAACCATATTCAAAGTGCAATTTGCATACCTGATCTATTCGTAAATCCCTATCTTTTTTACTGTAAGGCCCACCTTTCTTGCTTTTTGATTTAAACACGCTTTGAGAATTTACCAGATTTTGTTCTGAGCTAATCAATGACTCTTGGGTCTGTTGAGATAATTTTCTTTTTAATTTTTGAGTTTCAGACATATCATATTATACGTACAACTTGCTTAAGAGAACTATTTTCAAATGCGAACTCTGTTCTGAAATAATAGTTCTTTTATAGTAGTTCTGTAATTTTTTCAAAAACTGCATAGTTCTGCATAGTTATACTATGATTGTATGTGTAGTGCGTCCTATTTTTACCCCAAGAAAGGGAATGGGCCAACAGGGATTCAACTCCCTTTATGGGGAATAATTTGGGCGCAATTACGCCTAACAGTTCGTATCAAATGTTATTCTGCTTTTGGAACTGTTAAAGAAAATGTCGTGCCTTTTCCTTCCTCACTTTCTACTGAAATTTTCCCACCCATACCTTCTACATACCCCTTACAAATTGTAAGACCAAGTCCGCTACCGCTGTGTTTTCTCGTATGGGAAGTATCCATCTGATAGAATTTTTTGAACAGCTTATCCATGTAGTCTTTAGGAATCCCAGCACCATTATCCTCTACAGAAAATTGAACGAATCCATCCTGAGTTTTTCCAATGATCTGAATTTTTCCGCCGGTTTCAGGTATAAAGGCTACCGCATTTTCTACTAAATTTGTTAAAATCTCTTCAAGCTTGGATCTGTCTGCTTTAATTTGTAATCCAGATTCTATTGATTGCGTAAATTCAATTTTCTTTGCGGTCATCAAAAGGGCTAAAGTTTCTATTTCTTGTTTGATAAAATCATCAACGTCAATATTTTCAAGCAAATATTTCATTGTACCACGTTCTAATTCTTGTGCGTTCAGAAAATCATGGATTAAACTGTTTGCTTTAATTGAATTTTGTTGAATTTCATTAACAGCGTCTTTTTGATCTGAATCCAATGATCCAAACTTTGGATTCAACAGCATCTCACAATAACCTAGGACTGATACCAATGGAGTTTTCACTCTTCTAGGAAGAATTTGAAATAGTTCGCCTGACTGTTTTTCTTGGTTTAAGATTTCGGTGAGCAAGTCTTTTAGTTGAGTTACATTGCTATGTATATCCTCTATAGCTTCTTTTTGATCTGAATTTATTGCTCCAAACTTTGGATTCAACAGCATCTCACAGTAACCTAGGATTGGTACCAATGGAGTTTTTAGTTCGTGGTGGATGAGATTACGAATCTCTCGTTCTTTTTGTGAAATGTCCATACTACTTTAGGCCTGAAATGGAATTAAACGAACGCAGTGAATTAAGATTTACTAACTGTCTCTAGAGTCGCGACAAGAGAGTCCAGTTGTAGCGGTTTTTTTAGAACCTGTCTTACACCTTTTTCTTTTAATTTATCCAGCTCTGCATTGTCTGTAGATGATGCTGTGAGAATGACTATTCTTTGGTCTTTGATTTTCCCACTTTCATTTAGAGCATTAACAACATCAATTCCTGAAAATTCAGGCATTGAGATATCTAAAATCGTGGCATCAAATTTGGCATTTTCTAGTAAAGATAGTCCTGATCGTCCATCATTTGCAACAACAACCTCATGCCCTTCCATTTTCAGTAATTTGGAGAACATGCCTGTAATGCTTTGATTGTCGTCAATAATGCATACTTTCATACAGTAATGAAAAACCATAACCGTTTAATATTTTATATGCTCAGTGTGATAATTCATGAAAATGTTGGGCATACCACTATTAGGGATAGTTAGACTTTTGGAGGAAAATAGATGAGCCAGGACAAGTCTGATGATCAAATTTACTCGCTTTCAGAGCTAGAACAAAAATTACATGATGCCGCGAAAGCAATTGAGATTATCAAAAAAGGTGGCAATATTTCTATTGCAGGAGAGACTGCAATACAGAAATATGAAGAGCTAAAAAAGCAATATGAACAAAAATCTAGAGATTATGAAGAGCTAGACCAACAAGTGCAACAGTTTAACCAAGAATTGTTAGAATTGCGACAAGAGAAGATGATGTTTGAGCAATTTACTACTATGACAGAAACTGAAAAAGATCAAATGCAGAAGGCTCGTGATAAAATGAAAATAAAGTATGACACAGAAAAGCAAACTTCACTTGAACAAGAACAAGAAAAAATGTTCTTAGAAAAGACAGTTGAAATTGAACAAAAACAAAAAGAAGCTGCTGTAAAAAAATACTACAAGACAGCAATTTTGGCTGCGGTTGCAATTGCAGTAGTTGCAGGAGTTTATTCTGTTATGTTTGCTGAATTAGCTGGACAACAATACGCAGTAGTAGCAGTTGACAAACCCTCAGGTTATGTAATCCAAAATCTTAGAGGAGATGAAATTGATACATGGATAGCTTGGCGTATTCCAGAAGAGGGTGTGATACGTGTAACGGTTTCGGGGCCGGCGCTCACTGATGAACGGTTTGAATTGACAAAATCAACTTTCCTTGATACAGAAGAAATGGAGATAGATAACTCTCTTCTACACAAAGGTCCCAAAGGCACCACATCAATACATTATACAGGTTGGGCGGGTGCAATGTTAGCAGCTGCTGAAACTCCAACCCAATTTCCAATTCCTGTAAAGTTTGAAGTAACCGAAGGTGGAATAGGAGACATCAACATTAAACTAGAAAGTTCTATCAACCCAGATGGGTTTTCTGGCTGGACAACTGCAATTGTCGATGAAGTAAACAACCAAATTCTAAAGTCAGATATTACGATATACCAAACGCAGGATTATACTGATAACCAATTTCTGGGAATTATGAGACACGAAATTGGACATGCACTAGGTCTTGCGCATTCTTCAGCTCCTGAGGATTTGATGGCTCCAAGAATGATCACTGAATTCCCATACATCTCTCCATGTGATATGTCCGCCATGATTGGCTTGTATGATACTGGTGGCAGCAGTTCCGTTACGTGTGAGATTTAGTCAACAAAGGGCTTGTCATAGTTTAGAATAATTTTCGAAACTTCAGGACGCATTATGTATTCCGAGGGGGTTTTGCCTTCTTGAATCATCTCTCGTAGTTTTGTTCCACTGATCTGTTCTCTTAATTGAATATCATGTGGACATGCTTTTTGAGTTGTAAAGGTAAGGCATTTTTTACAATAAAAGAATGCAGGAAAGAACACTGGTGTTATTTCCAAGTCAGGATAGTTATCAAAAATTTTGTGGGCTGCGAATGGATCATAATAGTTACCAACGCCAGCATGGTCCCTACCAATGATAATATGAGTACATCCATAGTTTTGTCTCATGATGGCATGGTGTATTGCCTCCTTGGGTCCAGCATATTTCATTTCTGTATGAAGAGTTGCTAAACGACATCTGTTTTTTGGATAGTATTGTTCAATTAACGTCTCGTAACACTTTACAATAACATCATCAACAAAATCTCCAGGTTTTTTCTTTCCAATTAGTGGATTTACAAACACGCCATCTCTCGTTGTGATTGAAGTTTTTTGAAGCATTTCATGTGCGACGTGTGGAGGATTTCTTGTTTGAAAGGCTACTATAGTTTTCCATCCCGCATCTTGGAAAGCCTTTCTAGTTTGAATAGGAGTCATTCGATGTTTTCGAATCTCTGTATCATCAGGCCTCTGGATGAAATCTATCTTACCTCCAATCAAAAAATCATTCATTGAGTACGTTTTTGCTACACCTGGGTGCTTGGCGTCAGTTGTACCATAGACACCTTGTGCCATCTTTTCTTTGTCAAAGGTAAATGATTCCTCAACATGAAGAATGGCTATGCCAGTTCCATCTGGATTTTTTAAGAGTACGTCTCCTGCTTGTTTCATTTTTTTTGCAGTTTCTTCCTCAACATCTAAAACTGTAGGCATTGTCCAAGCTAGTTCATTAGCTAATCGACCCTTGGAGATAACACGTTCAAAGTCGTCTTGTCCTAAAAATCCTTCAAGTGGGCTAAAGATCCCATCAGCTATGTTCTCTACATCATTTGCTAAATCTTGACTTATAGAAATTGAAAATAAACCAGAAGGATCTTTTTTTATAATTCTATTTACTAGCCTACCACCATGTGGATTAATTCCAACTAGTTGTGCTTGAGTAAATTTTTCCATAATTAAATTTGCTTTTGGTTGTTTTATAATGATTACGAGGAGAGTGGAATTGTTCTAAATTATAAACAGCTTAGAATAATGAAAAAAAATGAGTCAAAATGCATCTATTGTTGTATTTCCTTCTATTTTTACGAGAAATAAAATCAAACAGCTAGAATCAAATATTAAAAAAATACTCAAAATAAAAAATCAACAATTTCAAAAAATTTCTCGTGATGATTCTCTAATTATAATTGAAGCGAACGACCCAGTCTTTGCATCTTCGGCAATAAACTTGCTATTTGGAATAAAAAGAGTCGCAATAGCCAAACAAATCAAAAATGAATTCAATACAGTCGTTGCTGAGATTACAAAGATCGGCTCCAATCTACTTCTTAAAGGAGAAAAATTTTATGTTAAAGTTGAAGGTGATTCATCTGGTTATCTAGCAAAGGATGTAGAACTTTCTGCTACGTCTTCTCTTATTGATAAAACTGTTAAACTAGGTGTTAAACCTGGCACTGAAGAAAAACATGATAGAATGTTGTACACATTCCTCACAAAATCCAATGCTTATGTTTCTATTTTTATGGATGAAGGACATGGGGGTATACCATATAACTCTCAAAATGAAAAAGTTGTTTGTGGAATTTATGATGAGTTATCAGCTATTTCGTGTCTTGAAATTATCAAGCAGGGATTTGATGTTAAAATTATTGTATGTTATAAACAAAAATCAGAGCTACTAAACTTGATAAAAATTTTGAATCAAATTTTGCCTAGAACAATTAAACCCAAATTAGAATTAGAATTTTATCATATTCCAATAAAAGGTTCAAGTTCAAAGAGTCTTTTAACACAGATTGATTCTATAACTAAAATTTTGATCCATGTTGCTAGAGTGAATAAGATTAAGAGAATTTCACTTGCCTTGTCACCCCTGATTTTTCCATTAGATTTTGTAGAAAAATCTGTCAAAGAGGTTTTCGATAGTGGCTTTGCGCCAAAAACACCTATTTCAGGTTTAGATGATGATATCTTTACTAGTGCAAAAGAGATAGGATTAAAAAAATATCTTCCAAAAATTGAAAAATTGGGTAAAATGAGATTCTCAAATCACCAATCTCCAAAAGAAATTCAGAAAATTGCTGAAAACAGCTTAAAGACAAAAAAAGTTGTTTCAATCACTTTAGGACCAAACAATGTTCATGATATTCTTGATTCTCTTGAAGAAAATCATTGAGAATTTAAACCGCACAAGTTGATTTGAAAATATGATTAAGATAGGCGAATTCATCTATCCTTGGGGTAGTGGTCATTATTCTCGAATGATGCGATTAAATGATGCATTACCAGATTACATCAAAGATGATTTTGAAATTCACTTTTCAAGTAAGGATCATGTCTACGAAAAACTATTAGAAAAATTTCCAACAAAAAGAGAACAGATTCATGAAATTTTGATGCCAACACCAATTGATGGCAAAGTTGGTCCCAGTGTATCGCTTTCAGTGCTTAACATGCTTATACCAATAGCAAAAAATCCTCCTTTAGTAAAACAAATTGCAAACTATCTAAAGGAAGAAAGAAAATTGTATAATCAAGAAAAATTTGATCTTGTAATTAATGATGGTGATGTAGGTTCAAATGTATTAGCTGAAAGACGTGGTATACCTACGATCTTTGTCACAAACCAGTTTATGCCAAAACTGTGGAAATCAAAATTTTATTTGTATCCTTCGTTGATTTTTATTGCTAAGCAAATTGCGAAAGCAGATAGAATTCTCGTTGCTGATTCGCCACCACCATATACAATATGCGAATATAATCTAAATTTTCCTGATAAACTCAAGGATAAGATAACGTATGTTGGATATTTCACAAATGGTAAAACTAGTCCAAAAAAACCTAATACTGATTTAGAGAATTTAATTCAAAATTCAGAGTTTGGTTATTGGATGCGTACTGGCAATAAATCAACGAATAATGGTACCGGAAAAAAATATGAAGAGGTTTTCAGTCTACCTGAAATGAAAAATGAAAAAAGAATTATTTCTCATGCAAGAAAAGATCCTTCTATTGATAGTGTTTTGGCAAAAGATGGTAAAAAATACTCTATATCAGAAGCCCTTGAAAAGAAGATTGATTGGGTTCAGATAGATGTTGGCTTTTTGTCAGAACAGGAAAAAGATACTGTGTTGAGTCTGTGCAAATATGGAGTTGTTAATGGTTCTCATACAGTACTAGGAGAGATCTTGGGAACAAAAGCAAAGCCGATAATTGGTATTCCAATCTATGATGAACATACTAATCAGCTAAGGTGGATCGAAGAAAAAAATCTCGGAGTTTTGGCTAACAATGAAAAACAAATCATCAAAGCCATTAAAAATATCAAAGCCAACTATAACCAATATGAGCAGAGTCTTGAAGAGTTCTCACACAATTTTGTGAGTAATGGTGCTGAAAATTCTGCTAGAATAGCCAATGAGCTTCTTGAAAATAAGAAATAATAGCTTCTAGAATTGTGTTATACGTCTGGTGCGCGGGATGTTCGATGGGCGAACTGACCGTTTTATCGGGATGACGATATAAACCGCGTACCAGATCATTTTATGTGTGTAATTGATCGAGGGGTTGGGTGGGAACGCTTTTATGGAAAAAATTAAGTCTACACAACATTGCCTAGTTGTCCAGAATGTGTAGCACGAGAAAAGAAAAAAATCCAAGAGAAATATGAGGCAGATACTCCTGAAGAAGATAGAAGTAGAGACGATTTATTCAAATTATTTGAAGACGTCCAAGTTCCCATGGAGATGGATAAAAGAACAAAACACTTCATCTGTAAGAAATGCGGTTTGTATGCAACAAGAGAACAGGTTGGAGATATCAAATCTAGACTAAATCAAAAAGAATACACCAAAGAAGATAGACAATACGACTATCAAGAATGGTGGCAAAAAAGTAAGAAAGAAAAACAAGAAGTCTAGTAGACTAAAATGGCCAAAAAAAAGGAAGATGTTCCAGAATGGGTCTCTAATGAAATTCAAACAGCGAAATTTGAAAAACCTGTTTCTGTGACAAAATCGGGTTATGTTTTAGAAATTTATGAAGAAGATGAAAAAATTGATGCTCAACTTTACGAACCAGTAGAGGATGGAAGACATATTGTAACAATGGATTTACCAAAAAAGATCAAATCCACTGAATTGGAAAAAGGTGCAGTTTATGAATTTACATTTGATTCTCTAAAAGCTCCTTTGAGTAAAAAAACTGTAGAGTATTTGAGCAAAGAAAAAGAAATTGAAATGAGTGCGATCTATCAGTTTGAATTAAAAAGTCTTGAATTACTTGATGATGGTTCTTCAGGATCAGTTGATGTAGAAGCTGAATAAATTATTGTTTTTTACTTTTCTCTATTTGTTTTCTAAATGCTGAATCAACAATTGGATTAATAAAAAACGGAAAGGTATGTTTTGCCCAAACTGCACCTCGCACTATTGAGGGTACAATTATTTCGAGCCTTGAAGAATTTGCTGCTTTTATGATTGATTTAGCTACCTTTTCAGCACTAAGTGATGTAGGAGAATATTTTGGTAATGTCTCAAATGAGGGATGATCAAAGAAATTTGTTCTAACCATTATTGGACTAACAACAGTAACACGCACACCAGTATTTTGTAACTCATGTTGTAGACCTTCTGAAAATCCAAGCATAGCGAATTTTGATGCACAATACGACGCTATTCCAGGCAAACCAAAGCTTGCAGCAACAGAAGCCACATTAACTATATGTCCAGAATTTTGTTCAAGCATTATTGGTAGAAAGTTTTTGATGCAGTAAACCATCCCAAAATAATTGGTTGCCATTTGTGATTCGATTTCTTCTATACTAAGATCTGATATTGTTCCATAAATTGCAAAACCAGCATTATTTACTAGGATATCTATTCGACCAAATTTATCCAAAACTTTGTTTGCCATTTGTTTGATTTGTGTTTTTTCTGAGACATCACAGGTACATACTAAAGTATTAACATTAAATTTAGAAATCTTTTTTTGAACTGCTAAAAGTTTTTCCTCTCTTCTTGCAACAAGAACCACATCAGCTCTTTTTTTTGCAAATTGAATTGCAGACGCCTCTCCAATTCCGCTAGAAGCGCCAGTAATTAGAACAACTTTGTTTTTGAAATCCATATAATCAACAAATAATTTGAAAAATAAAGTTTTTTCTATTTTAGATCTGGTTTACTGTATCTAACCAAGGCTAGTTTTACCAACAAAAACCATGTAATTGCAATTGGTACGTAATAGGTCGCAATTCTCCAAGCGATCACTGCATTCCACTCTAGACTCCCTTCTGGCACATCAAAATCAAATGGATTGAGGTCATTCAGATATGCTATGATCCCAAATTCTGCCAGTCCTGATCCACCAATTGTAATTGGTAGATTGCCAATTGCGTTTGCACCCATCACAGCCATGACAGAATCAAACGCATCAATGGTATAGCCAGCGCCAGAAGCAATAATCATAAAAGTAATTCCATAAAAGATCCATGAAACAAGAGATAGTGCAAAACCATTCACAAATACTTTTTTCGATTCCTTTGTTCTAAAATTTTGCCTACTCATAGTGCAAACTTCTTCCATCCACATGTTCGCTTTGTCTATGGATTTTTTCCCTTTTTTCCTTCCAAATTTTATTACAAGTTTGGCAATTCCTTTTGGTATTTGGAATGTTCTTTTAGATGAAAGGAAAAATAAAATCATCCAGAGTGTCGTAACAAAAATGCTGGTTCCAAGAACAACTGCAGCTACCACATATGCACCACTAAGTAATGCAAGAATACCAGCCATTATAGATAGTAATCCTCCAGCAAAAACTTCTGTAACAATATCTAAAATGGCAACCCACATAGCTTTTGCTGGTGGAACGCCCTTTTTATGCAGCCAATAAATGACAACAAATTCAGCTCCAACAAACATCGGTGTTGTAAATTTAATGAATTCACTCCCAATTCGAACTCCTGACATTTTCCAAACAGAATCTATTGGTCCGAGATAGTGTCTTGCAATATAGGAAAATTTGATTCCTTGCAGGCCGAGTTTAACCATCATTGCTAGTATGGCGATGGTAAATGGGATTACGCCAATTGCAAAAACATCTTCTGCCTTTATATCAAATTGTATTACAATGATAACAATAGGTATCATGCTAGCTGGAATGGCTACAATTCTCCAATTCATCGCAGATTTTTTTAGGTATTCAAATATAAGCCAATAAAGAACAACAACGCGAAAGATTGAAGTCAATTTTTGTAGTTGGAACTGCTGGTTCGGGAAAATCTCTTCTTACGTCTAAAATTCACGAATACTATACCAGCAATGGGGCATTCTCGGCCATACTAAATTTAGATCCTGGCGTGGAATCATTGCCATACGGTTGTGATATTGATGTTAGAGATTATGTTGATATTGTTTCACTAATGAAACAATACGATCTTGGTCCAAACGGAGCTCTGATAATGGCAAATGATTTAATCGCGTCAAAAATAGATTCCATACAAGATGAAATAGACAAGGTTAGTCCAGATTATTTGTTAATTGACACGCCCGGACAAATTGAATTGTTTGCATACAGAACAAGTGGTCAGTTTCTTGTTCAAAATTTACGTATTGATGAAAGGATGAGTATTTTTCTATTTGATGGTGCTTTAGTAACAACCCCAGTAAATTTTGTTTCAATTGCATTACTTGCTACTTCAATAAGGTTACGACTTGGTTTGCCTACAATTAACGTTCTAACAAAAACTGATCTAATTGGTGAAAAACTAAAAGACATTCTAAAGTGGTCTACCAATTTATCTGCGTTAGAAAATGCTATTTCTCAAGAGGCTGATGGTGAAGCATACACATTAACTACAAACATTTTGCGTGGTCTCAATTTAGGTGGATTTGCCCAAGGACTAATTCCCTTATCAAATGTAACTGGTGAAGGAATGGTTAATTTGGAAACTGCGTTAAGTAGAATCATTAACTTGGGAGAAGAGGTTGAAGATTAATTGGTAAATAGCATAACTGTAAGAGCTCCATCATCTACAGCAAATTTAGGTCCAGGTTTTGATGTTTTTGGTCTTGCTTTAGATGCATTTTTTGATGAAGTAAAGATGTCAAAGCGAAAGGAAAAAGGAATTAAAATAATTTCAAAAGATCCAATTCCTGTAAATCCTACAAAGAATACTGCTGGTATTGTAGTCAAAGCCATGTTAAATAAATTCAAAATTAACTCTGGTATTGAAATCAAAATAAAGAAAGGTGTGCCTGCAGGTTTTGGCATGGGCAGTAGTGCAGCTTCAGCTGCAGCTGCTGCCGTAGCATTTGATAAGCTATTCAAACTAAAACTTGGTCCAAACGAGCTTGTCAAGTTTGCAGGCATGGGAGAGAAAGCAAGTGCAGGAACAATTCACTATGACAATGTTTCTGCTTCAGTACTTGGTGGATTTGTTATTGTTAGAACAGAGCCTCTAGACGTAATACAGATTGATCCTCCAAAAGATCTTGTGTTGTGTGTAGCAATTCCAAAACTCAAAGTTCCTGAAAAAAAGACCAAAGTTTCAAGAAGTGTAATACCAAAAAAAATAGAACACGCAGCTAAGATTAGGAATCAGCAACATGCTGCAGCAATTATTGTTGGATTTTTAACAAAAGACTCTAAGAGAATTGGAGAATCGATCATAGATGAAATTGTAGAGCCTGCAAGAAAACATATGATTCCTGGATTTTCCCATGTGAAAAAAAACGCATTGGCTTCTGGTGCATTAGGTGTCACAATTAGCGGTGCTGGCCCCTCTGTAATTGCATTTGCAACAAAGTCTTCTAATCTAGAAAGAATAGCTTCTTCAATGAAAAAGGGGTTTTCTAAAGCAAAAATAAGTTCTGAGGCTGTAATTTGTAAACCCACAAAAGGTGCAAGAGTAATCAAAAAATAATTGCTTGATTAATTATGAAAAAAGCTGTTGTGGTTTTTAGTGGGGGATTAGACTCGGTTTGTACCTGTGTTCACCTAAAATCAAAATATCATCTATATGGAATTTCATTTTCATATGGACAGAGAGCAAGTCAAGAAATAAAAAATGCAAAGAAATTTGCAAAAATTCTTGGATTAAAGCAACACAAAATTGTTGATATAAGCTTCATGAAAGATTTGTACGGTAAAACTAATGTGTTAACTAATCCAAAGCCTAAATTGCCTTCACGATTCGAATACTCAATTGTAGTTCCTATACGGAATGCAGTCTTTCTATCTATTGCAACAGCTTGGGCATTTAGTTTGAAAGCCTCGGTTGTAGCGCTGGGAGCACACAAAGGAGACAAAAATTATCCTGATTGTAGACCTATATTTTCAAAAAAAATTGAACAGGCCTTTAACCAAGGTGAGATAGATGGTATCAAGTTAGGATTAAGGAAGTCTGTAACTATATGGTCGCCATTTAGAGATAATCTTTCAAAGAGCGATATGATAAAAATTGGTTACAAAATTCTTGGTGATTCAATTTTCAATGCCTGGAGTTGCTATTCTAACAAAAGATTTCATTGTGGAAGGTGTGAATCATGCAATAATCGTAAGCTTGCATTTCAAAAAGCAAGAATCAAAGATAAAACAAAATATTTGAATTAAAAATTTTTAGACTAACGATTTTCTAAAATTTTTTTCTTTAATACAAATCCTCTTATGCCAATATACCAGACTAAAAATACTAGTGTTATAATGCTAGCGAAAATCCAGTTTAGTACAGATTCATCAGCTGTTGGTTCTTCTGCTGGAGAACACTTTGTTATATGTGATTCTTGATAACACTCCAGTCCTTGACCCATAGTCATTTCTTCAAATAGTGGGGTTACTTGAAATGCAATCAGAAAAGCTATCAACGTAACAATTGTAAATTCTATGACATACCATGAAAAGTGTGGCCATGATTCCTTTGGGATATGTATATTATCGTGAGAACCCACGATCGTCGTCTGTAAATAGAGTATTTAATTTTTCACTAGAGTCTATAGAGTAAATGATTCAGGATGTGCTTTATGAATCATCGAAACAATGTTTTCTTTTTCTTCCCTGTTTTGATAAATTCCTCGATATGCTATGGTAGTCATTTTTGAGTCATTTTTCACACCACGCATCTTCATACATAGATGTTCAGCTTCTGCCATTACCACAACACCTTTGACACCTTGAGAATGAAGTTCGTCAGCAATGTTTTTTGTCAAACGTTCTTGAATTTGTAATCTCTTGGCGTATTTTTCAACAAGACGTACTAATTTTGAGATTCCAAAAACTTTCCCATTTGGAGAATATGCAATGTGGATTCTTCCAAAAAATGGCAAAATATGATGCTCACACATTGAATAAAACTGAATGTCCTTTGCAATAACTACATCCGAGTCCTCAGAAAATTGAATTAAAGGCTCTGGGACAGAATCATATCCACTAAAGATCTCTTCGTACATTTCAGCAATTCTTTTAGGAGTTTCACGTAATCCTTCTCTGGTTGGATCTTCTCCTAATTCGATGATTAATTCCCTAACCAGTTTTCTTATTCTTTCTTTATTCATTTTCAAATTAGAAGGATTTTTGCTGGTATTTGAAGTTAAGTGATGATTTTGTACCTAACGCCAAAATTATTTGAGGCTAAATTATGGAATTCCAATTAATTTTTGTAATTGTGGAACTATTCGTACCTCATTATAATATGGATGTACAAGATCATAAAATTCTAGGAGGCTTTGCAAACTTGGTTCTGCTATCCCATATGTTGGTTGAATAATAAATCCTGAAAGATCATCTCGTGTTATAATTTTGAATATATTTTGTAATAACTTCTTGAATGGTTCTGACTTCGTTTTTGAGCTTACAACAATTTTGATGTATGTTTTTTTCTTTGAAGAAACTGAAGATCTCAGACACCCCAAAGCATTTTCCATTAGGTTTGGATAGTGTTTGGAATCAACAAATTCAGAGTCTGGTGTTTTGAATTCAATTTTTACAAAATCAATAAACGGTAAAACATGATTGAATTTGTTGGAATCAAAACATGATGATTCTAGATAGGTTGGAATTTTCATAGATTGGATGTGTTTAGCCAGTTCCGCAACTGCTTCATGTTGGAGCAAAGGATCCCCTCCAGTAAAATTAACTTTGTATGTCTTGTCTTGTAGATTTTCATCTATCAGGCCACATGCCTGTTCTAGTGTGTATTCAGTTCCCGAATCTAAAGGAAGGGCATCTAAAGTGTCACAATAAAAGCAGGTAAATGGACATCCTGCAAGTCTTACAAATAGTGTTTTTGTTCCATAGAGGATTCCTTCCCCTTCTAACGAAGTAAATATTTCAAATAATCGTACTTTCAATTCTTTTCATTATTTCTTGTCATTATTTATTCACTGAGATTTACGCATTAGTTTTGAAAAGATGATTTAATTCAAAACAGCTTCTTTTGCGTAAAACAATCCTGATATGAAAAAGACCACACCTAAAATTCCGATTAGGCTCCCAACAAATTCAACGGTTTCTCCCAACTCTGCTTCTGCTGGAGCCCATAATAGTGCAATTAATGCTCCAACAACCATCATTGGAATACCAACCCCAATACTAATTGCTTTAGAGGCCATGCTCAATGCTGTTTAGAAAATGTATATGAAGTTTATGATAATTTAACTGGATTTGTTTTGCTTTCACTGATTTCAGTTTATTGACCGAGATCAACTATGAGTTGCTTTGCAGAAATGATCTTATTTTCAGAATCATAGGTTATCACATAGAGCATTGCACTTGAACTATTAGGGAATGGAGTTACATTGTTGAATGTTATACTATCACCAGTTGTAAATTTTTCAGTATTTGGATTACAGCTGACACAACCTATTTTGTAATTTGTTGTTTTATCATCATGATTCCAAGTAATTTTAACAGTTGCAGAATTACCATCATAATTCGATACAGATATTCGAATATTATCAAGTGATTCAGCAAATGCAGGATTACCTAAAAACACACTAGCCACTAAGATTAACAAGCCTAATGATGCAATAACTTTCAATTCTCTTCCTCCAATCCTCCCTTTAGTTTAACTAGGTTTTGCAAGTCTTTTTTAACAATCTCAATAATTCCTTGTCTTTCAAGTCTCTTAACAGCCCTCCACATGGTGGTTCTAGGTTGAAGGAATTTTTTTCTTAATTCACTTTCTAGTGCTTGTCCTCCATTATTGAAGATGAAATTTACAATTTCTTTGTCATCCTCTCTTAAATTGGGTCTAAGCCGGAAAATGGTTTCAGGATCAGGTGTTTCTATTGAGATTTTTTGTGTTTGTACAGTTTCTATTTTCTTGGAGGTTCTTTGGAATTTTCTAAGGAATATTGCTCCAATTATACCAGCTGAAGCAATAGCACCACCGATGAATATCAATGAATTATCTAGTGGTTCTGATGATGATGGCTGAGATGATGTTGGGGTTCCAAGGATATAGTTAACCTCGTTTGAACCATTTTGAAATGAAAATTTAGTTTGTTCGTTGATTAATTCCATATTTTGTGGTAAAGCGCTCATTCCTACAATGATAGAATTTTGTGGCATCAACAAAGTATAATCTGATGGTGCTTGAATAGAAAATGTCCAAATTCTTCCCTCTTTCGAAACAAGATCGTGAGTATCATAATCTAGTGAAATTGTAGATGACCCAAATGTTTCGACAAGTGCAGAGCTACCTATAGTTTCTGTGTATAGTAAAAAGTCGTTTTCTCCTATTGCCACTAAGTTATCAATAGAATTACCAAAAAGATTCACTGTAAAGTCTGGTTCAAGAGGGTCAACTTCGATCAAAGAAGAGACATGTGTTGAACCATCCTGAAAGATGATTAGATCAAGGGCTTTTGTAGAACTAAATGAGTTCTGGAGTGGAATTGCTGCTGTAACTATAATTAGGCCTGCTAGAATAATCGGTGCTTTAATCATCGTTGGGGGAATACCTTCTGTCCTTACAAAAAGCATTCCATCTTCCTGAATAGAATCCTGCCTATATGATACAACCATTTCTTGGTTCATTAATTAATACCTCAGATTCATGGATTCAACTAGGTCCTGAAATCTTCGAAACTCCTGGAAAAATTCAAGTCCTTTCTCAGTAATCATGAAGAGTCTGTTCCTTTCATTTTTTACCGAATCTACCAATCCTGCAGTGACTAATTTCTCACATTTGTCTAATACCGCATAATGAGAGAGGTTTGCCCTTCGAGATATGGCAGAAACGATAACGCCTTCGCGTCCACCATCCATTGTGACATCTAAGATATCACCCATGATGCCCATTTCTGATCTGTATTGTTGTTTTGACATAGATACTATACGGCACCTTTGTTTATCAGGGCCATCTTGAAACATCAAAGCGGAACGTAAAGCGGAACAGGTGTTTCACCACCAAAAATGCGAAAAAATCATGTTTTTTTTCTGCGGGGGAAAATTTCTATTAGAAAATTTTCAAAAGGTATGGTTTTAGGTTCAAATTATGACAATTTCAGTTTTTGATTTTTTTCTAAAATTTTTTGAAAATTTCTGAGTTTTCTATAGAGTATATTAAGAACAGAACCGTTTCTCGCTGTCCCTAATCTACACTGATCAGATTTGCTATGACATGGTAAAATCTCAAAACCAGAATTTACGTGCTGTTTTTGGCATTATTTTCATGCTAGCAGCATCACCTCTAACTGTGACTTTTGTAGATGATCTTTCCGAAAACGCAGACAAACAAAGTGAAGATACCATGACTTTTGCTATTGTCTTTGTTCCAGGATGGATAAACAAACCCGAATTGGAAAAATCCTATGAATTATTCCAAATGGATCCAGTTACAGTTGAATTGCTTGAGGGAAGCCGATTAAGTATCGGATCTTTCAAAACGCCTATTTTGGTGGCATAAACCACCCATTCTTTTTTTTATTTAATTTTGATAAAATACCAATTTTATTGGTTAATCGTATGTTTAATAACATCTATTCTATACTTTTCACATAAGTATGGTTGGCCTGTTTGATCGCTTCAAGAAAAACGATGATGAAAATTATGGGGGAGAAATGGTTGAAGAAAAACCATCGGAAAGCTATGAGCCAGAACCGATGGAGACAGCC
>JAEHKV010000048.1 GCA_016838845.1 Nitrosopumilales archaeon | reverse complement strand
ATTCAAGAAATTGCTCCCATTATGAGAAAGCAAGGATCCGGTTTTATTGTAAATATTAGCTCTGTGGCAGGAAGAATTGGATTTCCTGCATCTCCTGCATACATCAGCTCTAAATTTGCACTAGAAGGATTGAGTGAGTGTCTTAGATATGAGCTGGATCAGTTTGGTGTAAAAACCATCATCATAGAACCAGTAGTTATTAAGTCATCATTTTTCTCTTCGATGCAAGTTGTGAAGCCAAAAAATGGCTCCCCATACAAAGACATTACAGACAAGGTTGTTTCTGGAGTAAAGATGATGGCAGAAATGGGAACTGCCCCAGTTGAAGTTGCCAAGACTGTGGTGAAATCAATTAATGATAAAGTTCCTCTTCCTAGATACATTGTGGGAACCGATGCCGCAATGTTTTTGGAGGCAAAAAAAATGAAAACTGACATTGAATTTGAGAATTATCTGAAAAAGGAACTATTCACTGAGTGACCGAAATGGACTAGATTAGATTATATACAAATTAATCGAGAATTTATCTAAGTCCGCAATTTTAGGAATGAAATGATGGTAAAATGAAGTGGAAAACCTTACAACATAATGGAATTCTTTTTCCCCCAGACTTTGAATCTCAAGGGATCAAAATAAAGATCAAAGGCCAACCGGTGGAACTGAATCTTCTTCAAGAAGAGATGATCTATCAGTGGGCAAAGAAAAAGGACACGCCTTATGTACAGGATAAGGTTTTTCAGAAAAATTTTACAGCTGATTTTGCAAAAACGTTCAACTCCAAATTCAAAAATCTGTCATACTCTGATATCGATTTTTCTCAACCCTACAAACTAGTTGACAAAGAAAAAGACCTCAAAGAGATGATGTCAAAAGAAGAAAAAAAGAAACTTGCCGCAAAACGAAAAGAGCTTCGAGAAGAACTCAAAGAAAAATATGGCAAAGCAATAATCGATGGTGCCGAGGTTGAGCTTGGGAATTACATGGCAGAACCTGCAGGAATTTTCATTGGAAGGGGTGAGCACCCAATGCGGGGAAAATGGAAACCACAAGCTTTTCCAAAAGATGTCACGCTTAACTTAGGTGAAGATGCTAAAAAGCCAGAAGGAAAGTGGAAGAAAGTTGTTCATGAGCATGACTCGATGTGGATTGCAAGTTGGATGGATGATCTCACTCAAAAGCGCAAATACGTTTGGCTTGCAGATTCTGCTGGAATTAAACAGGAACGAGACAAGGCAAAATATGATAAAGCAAAGAACCTTGCTAGAGAGATTAACAAAATCAAAGATAGAATTGTTAAAGACATGCAAAGCAAGGATCCAAAGCTGAAACGAATCGCCACCGCATGTTATCTTATCTATAGAACCTCAATGAGAGTTGGTGATGAAAAAGATCCTGATGAAGCTGATACTGTTGGTGCAACTACTCTTCGAAAGGAGCACATCAAGCTTACCGGTGATGCAATAGAATTTGATTTTCTAGGAAAGGATGCTGTAAGATGGCAAGAAACTGTTCCAGCTCAAGGCCACGATAAACAGTTTCATGATAATTTGAAAGATTTAGTTGAAAAGAAAAAAGATTCGGATGAAATATTTCATGGTATCACTTCTAGGCATGTAAATGAGTATTATTCTGGAATTGTTAAAGGACTGACTGCTAAGGTTTTCAGAACATATCTTTCATCACAAGTTGTAACTAAATATCTTAGAGATCATAAAGTCCCTAAATCAAAGACTCCTGCTGAAAAACTATACCATGCAAAATTAGCCAATTTGAAAGCTGCAATAATGTGTAACCACAAGAGAACCATCCCGAAAAATTTTGACGAGGCGCTCCAAAAAAAGCGTGATACTCTGAAAAAGGCTGAAAAAACAAATCCTAACGACAAGTCTTTAGCCACTTTGAAAAAGGTCGAAACATCTTCCCCAAAAACCAACAAGCAAAAGCAAGATAAACAAAAAAGAATCAAGACATTAAATGAGCAGATCAAAAAACAAAAGCAAAAGCATGCAGAACGAATTGAAAAGATTCGTCTGAGTGTTGATCTCACTGAAAAAACTCGTGATTACAACATAGGAACGTCTCTCAGGAACTATATTGATCCTAGAATTTTCAAGGCATGGACAGATGAGGTTGGTGCAGAATGGGAAAAACTGTATACAGCTGCTCTACAGAAAAAATTCCTTTGGGTCAAATCAGAGACTGAAAAGTGGGAACAGGTATCACAGCACTACTAAGAGTACTAAAAATAAAAAATAAAAAAGGGGTCTAATTTTGTCCGGCTACGACCGAATAGCTAACTGTAACGCCATCTGTATTCATTGTGTGCACCGCAAGAGCATTTCCTGCAAATACCCACGTTCCCATGTTTGATTCGCTATCGACAAAGGTTAATGCAAACTTTGTTTCACCGTCAGGAGTCCATATTGCTTGTCCCATGTCTTCGCCTTCAGCTAGAGGTCCATGAAGTGTAATGAGTTGAATTGGTTCCGATGCAGCATAGGTCAATATTCCACTGTATGTCATTTCACTTGGTGGAAGAATGATTATTATCGAGTGTGTTTCGTGTCCAATTCCTGGGTCAATCATGGAGTTTAGCGTTCCAGTGATAACTGTATCAGACATTTCTTTTTCCAAGTAGCTGACAGAGTAGCTCACTGTAAATTGTTCTTCATTCATGGTATGTACCGCAAGTGCGTTACCAGTGAATAACCAAGAACCCATTGATGCTTCTGGGTCAACTAGGGTCAAAGCAAATTTTGTCTCACCATCTGGAGTCCAGATTGGTTGGCCAGAGTCTTCGCCTTCAGCTAGAGGTCCATGTAGTGCAACGAGTTGAATTGGTTCCGATGCATCATAGGATAAGATTCCTTTGTAGATCTTGTCACTTGGTGGCAGTATTATTGTAAGCTGATGTGTTTCATGTTCTATTCCTGGATCTATCATTGATTGAATTGTTCCAGTTGCGGTAATCCAACCATGTGGTTTCATTTCCATTTTAGGTTCTTCAACTGTTTCCTCACCTACTGACAGCTCATCTTCAATAGTAACTCCTTCAGTAACCTCTTCTGCTGCCTCAGCTTCCTCTTCTGCTTCTTCAACTACAGCTTCTTCAGCTTTAGCTATTTTTGGTGTTATAGCTTCAGCTCCAATTTTGGAACCCTGTCCTTGATCCTTTTTGAATTGTTCATAACCTCCAGGATATTCGGAACAAAGTATTTCACCACAAACTACTGAGCCAGTTGCGGAACCATATAATTTTGGACCTGGCAAAGATCCTGCCTTACCTTCAGCTTTTGCACCATCAGCAAATTGAGTTAAATCGACAGAAGCTGCAATAGCTCCAGTAAATAGAATTGCCGAAATAAATAGCGTTGAAAGTATTGTTTTTGTCATTAGAAGGCAGATCAGATGGGCCTACTTAAACCGATCCAACGATATGAGATTAGGGTTAAGATTTTTTTGATGGTTTCTTCCTGCTTTTAATTTCTCTGTTCCTTTCAGGTTCTGAATGAACTTCCAAGTGTTCGTATAATTTTTCTTTAGTATCAAAAATTTGTTCACAATAATAGCACAGATGATCCATGTTAACTTAGGCTAATCGACGATAAAAAATTTACCGTTTTGGATCATGATTTAAGCCTATTTTTCCAGCCATGTTATGTACAAAGGTGTGGTATAGAAGAATAGGTGAATAAAGTAACCTACGTTACTCATTCCCAAAGCCCTAGAATTCATGTTATTGGTGCTTTATTCACGTCCTATCTCTTTCAAAATTCATTGTCAGAGTTGTGAAATGTTAGAATAATTTAATTTCGTAAATTATAGTCGTAATTTTGTGCCGGAGTAGCTCAGCCTGGCCTACGCCTATGTTAAAAAATCCACAGAGGAAGTAGACTGCCAATTCTGTCCAGATGATTAAGAATTAGAATCCTGAAAATTCTTAATTCTTAGTTTACCTCCTTATCTAGTTGGCCAAAAAAGGTGTATTCGAAAAATGATGAAAAATAAGAGCAATCGCTTTTCTCTCTGGATAATTGCTGTTTTTCTGACATTCATTGTTTTTTCCATTTCATTAGATCAGGCATTTGCACATCAACCCACCCTTTCTAGTTGGGTTGCAGATGATCCTGATGATTTGGATACTATTTTTTCTGCAGGGGATACCCTCACAATTACATTTGGTGCTGCTACTAATGCAACTGTAGGTCCAATAGTTTCTCAAGCTGCAATAGATGGGAATTATACTTTTGGTGGAACAGTTTCAGATGGTACCTATACTGGACTTTGGACTGATGCCACTAACTTTCAAATAACTATTATAACTACAGGTACTACTCCCGTTCTCACTACTACTGTTGTAACTGCAACGGCAGGAAATACTATAGGGATTGCTGGTGAAGGTGCAGGAGCAGATGCTACCCATACTTTAGATCCGGCTGTTACGACTTCTGCATTGACCGGTGACTTTGGTCTCAAGAAGAAAACTGGAGGGGATATAGCTGGTATATCACCATCATATAGTACAGCATTTGCCGAAAATGAATATCCAATATCAATCGGTGACACTAAATTCAAACAATCTCAATTAGCATTCGCTGTTCCAACTACGGTTATAGAAACTGGCAAGCCTGTACAAGTGAAGCTTTTGATATATGACAATGATGGACCATCCTATATTGCTCAAGTTGAACTTTACACCAACATAAACGGACTTTTTAGGGATGTGAGTCATAGCGACACACACATAGTATACAAGAAAGGTAATCCAACGACAATTTTAGATCCAAACGGATTCTTTTCAGATGTAGTTTTAAGTTCATCTGTGGTAAATCAAAAGCTCCAGCTTACCTATGAAATTACATTTGCAAAGGAAATGGAAAAATCTGACATCATAATACAAGCAAGGGACGCTGCTAACAATGTGGGAATATTGACGGTATCTGAAGCGTGGCAAGTCATACAAGCCCCAACCGTTGTAGAGACAACAGATACACCAACCGATGAACCCACAGATGGTTCTGTACCAGGTGAAATCAAAGTCAAATCCCTAAATGTGGAAAAAGCGTCTTACTTGAAGGACGAGGAAATTTTATTTTTTGGAACCGTTGATGAGTATAAGTTTGGAACAGCTATCACAATTATAATTCGTAATCCTTCAAACAACTTTCTAACCCTCATTTCTACAACTCCTGATAAAGATGGTTATTTTGAAGCTAAAACTAAGTTAGATAGCAAATTCAAAACCGATGGAACGTATACTGCAACAGCATTTGCTGATGATCAAAATAGAGGAACACAAGCTATATTTTATTTCTCACGTGATGCCCCTATTCCCACTACAGTAAAAACTTCACCAGTTCAATCAACCCAAGCTGAACCAACAACTCCAAAACCTAGATCAAGTCCGAGCTTTGTTGATCCTGAAAAAGATCCACAGTCATATGTTGATAGATATAACAATGAAGAAAGATACAGGGAATGGTTTGACGTAAATTTTCCAGATTATACCATCTATGAAGCTGTGGGACTGGCAGAACCTACAGAAGAAAAAGTTCCAGGATGGATTAAAAATAATGCAAAGTGGTGGTCAGAAGGACAGATTGATGACGGGACGTTTGTCAGTGGAATCCAATTTCTCATGACAAAGAAGATAATTGATATTCCAGATTTACCAGAACAAGCATCTGAGAAAGCAAGGCCAAGCTTTGTTGATCCTGAAAAAGATCCACAGTCATATGTTGATAGGTATAACAATGAAGCAAGCTACAAGGAATGGTTTGACAAAAACCATCCTGATTATACTATAGAAGAAGCTGTGGGAATACCAGAACCCATTCCTGGCTGGATTAAAAACAATGCAAAGTGGTGGGCCGATGGACAAATTTCAGAAGACGATTTTGTAGGTGGAATAGAGTGGTTAGTGGAACAAGGAATAATCAAAATCTGATTAACATTTGATATGAACTGTTTAATCCTGAAAATTCTTAATTCTTAGTTTGAGGTACAAAATACATGGCAAAATGTTCAATATGTGATAAAGAATTTAGTACATATCTAAAAAAAGATTCTCATTATATTACAAAACATGTTAAAGAAGCGTTATTTGGTGAATAGCTAGTTTGGATTTGCTATTATATTAGAATCCTAATACACACTCTATACACACCTAATACAATCCTAATACACACCCATTTTAAATAAAATTTCAACCTTATTCTCTTTATGAGCAATTCAATCCCTCCAAGGATTTCATTTACAATTAATTGGCAAGCAGTAAAGGAATGTATTAACATTCTTTATGCAATTTCAAAAGGTTTAAAGAAAAAAGAAGTAAAACATGGAAAAAGAAAAAGATTTTCTAAAAAAACCCAAGACTTGACTTTATTAAGACAGAATTCTCGCTGTGCTGATTGTGGGGAACATCTTTGGTATCCTGAATTTCATCACATAGGTGATAGATCAGATAACAGTCTTGCTAATTGTGAAGCTTTGTGCCCAAATTGTCATGCTAAGAAGACTAGAAAGAAATCCTGAAAATCCTTAACGTCTGAACTTTCTGATTGTCGCAGAACGCTTTTGAGACATTGTTAGTTTTTTCTTGGATTTTGAGGCCAATACTTTACTCTCTTTTTCTTTGAGTTTTCCACTTCGTCTTGCTGCTCTTTTTATTTTGATTCTAAGTTTTTGGTCCTTTTTCATTTTTCTTCGATTTTAACACTAACGGATTCTTCCAATTCAATAGTCAAATGTCTAGGTTCATCTTCAACAGGAATGTCTAAAGTTTCAATTTTTTTAAGAAACTCAGCCCAACCCCTTTCAACAAGTTTTGAAGCTGCATATTCACTTACACAAGCAGCTGAACCATCACGAGTTTTTTTTATTAATTCTAGTCCTTCTTTGCAGACCACATCATAAATTGAGATTCCTTGTTTCATCTGAGCACGTGGAGACTTGTGGGGAACAAAAATGTTGATAGTGTTTGGATCTTCGGCTTTAATGTTAATGTGCATCACTTTGCAAACACTTGGAGGTATTTCACCGCCCTTTTGTTTTTCTGGTATCAAAGATATTACTTCAGTATCTGAAGATACCATTACATCACCTACCCCAATAGGATATTTGCCTGCACAGGCCTCAAATGTGAAAATGTATGATCCTTCAGTAATTGATTCTATAACAGAGAAAGGGATTACAGCAGAAAGTTTTGATGGTTTCGGCATTAGTTCTGTTTTTTGTTGTTTTAGCTCTTCCAATGTTTTAGCAAGCTGCTCATATCTATCTGTGGCATTAACTTCCCAAATTGGATCATCAAAAAGGAGAACGCAGTCTCCCATAAAATTATGGTGCAGATAACGTGTGCTGAATACTTTTAATGGTAATATGGAGTAATCGTCATGTACACTTTCACATTCTTGTAGCTGTTTTTCTGTTAATAACACATCAATGTGAGAAAGATTATGTTTTCGAATTTGGGTTTGAGGTAGGGGCTGGACTGTCACATCAGCCCTATGATAAGTTAGTGACTCCTCTGATAGCTCATCTGGATCAATGGGGAACTTGAGTCCCAAGCTTTCAATCTCAATAGAAATGGAGTAAGGGTCATCGGCATGAATTAATACTTCAAGGATAGGGCATTCATTGGCTGGAATTTCTATGTCTTCTGAGGCTTGATCTATCAGTGAAACCTTGTCTGTATCAGAAACAATGCTAATTTCATCAGTGTTAATTGTTTTGCTTCCGGTGCATCCCTGAAAAATTAACAAGTATATGTCATCTCGTATGTGAAACAAAGATTTTGGATCAACACTAAAGTCTGGAACAGCTGCAAAGGCATCATCAAAATAATTTATTGTAAATGCAGATGTGAAAAGTGGGATCATTGTAAGTAATAATATAATTTTCTTAATTGCTGTGTTATTCATGTAAAATTCTAAGATTATCCCACTAAAAAATTTGGTATTTGAAAATCATTTGAGGCTTTCAAGAATTAGAATCATTTAATTTCGTAAATTATAGTCGTAATTTTGTGCCGGAGTAGCTCAGCCTGGCCTAGAGTGCCAGTCTCCAACAAAGGGTAATACTCATAATCTGGAGGTCGCGGGTTCGAAACCCGCCTCCGGCATACACAACTATGCAGAACTATGCAGTTTTTTCTAAAACCAATATTGGAATAACCTATAATATCAATATTAGAATGCCCTGCACAGTATCAACATTGGTGTAACCTATACAATATCTATGTAGATTAATTATCAAATAATAGAAAAATGGCGCTAACACAAGAAATTAAGAAAGGTGGTCCTTACACCCAAAGGGAACAAGAGGAAAGGAAAATTCAAGTTTATCATTTACATTTTGAAGAGAATAAATCTGCTGTAAAAATTGCAGAACTGTTAAACGTTAATCGGAATACAATTAATGACGATATTAGATATTGGTATCTACAACTTGCAAATGAGATGAAGGCCCAAAACCTGAGTGCCAAGATGACGAAACAAATACAGAGAATGGAAATTCAAAGGGACCGTTTACTTGGTGATCTTGAGAACGCTAAAAGTTTGGCTGAGAAAATAAGTGTTGAAAAATTTATCTCTGAAATTGATAATGGGCTAGTCCAAGTTTTCTCAAAGATGATTTTAAGCGGGAAATTAAACCTGGAATCAACAGTAAAACTTGAAGAAATCAATGAGGAGGAGATAAAAAACTTTACAATATCTCTAGTTAAAAAAAGAAATTATGTTTTCAAATCATGTAATTTTAGTGAGGAAGACATTCAATATGAAATCATCAAATTAACAAAATGTGATATGGATAGAGCCAGAAAATTTTTTAGAAAGATGATGGGTTTAGGATTAGAACTTTGTCAAGATGAAGATTCTGATTATGAGACACATAACCTTCAAAAATTTTGTATAATGCGTGAATATGTATCAAAAGATGAATTGCCCACTACCGAGAAATAACATTATTTCTTTTTCATTAACATTTGATACGAACTGTTAATTTTTGAATTAAAAAAAAAGGGGTTTAAGGGTCGGGATTAAAAGCATCAAAACTAGCTTGTTGTCTTTGCTTGTCATCCAGATATTTCACTGGAACAGAATATGTTATCTCAATAACATCTCCTGGTTCTCCATCATACTGGTCTGTAACTACTGCTATACCAGTAGATGTTTCAAACACGACTCCTTTTTCGGTAACTGCCAGTATCTCTACATCTTCTGTTATTTCTAGAGGCATTAGACCTCCGATTGGAGCGACATAAATCATCACATATCCAACTATTGCCAGCATTCCTATGCCAACAAGAGCAAGAGGTACTAACTGGCTGTTCTTTTTTTGTGTTGTTTGTATTGCGGACATACTTACCTAAGTATAGTGACTATACTTAATTTAAAGGAGCTAGTGAACTGTTAGTTATCAGGTTTCACTTTGGTAAGTTACCATTCATTAGTAACTATAAAAAGGTAAGTATATTAGTACTAAATATCTTGATACATTATGACAACACAAAATCCACCTGAATTAATTAAAAACTGTCCAATTGACAATACTTTTAAAATAATTGGAAAAAAATTCACAGTACACATTATTCGAAATATGGCGATGATGGGACAAACACGATTTAATCAAATGATTGATTCTATTGAAAACGTAAACCCAAAAACATTGTCAGCTAGACTAAAAGAAATGGAAAAAGATGGTTTGATAACTCGAAAAGTGTATGATGAGGCTCCAATCCGAGTTGAATATAATCTTACTAAAAAAGGAAAAGACTTGCAAGGAATTTTAGATCAGATGGCAGCATTTTCAATGAAACACTACTCCAAAACGGTTTTCAAAGATGGAAAACAACATAGCTACAAACAAGTTTTCAAAAAACCAGTTGCCCTTTTGAATTAATTTCTTGGTCTCGTTCTAAGAATAGTACTACAACATGGACATCGTATAGCATTAATCATTATAAACAGCTCACAAAATGAACATCGCTTATGACCAAGAAGATATTTTTGTCCATTTGGAATTTTGGGACTTTTGTATTGAACACATATTCCCCTACAGGCTCGTCCCATTATACCGCCTCATAGAAATTTAATGCACCACAGTCATTACAGAAAATAGTATATTGATTATGAGTAGTCTTAGTACTTCCACAATTAAGACAAATGCTAACGAGCTTTGCCGCAAACGGTTTTTCTTTGAATCTTTTGAGATATTTTTGCATCTTCCTATGTATATTAACTATACTAAGGTAATTAAGTTAGAAGGTTTCTTGATGGTAAGTAGGTTTCATCCAATTCACTTACTAGTATAAATAACCTATGTATAGTAACTATACTATGGAAAGTTACTCAATGATAAATGAAATGGGTATACCTGATCTCCTTCCAGATGTAATTCCAAAAGAAAGAAGGCCATTAAGCCCTCCTGAGGAACCTGACATCGAATTTGAAGAAGATGATTTCAAAAAGGAGGTGAAATGAAATATGGCGTTATACGGAATTTATGGAAGACACGAAATTAAAGACTGTCCACTAAACAGTTCTGAGAGTAGAAAGATGGCTAGAAAAATTGCTGAAACTGATATGAGTTCTGTCTTACCAAAGTATAAAATCAACAAGATGATTGGACGATATCACTCAGGACTAGAACACACATTCCTTTGGATATTGGATGCAGAGGATCCACATCTAATTCAGCAATTTGCTATTGATGGAGGTATGGCAAGTTTCAATGAGGTAAAAATTGTTCCACTTATGACATTCGATGATGTGATAAGTGAAGTAAGAAAAATAGACGGATAATAAGAGATTATGACAAATCTAAAATCTCTTTTTTTCTTTTTTTACATTTGATACGAACTGTTAAGATCCGATTTATCTAAAAGACTGAGAATAATACTATAGTGCTTAAGACTATAGATAATGGAACTATACGACTGGTTACACAACCTGATCATGCAGCAGTTTCTGGTTACATGGCAGCACATTGGGGCAACGAGGAGTTTT
>JAEHKV010000047.1 GCA_016838845.1 Nitrosopumilales archaeon | reverse complement strand
AGTTGCGCAATCAATCAAAGGCGTTGACGTAGTTATGAATGATGGAGTACAAAAGATGGCTGAATCAACTGCCGGAAAACCATTTCAAATTGGAGTTTTCATCAATCAAAAATCAAGTTTTACTATGGCTAAACCAGGAATCATCGATGTTAATGTAAAATCTGTTGGAAGAGAAGGAAGGAAAACAAAACTTGGATTTCATTTCAAAGATGACCGTTTCAGGATCGAGTCAACAGGAAAAGTATTTTTTGATGAAACAAACCTTCCAATGGGAGAATTTGATCTTATGGACATTCATTTAAAATTACATGCTAAAGATTGCAAACAACGTGACGTCATTTCATTTACTGTTACAGTCAGTGAAATGAACAATGGGATAGAAATGGATAGACGCGGTGTTACCACTATTGTTCATATAGTGTAACTTGTAGTACAACTCTTTTTTCATTGGCACGTTCTTCATCAGGATATTTAAGCTGTGAAATTTTTGTTGCCAACTGTTCGTTTGTAATTAAGGATGCTTTTCCTGAAATTTTTTTGTTATCAAATTCAACCATAACATCAGAATTTGCTAATGCATTTTGAAACCAATCCCCATCAGGATGATGTCTTGAAAAATAAAATTTATCATCGTACATTACTGCACGTAAATATACGGAATGAGTTTTCCCAGTTTTTCTACCCTTTGTAATTAAAACAGCTTTGAAAACCTCATTATTTTTAGCCATGATCCAAATCAATTGTCAAGTAATTTAACCTCATTGATAGAAATTTCTGATATCTGTTAACATAAGCAAACCTCACAATTCGATACCATGTCAACTAAACTAGAAGGAATGACGACAAACCTAGCTGCTGCAGATTCTTTTACAGGAAAAAAGGTTTTAGATAGAGAAGGAATCCAATATGGAAAAGTAAAACACATACACATCAATCAAGAAACGTTAGTAGTTTCTGGTGTAACAATTCGTCAAGGATTTCACAAAGAATATTTTTTGCCTGAAACCTTCATTGATAGATTTACTGAAGAGACACTGTTACTTAGCACTCCTCCAGTAAGGACTGGCATTGATGTTGTAGACATTGATGGTCATAAAATTGGAAAGGTGAAACGGCTTCATCGAAATCCAGATACAAATAAGCTTGAATCAATAGAAATATCAGATGGCTTGATAGGTTCAAAAATTCTTTCAAAGTCAGAAATATGGGGTGTTGGCGAAAAACTAAAACTCCGAGCCACGAAAGAAGAATACAAAAATCGTGAATAAAACAAATCTTTCGTCTTTATTTCATTTTTTATGCTTTGTATTTTAGTATCACAAAGTGTTAGCAATTTATAATTCCTAAAAGGCCTTTCACTGTTGAATACTATAGAAATTGAATCACTCACAAGAAATTTTGGCAAAGTTAAGGCTGTGGATGACATTTCATTCAATGTAGAAGAAGGAGAGATCTTTGGGTTTCTTGGCCCAAATGGAGCCGGAAAAAGTACCACAATGATGATACTTACAACTCTTCTGAAACCAACATCAGGTAGAGCTTTGGTAGCCGGTTTTGACGTTGTAAGTCAAGCAAAAAAGGTACGAGAAAACATAGGATATGT
>JAEHKV010000046.1 GCA_016838845.1 Nitrosopumilales archaeon | reverse complement strand
TGCGTCGTGACTCTTGGTTCTGCCTCTTGATGCCAGCATAGAAAACAAAATCGCTGATACGAGAATGTACGATGCAATCTGAAAGAGAAATCGGTAGGATGATTCAGCATCATCTAACACGATAGTTCCAAGAAGCGGTCCCACCATAAAACCAGCAACAAAAAATCCTGTGAACATTGAGATGTGTTTAACTCTTGTAGTTCCGGAACTTTCTTTTGAAATTATGTCTTCGCTTGGTGGCCAGAAAAACGCATGTGCAATTCCAGTCAATACTCTATACCCCATTATTTCAGGAACGGATTCTGCAATAGATAGTAGAAAAATAGAAGCAGAGTTGATGACAACTCCTATGGAGAGCAGATATCCACTGTTGAACCTGTGGAGTAAAATTCCAACAAAAAGTGGAATGAACATGTAGGGAAGAAAGCTAGCTAGTCCGATTAGTCCTATCTCTGCATAGGATGCGTCGATAACGTTTTTCGCAAAAACTGGGAGGATTGGTCCATGCATGCCATAGGAAACGCCTATGATCAAACCAACTATGTTAACAAGAATCAGCGGTCTTTTCATTTGTATGCGGCGACCATTATTGCACCACCCATAAGATCTTTATCAAACTCTACCTTGGAAAATTTTTCAAGCAACAATGATTCTAGCTTTTTGTTTTGTGGCCATCGTTTGTATGTTCCATACAGTGCCGCAAATTTTAAACCAAGTCTTCCGCCCGCAGCAAATGCAACGATTGGAAGAATAAGTCTAAGATAAAATGAAACACCAAATCTTACAACTGCCGAATCCGGCTTGCCAAGATCAACTATAACAAACCTCCCGCCTTTTTTCAAAACTCTATGAATTTCTGATATTGCGATTCTTAGATTGATTGCATCCCGCAGAGAGTAACCGCACAAAGCAGCATCAAACTGTTCATCCTTGAATGGAATGTGCTCGAAAACTCCAGAAGACAAGTCAGGAGTTTTCTCAAAAAACTTGCTGGTGTTTTTTAACATTGGAATGAGCGGGTCGTACAAAGTGATTGACAAATCCCCCCCACAAAGTTCTGAAGCTGTTTTGGACATATTTCCAAACCCTGATCCTGCATCGAGAATTTTGTTTCCTGGTAGAACCCTACCACGTATGCCTCTGTTTCTGTGTTCCACATCTTTCCCAAAGGAAATTGCGGAATTTACTTTATCATAAACCGGAATAATCTCTCGAAGTACATCGAGCACTTCCCCCCAATAGCTTCCTAATCCCATATGATTCACTCTGTTTGATGATGTTTAATTTGTATTTCTTCAAACATTAGAAACCAAAGGCTGGAATCAGCTTTGTTTGAATTTCTGATTAGCGATTTGAGAATATTTTTCTATTTCTTCGTCTGAAACTTTTTCTAAAACTTTTTTCTCACGTGAAATTTTTGCTATCCTGATGTTTTTTGCACCATCTTTCACATCTGTCTTTAGGTTAATTGCAGCAACAGCTAGTGCAGCTGTATCTTCTAAGCTCATGTCTTCATTGTACGTTTTTTCCAAAAAGGCATTGACCTCATCAGCGCCTGAACCTATTGCGATTGCTGCATATGGAATAAATGTTCCACTTGGGTCAGTGATGAAAACAGATTCCCCCAATTGGTCTATACCCGCAACAATTAATGAAACACCGAAAGGTCTAACACCTGAATATTGTGTAAATTGGTGACATTGATCAGCAAGATGTTTTGCAACAGTTTCTACCCCAACCGGCTCATCGTAAGTTAATTTGTTACCTTGAGAGAAAAATCTGGCGTTGTCAACTTGAACTCTTGCATCTGGAATGTAGCCCGCAGCAGCAATTCCTATGTGACGATCAACCTGAAAAATTTTCTGAGTAATGTTAGCTGTTTGCAAAGATCGTGATTTTTCTTCAACTGCCAAAATAATTCCATCCTTACTTTTTAGACCTAGAGCCAGAGTGCCACGCTTTACTGTTTCAATAGCATACTCCACCTGGTAAATTCTTCCGTCAGGAGAATACATTGTAGGAGTCATGTCATAACCCCTTGAAGACATCATTTCATGTCGACTTGCTTTCATGTTAATTTAAGGGTAATTATCAAAGTCGAGCCTTGAATCTAAAGTGAATATGGATCAGATCTGGAAATAGCGTTTTAAGCAATCACAGATTCTGATACTTGAAAATAAACAATGAGCACAGTTCAGTTACTAGAATTCAAGGAAAAACTAAAGTCCAAGCCGGAATCTGTAAATCACAAACCAGATCGACAGACAAGAAAACTCTTGCTGTTTCTGTTTACCGGTGCCCGGGGCGGTTTTACCAGACTTAGAATAGTAATGCTTCTTTTGGAAAAACCGTACAACACCCATCAGCTCGCTCTAGAGTTAGGTCTAGATTACAAGGCAGTCCAGCATCACATGAAAATTTTAGAAAAAAATAATCTAGTTTCAAAGATTGGAGAAAAATACGGTGCTGTTTTTCACATTTCAAATTTCTTAGAATATAACATTGGTGCACTAAATGAGGCAATCGATAGACTAGACAGAAAAATGAATTCCAAGAAAGTATACATGTAAATCTGTAACTTCTTTATTTTTCCGAATTTAAAATTTAATTCCAAATTTTGGATTTGATTGGTTTAAAAAAATTTTGAAAATTGGAACCAAACTTAAATATAATCTCTCATCCTGATCCCGGTATCTTGGTACAGGCCGATCCTTTTGAAAATGCCACGAAACAAGTCTATGATGCATGCGACATTTTAAAAATCAAAGACAAGGGATTGCGAGATTATCTTGTAATGCCAAACAAAGTACTTAGAGTAAAAATTCCAGTTAAGATGGATAACGGTAAGATTAGAGTTTTTACAGGATTTAGAAGTCAACACAATAACGACAGAGGACCCTACAAGGGTGGAATTCGTTACTTTAATCCTGAAGGTGGAGTAAAGTACATGGAACGAGAAGTAATGGCACTATCTTCTTGGATGACGTGGAAGTGCGCAGTTGTTGATATTCCACTTGGTGGTGGCAAGGGTGGAGTTTTTGTAAATCCAAAAACAGAAAAAATCAGCAGTGCTGAACTTGAACGCATAACGCGAAGATTTGCTTTTATGATTTCAGAAATTATTGGTCCAGAAAAAGACATTCCTGCTCCTGATGTTTACACTACTGGAAAAGAAATGACGCAAATCATGGATACCTTTAGTAAATTACACGGAAACAAATCTGCACCTGGAGTTATAACTGGAAAACCAATACCAATGGGAGGTTCACTTGCCAGAAATGTTGCAACAGGTTTAGGAAATGCATATTGTATAAGAGAAGCAGCTAAAATAATAAAATTGAAACTAAAAGGAGTAAAGGTAGTTTTACAAGGATTTGGAAATGCGTCAACCTTTTCAGGAATTTATCTTGAAAAAATGGGTGCCAAAGTAATTGCGGCTAGCGATTCAAAGGGCTCTATTATTGTTCCAAATGGATTTAAAACTGAAAAATTAATTGCTCATAAAAATAAAAAAGGTACAGTATTAGGATTCCCAGGAAGCAAGAAAATATCAACTGAACAATTACTCACTACAAAATGTGATGTATTGGTTCCAGCAGCTTTAGAGAACCAGATTACTGCAAAAATTGCAAAGAATCTCAAATGTAAAATTATTGGGGAAGCCGCAAATGGACCAACACTTCCTGAAGCAGATCCAATCATCTACAAGAAGAAGATTATTGTAGTGCCTGATATTTTGGCTAACTCCGGCGGTGTGTGTATCTCATACCTAGAATGGGTCCAAAACAACATGGGATATTATTGGACATTTGATGAGGTTGCAAAAAAAATGGAAAAGAATATCACCAAAGGCTTCAGGGACACTTATGATCTTTCAAAGAAACACAAAATCGATATGAGAAAAGCGGCAATGGTTCTAGCCGTAAGTAGAGTCGTCGAAGCATTCAATCTAAAAGGAATCTGGCCTTAATTTCTAACTGAAAAAAGATTCATAGCACGCAAGCTGTTCAATAAATCTGATCTTCCCTTTGGTTATGGAAACTAGTTTTCTCTTAAATGATAGATCGACTTTTGTTCTGTGTTGTAGTTGCTCTATGATCTTTCCTGTAAGATATCTACCTTTTCTGTCCCCATCAAGTAAGATAATCAATCTTTGATATTTTGCCACTGAATCAACAAACTTTATCATGCCACCAAATTTGTGCAATTCCAAAACTTTTCCTGAAAATCCAAGCTTTTTCAAGGCTGCGGAGTCTCGTTTGCCTTCAACTATTACCACACTATCAACTTGAGAATTAAGCAACAAAATAAAATTCCTCACATCCTGAACTTCTTGTTCAGTAACTCGCACAATTTACATTTCAATTTGACATATTAAACACTTTTTACAAAAATTTCAAATCAACATTCCAATTGTGACCAAAGTTTAATATATTGAATTAAGATTTCAACGATCTAATTATGGTTTCTGTTAAACAAATCTTTGACGAAATTATACAGACAGACCACAAAGTAATCACAGAAGAATCATCAAAGTCTATTCTCAAATCTTATGGTGTTAAAGTTCCACCTTTTGCATTGGTAACATCTGCAGATGATGCAGCAAAACAAGCAAAAAAAATTGGTTTTCCACTTGTAATGAAAGTAGTTTCACCGCAAATCTTACACAAAACTGATGTTGGAGGAGTTAAAGTTGGACTAGATAATGTCAATGATGTAAAAAAGACGTTCAATGACATGTATGGCAGACTTTCTAAAAAGAAAGGAGTTGATGTTAAAGGAATTCTATTAGAAAAGATGGTTCCAAAAGGCGTTGAGCTAATTGTTGGTCTTCAAAACGATTCTCAATTTGGCCCAATAATTATGGTCGGTCTTGGAGGAATAATGACTGAAGTTATGAAAGATGTTGCATTTAGAATGCTTCCAATCTCAACTTCTGATGCAAAATCAATGATTAATGAACTAAAGGGCTCAGTACTTCTCAAAGGATTCAGAGGAAGTGCACCAATTGATCTAAACATGGTTGCAAAAATGTTGGTACAAATTGGAAAATTAGGTACTGAACATGCTGATTACATTAACAGCATCGACTTTAATCCAGTAATTGTTTATCCAAAATCCCACTTTGTAGTTGATGCAAAAATCATTCTTAATAATAAAGTAAAGAAAAATTCTATCTCAAAAGCTAAACCAAACATTACATCAATGGAGTCATTCTTTACTCCAAAGTCTGTTGCACTAGTTGGTGCATCTGCAACACCCGGAAAGATTGGTAATTCTGTATTAGATGCACTTGGAAAACAAGATTACAAAGGTAAAGTGTATCCAATTAATCCTAAACAAAAGTCAATTCTTGGAATCAAATGTTATCCATCATTAGATGCAATAAAAGCAAAGATTGATCTGGTTGTTGTCTGTATTGATCTTGCAGCATGTGGACCTATTATGAAAACATGTGCTAAGAAAGGAATTCATAATGTTGTAATAGTTTCTGGTGGCGGTAAAGAGCTTGGTGGTAATAGGGCTGCAATGGAAGCTGAAGTTAAAGAATTATCCCTAAAACACAAAATCCGTGTAGTTGGTCCTAATTGTATTGGAATGTTTAATGCAGCAAATAGGCTTGATTGCGCATTCCAAGGACAAGAAAGAATGGTACGTTCAAAATTAGGAAATGTTGCATTTTTCTCACAAAGTGGAACCATGGGAATTAGTATGTTAGAAACTGCTGATTTGTTTGGTTTATCAAAAATGATCAGTTATGGTAATCGCTCTGATGTTGATGAAGCAGACATGATATGGTATGCTGCAAGTGATCCTCAAACAAAAGTAATTGGATTATACGTTGAAGGATTTGGTGATGGACGAAAATTCATCAATACTGCAAAGCGTGTAATGAAAGAAAAGAAGAAACCAATCGTTATTTGGAAGAGTGGAAGAACTGCTCTTGGTGCTAAACAAGCTGCATCACATACAGGTTCTCTTGGAGGTTCAAATGCTATTATCATGGGTGCATTCAAACAAGCAGGAATTATCTCAGTTGATAGTTATCAAGAACTAGCTGGAGTCTTAAAGGCACTAGCATGGCAACCTCCTGCAAAGGGTAATCGTGTTGCTATGACTAGTAATGGCGCTGGTCCAATGATTGGTGGAATTGATCATTTAGAAAGATTAGGTCTTACAATAGGAAAGTTGTCACCACAACTTCTTAAAAAAATGAAGGCTCGTTTTCCACCAACTGTTCCTATTCATAATGGTAATCCAGCAGATGTAGGTGGTGGTGCAACTGCAGATGATTATAGATTTGTCATTCAGCAATTTTATGATGAAAAGAATATTGATATTGCTATGCCATGGTTTGTCTTCCAAGATGATCCACTTGAAGAAACAATTGTTGGTTATCTAAATGACTTCTCAAAGAAAAAGAAGAAACCACTTGTAGTTGGCTGTAATGGTGGCCCATATACTGAAAAAATGATAAAATTGGTTGAGAAACACAATATTCCAGTTTACCAAGACATTCGAACTTGGGTTGCAGCTGCATCTGCATTAGCTCAATGGGGCAAAGTACGCGGAAAATAGAGAACATTTAAGTCTCGCATAACTTCGGATCTTATCCATGTCTCTAGTCACAACATCAAAAAGTGATGGTGTTTGTACTGTCAAAATTAACCGTCCTGACAAATTAAACGCAATGAATATGGATGTAGCTAAAGAATTAATCAAAACTTTCGAAAATTTAGGAAAAGATGATGGCGTTAAAGTTATCATTCTTACTGGAGAAGGTGAGAAGGCATTCTCTGCCGGTGCAGACATTGAGTACATGTCGAAAATTTCTCCCGACGAGTCTGTTGAATATGCAAAGCTTGGTCAGCTTGTAACTTCAACGGTAGAACTTGTAAGGCAACCAACCATTGCGGCAGTAAACGGATTTGCATTAGGTGGTGGCTGTGAGCTAGCTATGTCTTGTGACATTAGAATTGCAGCAGACACCGCAAGGCTAGGTCAACCCGAAGTAACCATTGGAATTCCTCCGGGATGGGGTGGAACTCAACGATTAATGAGAATAGTTGGAATAGCAAAAGCAAAGGAACTTGTTTACACTGGAAGACTCGTCAAAGCTGAAGAAGCAAAGGAAATTGGACTAGTAAATCACGTCTATCCCCTTGCATCTTTGCAAGAAGAGGCTCTGAAAATGGCACAAGCAATAGCAAAAAACTCTGCAATAGGTGTACAGATGTCAAAGACAGCAATCAACAAGGGACGAAATGCTGATCTCGATACTGGCCTAGCAATTGAACTGTTAGCTTGGAGAAACTGCTTCACTCATCCAGATAGAGAAGAAAGAATGACAGCATTCCTAAACAAGTCAAAAAAATAAGCTAACCCTAATCTTTCTTCTTATTTTATTGAATTACTCATAGGGTTTGGTGTGAAAAGGTTTTATAATCAATATCGTGATTCCAATTATAATGGCAACTGAACAAACATCAAAAATTGTAACGGTCACTCCTAAAGCTGCAGAGAAGATCAAAGAGTTCATGAAAGAAGAAGATAGCAAAGCAGAATACCTTAGAGTTTATGTTCAAGGTGGTGGATGCTCTGGCCTTTCATATGGAATGGGTTTTGAAAAAGAAGCAGAAGAAGATGATCTTGTAATTGAAGAACAGGGAGTTAAATTACTAATTGATAGTTACAGTCAAGATCACCTCAAAGGCGCTAACGTTGACTACATTGAAAGTCTGATGGGCTCTGGATTCAAAATCAACAATCCAAACGTCACAAAGTCATGTTCTTGTGGTTCTTCATTCAGTACTGAGTAAGGTTCAAACCATTTTTTCCATTTTTAGAATTTTTACCAATTTACGGGTAGAATGTAGAGATACGCACATATACCCAAAACTGAAATGAAAATCATTGTTATTTAAGGAGATGATAAAATATTGCCTCAATCAGGAATTGTCAAGTATCACGTTAAGCTTTCCTACAATGTTGATGGACTCGTTGAAAGAGCAGATATAATCGGCGCCATCTTTGGTCAGACGGAAGGATTGCTGGGCCCAGAGATGAATCTGAATGAACTACAACGTCTTTCAAAAATTGGACGTATAGAAGTTAATTCTAGATCAACTGCGAATACAACCGCTGGCGAAGCATTAATTCCCATGAGTACCGACATTGATACTTGCGCTTTAATTGCAGCGGCCATTGAAAGCATCGATAAAGTTGGTCCCTTTGACTGTACATTCAAATTGGATGCAATCGATGACGTTAGAGCTGCAAAAAAAGATGACATTGTAAAACGAGCCAAAGAAATCAAACAGAAATGGGCTACAAAGACTGTAAGTGAAGGGGATACAATGTTGAAGGATGTACACGAAGGTACATCTGGCCAAGTTACAACTTACGGTCCTTCTAAATTACATTGTGGCTCCGGAGTTTTTGATTCCAATTGGATTATCTTAGTAGAAGGAAGAGCAGACATAATCAATCTACTAAGAGCTGGATACGATAATGCCCTTGCAATAGAAGGAGCAAAAATTGATGAATCAATAAAAGACATTTGTGGCACTAAAGACAAAGTTGTTGCATTTCTCGACGGCGACAGAGCTGGAGGATTCATCCTAAAGGAGCTTAAATCTATTGTAAACTTAGATTATGAGTTACGAGCAGATGATGGAGTTGAGGTGGAAGAGCTAACGCCACAAAGAATCGATGAAATTTTAAGGCCAGTAGCAGACGCTTTGTCAGGCAAAACTGCTCCAGCAACAATACAAAACGAAGATGATAAACCAATTGCCGACCTAGCCTTAAAAATTTATCCAAACCTAAATGAAACTCTTGAAGCAGTAGCTCTTGATACTGATCAAAAAGAAATTTTCAAAGTTCCAATAAGTGAACTAGTTACAAAACTTTCGAGTCAATCAGGAATCAAATATCTTGTCTTAGACGGCATAATAACACAAAGACTTCTTGAAGGCGCTAGAAATGCTGGAATCGAGTGTGTTATCGGACACAGAGTTGCTAAACTAACAACTCCTGACGGTTTAATCCTCAAGACATTTTCTGAACTTGGCGTAGCTTAGAATTTTTGATGACCGACCTCAAAGTACAGCACATCCTAACACTAACCCGTCTGTTATTAAAGGGAGCAAAGAACAATTTTGTTTCGATAACCACCTCCACTCTTGGTGAAAGCATTAACAAATCACAACAGGCTGCTTCAAAACATCTTTTAGAATTAGAAACCGATGGCTTTATTGAACGTATGATGTCGGGACGAAATCTTTCTGTTAAAATCACCCCAAAAGGATACTCGGAACTAGTAAAACTTTACACAAACCTTCGAACAAGTTTAGATTCAATTCCATCTCACATTGAATTGAAGGGAACTCTTGTGTCCGGAATGGGAGAAGGTGCGTATTACATGTCATTGAAAGGATACACAAAACAATTCAAGAAAAAAATTGGTTACATTCCATTCCCAGGCACCCTAAACATCAGCCTTTCTAAAAGTGAGCACATTGAGGGTGTGAGACAGTTCGATGTCCTTGATGGACTAATGATAAATGGTTTTTCTGATGAAAAACGAACCTATGGCTGGGTTAAATGCTTCAAGGCAAAGCTCAACAAGTCAGTCGACTGTCATCTTATTCGTTTGGAAAGAACGCTTCATGACAAAACCATAATTGAATTAATTTCAAAATCTCATATTAGAAAAACAGCAAGACTATCCGATGGAAGTAAGGTAACAATACGAGTAAATCTTAATTCAAAATAATCAAATTCCGTGTATTGATTCCCCATACTCCTTCTCTATTTCTGAACTAGAAATTTCGGGAACGGGAGACTGGAGTCTGGCAACTTTGATATCAAGATTTAATTTTCTGCAACCATCTGTGATGAATTTTTCCTGATGGATCTGATCATACCCAAGAGCTATGATCTCAGGTTTTATTAGCTCAACAGTTTTGAAAATATCCCCCTCTTGACCGATAACGCACAAGTCAACCATAGATAATGAGCTGACCAAATCTTTTCTTTGATTTTGTTCATGTAACGGTTTTCGCTTCTTCATTTTTTGTGCGGTAGTATCAGTCGCCACTACGACAACCAAAACATCACCCAACGCTTTAGCAGAATTAAGAGTGTAAATGTGACCAGGGTGTATTATGTCAAAAACACCCCCTGCCAAAACTACTCGCAAAGAAGTCCTGCCAACTTCGGTCAAGTTTTTCTTGTCAGTTTCAATTAGGCCGTTTTTGATTAAATTTTCAATTCTATCATTGATGTACTGGTCTGGAAGATGCGTTTTTCCTTTTACGACATCTACAGGATCATTTCCTGTATAGGAGTATGCATAAATTGCCGATAGAATGAATTTATCAACTATTTCCAATAGAATATCTCTGTGTCACCCTTTCTTTAATTCATCTATAAGATTACATTTTTGGTTCTAAACCTTTTGCAATTCTCAATGAATCAACTAATCCATCTGCATATCCAATACTAAGAATCGCCACTTCCTCTTTACCCTGCTCCAAAAATTTTTCTGCATCACGAATATACAATTCCGCATTCTCCAGAACCTCTTGAAATTCCTTAGAATCCTTATAGTACGGCCCTATTTCTTTGAGCGCCAGCCTCACCATTGGAACATATTTCTCCAGCATTTGTTTTGGAATATTTTTAATTTTATCAGAATTGTCAAATGGCTGATCTAGACATTTTGCTAAAATCTTAATCGCGTCTGCCTCGGTAAAATGCAGTTTTCCGGGAATGAT
>JAEHKV010000045.1 GCA_016838845.1 Nitrosopumilales archaeon | reverse complement strand
TGATCCAGGATACGTACATCGTGGTGAAGAAAAGATGGCAGAATATAGGAATTATATTCTAAACATTCCACATCTTGAGAGACCAGTAATTCACGATTCTTGTAACATACTTTATCCATATTGTTTAGCTGTAGAAGAAATACTAGGACTTGAAGTTCCAGAGCGCGCAAAATATGTCCGAGTTATTGCATCTGAGCTCAACAGATGTGTTTACATTATGTATTGGCTCGCAATCTATGGAATCTTTTTAGGTCACTCCACAATGTTCATGTGGCCAGCTGGTGACAGAGAACTTCTCATTGATCTTTTAGAAAAGATGACAGGTGCAAGAGTTACACACTCTTACTTTATTCCGGGTGGAGTACGCAATGATCTTCCAGCTAACTTTGAAGATGTTTGTCTAAGACAAGTCAACTATTTTGAAAAACGAATCAAAGAATATGCTGACATCTTTTATGATAATCCAATTCTAATACATAGAACTGAAAAAACAGGCATATTATCCAGGGAAGACGCAATACGACTAGGCACAACGGGCTCTGTACTTCGTGCAAGTGGTGTTGATTTTGACCTCAGAAAGAAAGAACCATACGACGCATACGAAGAGCTAGACGTTCACACAAATGTTCTAAAAGAAGGCGATTCTTTGGCACGTTCTAAGGTTCCCTGGCTTGACATGTTAGAAAGTTGTAACATCATTAGACAAGCATTAGAAAAAATGCCAAAGTCAGGTACAATTAGACAAAAGTTGAAACCGAATCCTAGAGGTGGGGATGTATCAGTTTACAAAAGAACTGAATCAGGACGAGGTTCACTTGGTTGTTATATTGTATCTAAGAGTAAGCCAGAACCATATCGACTAAAACTAAGCGTTCCTTCATTTAGAAACTTGATTGCACTACCATATCTCCTCAAAGGTGAAAAACTTGGTAACATGCCAGCAGTTTACTGGAGTCTTAACTATTGGCCAGTGGAGGCAGACAGATAGATGTCGGTAATTGCACCAAAATTTAGGTTCAGTGAATTTCTAAAGTCACTTACAGATAATATCTTTTGGATAATTGTCATACTAACACTAATCGGCCTTCCTATCATAATGATTGCTCTGTTTTTCATCCCAATGCCAGTTTACGAAGGAGAACTGATCAATCCATTTCTTGCTTTCACCTGGATGTTTCATCCCGAACTTGCTCTTCCTTTAGTCAAAGCTTTACTCGTAACTGATATGTTTAGAATTATAGTATTTCCAGGATTTGGATTTGCAGCATTACTTGCTGCTTCAGTAATTTTTATTGAAAGAAAAATGCTTGCAAAACTTCAGCTTAGAGTAGGACCATTCTACTGTGGAAAAGTTGAAGGAATTCTTCAACTGATGGGCGATGGTCTAAAACTAATGACAAAAGAAATAATCATTCCAGCAAAGGCTGACAAACCAATCTTTATTCTATCTCCACTTTTGTTTTTGGGAGCTGCTGCTGCCTTTGTAGCATTAATTCCAGTTGCACCTGGTTGGGTTGTAGCAGATATTGACCTAGGCTTGATTGCAGTCTTTGCTGTAATTGGGTTCTTTCCAATCATTACAGTTCTAGCGGCATGGTCTGCAAATAGCAAATACCCATTCATCGGTGGAATTCGAGCGTTATTCCAAATGGTTTCCTTTGAAATTCCCTTAATTCTGTCACTTCTCGGTGTTGTCATTCTTACTGGAACACTAAACCTCTCTGAAATTGTTCAAAGTCAAGCATCCTTCCCATGGATTCTCTTTTTGCCAATTGGGGCGATTGTATTTTTCATTGCAATGTTAGCAGAGCTTGAAAGAATTCCATTTGACTTGCCAGAAGCAGAAAGTGAAATTGTTGCAGGTTGGTTAACAGAATTTTCTGGAATGATGTACGGTCTTGTTCAACTTGGTTCTTATGTAAAACTTTACGCGTTTGCAGCTTTGTTTGTAGTAGTATTCCTTGGTGGATGGACTGGACCAATGATTTTTCCTCCCCTCGAAGAAGAACTAATCCTTGAAGGAAAGACCATCGGACCTATTACTATTCAAACTCCAGGCCTTCCAATATTTTCTATGGAGTTCTTTAGTGGAGTTATTTGGTTTATTCTCAAAACAGCTGTAGTGATTTTCTTTATCCTATTGCCAAGAGGTGTGTTTCCAAGAGTTCGAATTGACCTTCTATTGGATCTAGGATGGTTCAAACTTATTGGACTTACATTTGTTAACATCTTTATAGCTCTCGCTTTGCTCTATGCTGGAGTATTTGGTCCAGGAGGTATGTTGTAATTGGGAACAGCTAGTGGAATTATCAAAGCGTTAAACTCAGGAGTCAAACATCTTGCAATAAAACGATTTACTCTCCGTTATCCTGAACAAAAACTAAAGTTTGTTGGAGATGGATATCAGTATGATCCTACAACTGGTGTAGGAATTGCTGGTTACAAAGGACGACACATGCTCTTTCATGATAAATGTACTGGATGTCAGTTGTGTGCTATCGCCTGTGAAGGAGTTGCTGAAGCAATTGCAATGGTAAAGGTTCCAGAGGAATGGAAACATAACAAAAAGGCAATCATGCCACAAATTGATTACGGTAAATGCGTGTTTTGTGGTCTATGCGTAGATGCATGCCCATTCTACGCCTTGTACATGACAAATGATTATGAGCTTTCTTCCTTTACAAAGGAGGGTCTGATTTATACCCCCGCCCAACTCCAAGTAAAGCCTGACGTCCAACAGGATGCCGAGATAAAGATTGACGGCCGGGGTGCATCACATGGTTGATGCAGCGTTTCTTGCATTATCTGTCATAACAATTGGTTCTGCAATTGCAGCTCTAGAATTACGTTCACTAATTTATGGCTCCATCGCTTTGATGGGAACCCTTGGCGGCGTTGCGGGATTCTTTCTCTTATTAGATTCACCATTTGTTGCATTATTCCAAATTGCAGTTTATGTCGGTTCTATCGCAGTATTGATTTTGTTTACAGTAATGCTCGTAAAAAGGGAACTAATTTTCAAAAAAATTGAAGACCCAAAACGTAAGTGGGCTGGCATTGGACTAATGCTTATTTTCATGGTCGCAATTGGTGCAATAATTCTTGATTCTGGATTAAAATCTGTTACCACTGATGAACCACCAGTTGACTTTAGAGAAATCGGTGATGACTTTCTAACATATTACTGGCCAGCACTGATTTTAATGGCACTCATCTTAGCTGGTTCTGTTACTGGTGCACTTGTTCTTGCAAGAAGGGAAGATGAAATAAGTGGGTAATGAACTGATTGATTTTGTTATTGTCTCAGTAGCCTTACTTGCCATTGGAATCTATGGTTTATCTGTAAAACGAAACGCAATCAGAATGTTATTTGCCATAGAGATTATCATAAACGCTGCAAACCTAAACTTGGTTGCATTTGGACGATTTATTCCACACAGTGGTGGTCAAACTCTAGCATTATTTTCTATTGCAATTGCAGCTGCAGAGGTAGCAGTTGGACTTAGTTTGATAATTGTTGCATACAGAATGTACAAGAATATCGATATTGCTGACTTTAGGAGTTTGAAAGGATAAATGGAATATGCCTTGTTACAGGCAGTTTTCCTGCCTTTGTTACTCTCACCAGTAGCCTATATTCTTGGCAGGAAATATGGTCCAAATGTCGTAACTTGGTTTTCCTTTGGGGTCTTACTCTATTGTACTATTTTGATAGTCCTAGCAGCCTTGCAAGGAACTTACGAAGAACATTATCCCTGGACAGAAATGTTTGGGGAGTTTGGATTTTTGATGGATGGACTTGCATCTCCATTTGCAATAATCATCTACGTTCTATCAACAATTCTTGTACTTTACTCTAAACCATACATGATCCGTCATTTCAACGAACAATTTGAAGAACAACATCACTCGGAAGTAGTATCTAGTGGTGACCAAACAACTGCGGTTGTTGAATCAGCTGCTCTTAAAGAACATGTAAACAAACAATCCGGTCTTTACTTTGCATTATTCCTCGTTTTTGCAATGGGAATGTTGGGAACAGTCCTTGCAACAAACCTGATCGAATTTTATGTTTTCTTCGAAGTCATGCTTATTCCTCCATTCTTTTTGATTGCCTTTTGGGGTGCTGGGCCAAGACGAAGAATAGCTTTACTGTTCTTTTTCTGGACTCATGTTGGTGCAGTAATTCTTCTTTTAGGATTTTTAACAATTGGTCTAACCATTGGTAGTTTTGATTTTGCTGACATAAAAGAATCTGAAATTCCTGAAGATCTAGTTCTGCTTGCAGCAGTTGCAATTATCATTGGACTTGGAGTAAAATTAGCTGCATTCATGTTCCATATTTGGTTGCCTTATGCACACGCAGCTGCTCCAACACCAATTAGTGCTTTATTATCTCCAGCAATGATCGGAATAGGTGCTTATGGCATCTTTAGATTAATTATAGAATTTCTGCCAATGCAATATGCAGATCTTGCAATTTGGTTGCAGATTTGGGGAGTAGCTACAATGATTTACGGTGGTGCAATGGCGTTGATGCAAGATGACATCAAACGAATGCTTGCATATTCTAGCATAAGCCAAATGGGTTATCTACTGTTTGGTCTTGGTTCGCTTTCTGTTTTGGGTCTTTCAGGAGCAGAAATGATGTACATAACTCATGCATTGGGTAAAGGCCTCCTCTTCATGACTGCAGGGGTTCTAATTGTAACTGTAGGTACCAGAAGCATCTCAAAACTTGGCGGTCTTGCAGGCAAGATGCCGATTACTGCTACCTGTGCAGTAATTGGCGCTTTGACGATAATGGGCGTGCCTCCTACCGCCGGTTTCATGGGAGAATGGATCCTATTCTATGGAGCTCTTGAGACTGCATTGGAAGAAGGCTCTACACTAAGAATGGTACTGTTTGGACTTGGACTTGTGGCAACCGTTCTTACAATGTCTTATCTTCTCTGGATGCTAAAACGAGTTTTCTTTGGAAAGCTACCAGAAAACCTCACCAAAGTCAAAGAAGCCAGCTGGTATATGACTACTCCAATGATGGTACTAGCTGGATTTACAATTGTTCTTGGAATTTATCCAGACATTTTCTTTGAGAAAATAATTCCATACATGAATGGAGTGATGGGTGTATAGATAATGGCAATTGATGTTATGGGATTTGATGTTGGAACTGTAGCTGCATGGGCTGTTTGGATTATTCCTTTCGTTGCTGCCCTAGTTGTTCCTGGTATTGGTAAGGGATCAAAAAAAGCATCTGGTTACTTTGCAGTTGGGATGGCATTATTCAGTGCACTTTTTGCAGCAGCGATGCTTCCAGATGCTCTTGCTGGACATGAGATTCATGATCAAGTTTCTTGGATTGATACAATTGGTTTGAAAGCAGGTGTTCTAGCTGATCCACTCGCAGTTATAATGGCAAACGTTGTTAGTTGGGTATCCTTCTTGATTATTGTTTATAGTACTGGTTACATGAAAGGTGACAAAGACATTGTTCGTTTCTGGTTTTGGATGATGTTCTTTATTGGTTCAATGCAATTAATTGTTCTTTCAGATAATTTACTTCAACTCTTCTTTGGTTGGGAGGGTGTTGGTCTTGCATCCTATGCATTGATTGCCTTTTGGTATCGTGATAAAGCACAACATCATGTTGGAAAAGAAGGTTATTCAGCTCTCGGAATTTCAGAATACTATTCACCAACTCATGCTGGTATGAAGGCATTCATCATGACCAAAGTTGGTGATGTTATGATGCTTGCAGGAATGTTTTTGATTTTTGCATTTGCTGGAACATTTGGTTTCAAAGAGCTAATCGGTGATACCACATGGGCCGTTAACATGTCAGCTGCTGGCCTTCTAGTTCCTGCTGGGGTTTTACTATTTGGTGGTGCAGTAGGAAAGTCAGCACAATTTCCACTAAATGAATGGCTACTTGAAGCAATGACTGGCCCAAGTGCAGTTTCAGCCTTGATTCATGCAGCAACCATGGTAAAGGCTGGTGTATTTTTAGTAGCAAGGATCGGACCACTATTCTTTGCATTAGCAGCTGCTGGAATTATGGTAGACCAATTTTTCGAAATCATAGCTTGGGTCGGCGCAATTACTGCATTGTTACTTGCAACTCAGGCTGTGGTAAACACTGAAATCAAAAAGGTCCTTGCATATTCTACAGGCTCTCAAATTGGATACATGATGATGGCATTAGGTGTTGCAGGACTTTCAGAACAATTTGTTGATGGTTATACTGCTGGGTTCTTCCATCTAATATCACATGCAATGTTCAAAGCTTCTTTGTTTATGGCAGCTGGGTCGTTGCTGCATGTTGTAGGTTCTAGATTTATGACAGATATGGGTGGATTGCGGAAGCATATGCGGAAAACCTATGTATTCATGTGGGCAGCTGGCCTTGCACTGATGGGTGCTCCATTCATTACAACTGGTTTCTGGAGCAAGGATGCAATTTTTGCAGCGGTTTTTGAAGCTAGTAGTCCATGGGCAATGCCAATCTTCATCATTGCAGTTCTAACTGCAGTAATCACTGCATTTTACACAACTAGAATGATTGGAATGATCTTCTTTGGACCAAAGAGTAAACATATTGAAAAGATGGAAAAAGAAGGACATCACATCCATGAAGCTCCTCGTTCGATGTGGATACCTTATGGAATCTTGGCAACTCTTACAATTGGAATTGGTATAATTGGATTTTCTGCGGAAGGAGGAATTCATGAAGTATTTACAGATTATCTTGATCAGTCATTTGGAATTCGTACAGTTCAACATGCAGTAGAATCTTCTGGGTTGCCAGGTATTTTGGCAGGTCTTAATCCAATAGCCCTTGGAGCATCACTTATTGCATTTGCAATTGGATTTGGATTAGGATACATATTCTATATTGCAAGATGGGTTGATCCTGCCAAATTCATAAATTCAAATATCTTCTTCTACTCTTTTCATAAATTACTTCTAAACAGATGGTATCTCAACGCAATGATATACTGGGGCTTTGTAACCACACCTCTTTGGATAGCAAGAGGCGTATCACGTTACTTTGAGAAACCAGTAATTGATCTAGGAATGAACATGGGATTTGAAAGGGCTGTAGCATGGACCGCAAGGGTTGTTCAGGGAACTCAAACTGGTGTAGCACAATCATACCTATTCGTCTTTAGCGCGGGACTTCTCTTTGTGGTTTTGATATTGTTGGTGTAAGGTGAAAAGAAAATGATCGAATTAACATCAACTCCAATGATTTTAGTTGCAATACTTGGTACTATTGGACTTATTCTTCCATTGATCTACATTGCCAAAAATGAAAGAGGCTCAAACGCGTTTTATGCAACAATTACCTTTGGTGCATTAATAGCTTCTATTGGCGTTGTTATATTCAAAATTTTAACTGATAATGTTTTACCATCAGCACTATTTTCCAAAGATGTTCTTGTAGATGATACCTTTGGTGGGTTCTTTGCTATTGCACTACTAATTGTTGCAATATTCACTACGGTTGGCTCTTACAACTATATGAAAAACAAAGGTAATCCAGCCGTTTACTACTCTCTCATTCTCTTATCAACAATAGGAATGGTGCTTATTGCATATTCTACAGACCTTGTAATGCTATTTGTTGCGTGGGAATTGATGAGCATTCCAACATACGTCCTTGTTGGCTATATCAAAAAGGATCCTAGCTCAAACGAAGCTGCACTCAAGTACTTTTTGTTTGGTGCATTAGCATCAGCAATTATAATTTATGGTATATCAATTGCATACGGTCTTACTGGTTCTACGAACATCAGTGAAGTAATTCACGGATTTGCTGTACTTGATGCAAACATGGTGCCGTTGGCATTATTATCGATTGGATTATTTATTGCAGGTTTTGGATTCAAGATGGGATTAGTTCCCTTTCACATGTGGTTGCCAGATGCCTATGAGGGAGCGCCACCAACAATTGCTGCACTCTTAGCTGCAGGCACTAAGAAAGCTGGATTTGCCGCTACAATCCGCGTAATCGTACTTGGTACTGTTGCCCTTAACATGGACTGGACGTTTGCTCTTGGCATCATTGCAGTAATGACAATGACTATAGGAAATATCGCTGCAATTATGCAAAAGAACCTAGCACGAATTTTTGCTTACTCTAGCATAGGTCATGCTGGTTACATACTGATTGGTATTTCGATTGCACCATTTTCCGACATTGGAATTCAGGCCTCATTATTCCATATTCTTAATCATGCAGTAATGAAGGGTGCTGCATTCATTGCTGTTGCTGGAATAATCATTGCTTTAGGAACGTCTTCCCTTGATAAGATCAAGGGACTCGGAAGGCGAATGCCAATAACAGCATTGGGTTTGGTAATATCTCTTCTTGCGTTAGCTGGCGTTCCCCCACTTAATGGATTTTGGAGTAAGCTGATGTTGTTTGGAGCTGCACTTGATGCAGGACCTGTAGCTCCATGGGCGCCATGGTTGGCAATAGCTGGTGTTCTAAACAGCGCCTTGTCATTAGCTTACTATGCTTGGATTATTCGAAAAATGTACTTTGAAGGAGAAACTGAAAAAAGAATCTCAGAACCAAAATCTGTGATTGCTGTCATGATCTTCTCAATAATATTTATAGTGGGAATCGGCATTTTCCCAGATCCAATAATACAGTTTGCAGGAACTGCAGCACCAACAATAAGCTTAAGCGCTTCCCCTTAACATTGTAAATTTAATTAATTGTTCTAGATGCAATTTTGCATCATTGTCTTGAATTTTCCTGAGACTAACTTTCGCTTTCTCTGAATACTCTTTTAACATTTCTTCCATTTTATCAAAAACAACGCGTGGATCATTACTCTTTTTGATTAAGAGATTGAATAACTTATCTTCATTTTTCCAATCCAAAAGATCATCTTTAATTTGGTAAGCAATTCCAATATTTTTTCCATATTCTGTAAGCACCTCAATTTGTTCTTCTGTTCCTCCACCTAGGATTGCACCCAGTCTCGAAGCTACCTCAAATGCAGTTGATGTTTTGTACCCAATAACTTTGAGATAATCATCAAAGGTAACGTCCTCACTACTCTCAAGCATTCCTTCAATTATCTCCCCCTCACTCATTAGCATGGCTGTAGTAGAGAGATCTTTGGTTATTCTTGGATTATCGAGTCTTGATGAAATGTTAAGGATTAACCCTAAAACAAAATCTCCAGTAAGGATAGCAGCATTATAACCATATTTTATGTGGAAAGGATCTTTTTGTCTCCGTAAAGTTTCATCATCAATAATGTCATCATGAATTACAGATTCAGTATGCAAAAACTCAACTGCACAAGCTGCAGAATATGTATTGCCATCAACCTTGCCTACACTTTCAGCTGCAAGTACAAGAATAATAGGACGAATTCTTTTTCCACCTTCAAGAGAATACTTTAATGGTTTAATGAATTCTGACTCTGAATAAAGACCAAGTTCAGCTTCTAGAGCATCATTAATCTTTTTGATATATTTTCCGTACGTCTCAAGTAATGGGTTGACTTCAATGTTTTTTCTATCCAATGATACGGTCCCGCTAAAATTCTTTTTAGTTAGTAATTAAATCTTAGTGCTCCAGTCGGGAATTTCATCTTTTGAGAATTTGAACCCGAGATCATCGCCTTGAAAGGGCGATATGCTTGACCGGTCTACACCACTGGAGCCCATTTGCATCGGGTAATTTATCCATAAAATCTTTTGGAACCCACAAAGATTTTTTTATTGGTTGATTAGGACTAGTCACATGAATTCTCTGATTAAAAAAATCGATGAAATGATTGAAGAAAGAAGTTTGTTAAAGCACCCATTCTATGAAATGTGGTCTGATGGAAAACTATCATTAGATTCACTATCTGGTTACTCCAAAGAATATTTTCAGCTTGTTAAAGCTGTTCCATCATTTATGACTCCAATCATTCAACAGGCCCCAGATTATTTTGTCAATGAACTTGTTGAAAACCAACAAGAAGAATCATCACACATTAAACTTTGGACGAAATTTGCTGGGGCTGTGGGGATCCCAGAAAATGAGATTGAAAAATATCAAGGATTAGACAAAACAAGACAGGCAGTAACCATGTTATCTTCCTTAATGGGTACCTATGAAGGTGGGGCGTGTGCAATGTACACATTTGAAAAAGAAATTCCAAAAATAAGTCAGATAAAACTAGACGGTCTGGCAGAGTTTTATGGAATTTCAAGTGAAGAAGCTACACAATATTTCAAAGTTCACACTGAAGCTGACATTAGACATGCGGCAGCTTGGAGAAAAATTTTAGAAAAATCTTCACAAAAGCCAGATGAATTAATCCAAATTGCAGACATTTCAATTTCTGCACAAAACTTGTTGCTTGATAGTTGTTACGAAGCTTACTGTTAAAGTTCTATAACATTTTATACTCAGCGTAGAACCTTTTTGGGTAGGGCCCGTAACTCAGCTTGGTAGAGTAACCGGCTCATAACCGGTGAGCCAAGGGATCGAAGCCCTTCGGGCCCATTGAATTTCAATTAGTTTTAAAACGAGTTATTTGTAAGATTAATTGGCCGCAATGAAGAATCAGAGTTATATCTGAAAAATGATGTGAAGGCATTTGTCTGAGCTGCCAAATTCATTTTGAACCAGTTTGTTTACTAACACTTTGTAAAACATCATTTGAGACCAAATTTTGTTCATGTAGAATTTTGGTAATCTCAAAAATATCAGTCAGTTGATGCATCTTAACTCCTTTCGCTTCTAAGGATTCGGCAGCACCTTCCATTCTATTTATGATTAGAAAGGCATCAGATACAATTATTCCAGCTTCTTTGAGTGATTCAATTGCATTGATAATAGAACCTCCAGTGGTTGCAACATCATCAATCATTAGAACTTTTTTCCCCCGTTCAATGAATCCTTCAATTGACTTCGAAGTACCATATTCTTTTGGTTTGTTTCTAACGTAGATCAATGGTTTCACGGTTTCAAAAGCTAAGGAAGATGCAATCACAAGTCCCCCAGTTGGAATAGATACAATATAATCAAAATTTTCCAGTCCAACTTTTTCTATTATCTGATTTTGAAGATGTTTTATCATTTTTCGAAATTGGTGAGGAAAGCTAGCAACCATTCTCAAATCCACGTAGTAAGAGCTTTTTTTGCCACTTGAGAGCGTAAAATCCCCGAATTTTATAGCTCCTTTTTCGTGCAAAAAGGTTGCAAACTCTTTTACAAACTCCATGCGAAAATTTACTTTACTGGATTTATTTTGGTTTGTATTGTGATTCAAGTATGCCCGAAATCTGGCTTAATTATGGAATCACGAACGTCGTTCTTGATATTCAACAGGAAAATCTGGACCAAAACATTGATTCTGATGGTAAAATACTCGAAGATTCTGTCATACAAGAAAAACTAGGCACATTAGATATTTCAAAACCAAATGAGATTGTTCTTTTACATAATTCAAAAGCAGTTCAAAAAGTTTTATCAACATTATTTTTTATGTGTGAACAAAAATCTAAACCAATTCCACAAATTTTTGCAGATAAGAGAATTTTGAATCAGGTAAAACAAACACTCCCAGAGGGAGGCACAATTTCAGAATTTGTAGATTCTGAACTTTCTAAGACGAATCTTGTGTTTATTGGAGAAATGGAGTTTGATGGCTTGTTTGGATTTGAAACAATAGCAACCAGACTGATCAAAAAGTTTGGTCAAGAACAAATGTTATCAGCATATGCAAAACGAAAGGAAAATCTCCCATCTCCTGGCCACAACACAGAAAGTTTAGGTGAAGCAAAAAAATTCACTGACAATTTTGAAATTCATGGAATAGAGATAGTAGCCAATTCTAATGGAATTATAGATTTAGCTGTGGGACATCCTTCTACTACATTGGACATCTCAAAATCCTTTGAATCGTCTGCTGTGCAAGATGTTGGTGAACATAAAACTATGGTAATAAGTACCGGAAAAAATGCTAGTAATGATTCACTTGGAAAGGCATTAAACTCCCTCTGGAATTGCAATGCAGCCATCAAAAAAGACGGCCTTGCAATATTATTGGCAGAATGTCAAAATGGAATTGGTTCACAAGCAATTATGCAATTTATTGAAGGCCAATTAAGCAGTGAACGACTAAAAAATCCAACTAAATATGTTGATGGAATGGAAGATCTCTTATTCCTGACAGAAATTCAAAAGAAATTTCAAGTTGGTGTTGTTTCCGTCCTGCCAGAACTTTATATAAAAAAACTAAACATGATTTCATTGAATAGTGTAAAACGTGTTATGGATTACATCCTCAAAACACAAGGACCAAGACAAAAAGTTACCATAATTTCAGATGGTGCGCGTGTGTTACTACGACAATAGTGAGGGTGGTAACGGAGCACACAAAATTGCAAGTATTATTACCAAAATGTAAACCAGCTTTCTATTCTTAGATAATGGAGATATATCATCTAGCGGCTGGGCTCCAGGATTACGTGACATCATAAACAAAATCAACATTGCCATAAACCAATAACCCAACAAAACTAACACTCCCATACTTGCATAAGTTGCATACTTGTGCCACTTTGCTCCTAACAATGTTCTTGCCATGTGGCCACCATCTAGTTGCCAAGCAGGAAGTAAATTCAAAAATGTAATCAAGAACCCAATCCATGCAGCAAACAAAATTGGAGTCATCAAGACTTCTTGTCCATCCCCACCTTTACCAAACATCGCTAATGTTGCTATCATCAATAGTGGTTCGCCCCTATCCCATTGAATTAATCTTGATTCAGCAAAAAGATCTTCAGCAATATCACTTTCAAGTACTGGCGCAGTGTAAGCTCCATAAACTGATACAAGAACAACAATAATCAAACCAGCAATAGGTCCAGCAATTGCAACATCATATAGGATTTCGCGATTAATAGTCAGCCCTTTTGATTGGATAAATGCGCCGAATGTTGGAATCCCATAAACTGGAATTCCTGGAATAAAAAATGGCCATGTGGTTTTTAGCTTATGGAATTTTGCTGCAACTAAATGACCTGATTCATGGACTCCTAAAATTCCTAAAAGAGATAATGTGTAGATGCCAGCCATTTCAAGAGGGTCACCAATATATTCAACAGTATTGGTTCCAACAGTTCTGTAATAACCATCAATCATAACAAATACAACTACTATCCCAAACAAAATTCGTGGAGTCCAAGAAGTCTGCCACCAAATTTTCTTTCTTGGAGGAAACCTTCTCACCAACACATACCTGCCTTCGGGGGTTTCTTCCAGTTTACAAACAAGATCTCTCTTTTCAAGTCGCTGTGCTAATTCAACAAATTTTGTTTTGAATTGTCCATCTCCAATCTTAAAATGAAGTGAATCTAAACTCCGACCCATAGCAGTTACATCAAAAATCGCAGAAACAATAGAGATTACTTCTTCCTGTGTAGGCTCACTCATGTCAAAGCGAAGATTTCTCTCTTAATTGACTTTACGGTTTAAAATTAAATATCTGTCTACTATCTTTAATCATCATGCAGGTAATTCTAAGACAGGTTGGGGAGTGTGTAATTAGAAGAGCAGATCTCAGTGATCTTATACCTATAATGGAAATTAACCTGAAAACTTTACCTGAACACTACTCAGACTATTTTTATGAAAGCTTGTTAGCTGAACTCCCAGAAGCATTTCTTGTAGCTGAAATTGGTGGAAAACATGTTGGTTATGTAATG
>JAEHKV010000044.1 GCA_016838845.1 Nitrosopumilales archaeon | reverse complement strand
GTTGTTGCAAATGAAAACCCTTTGGACATGACAACAATTCGCGGTAAAGTTGTTGAAATTTTACCAGATTATGATTACGTACACATAAACAAACTAACTAAAAAATACATGGGAATAGAAAACTATCCATTTCGTAGAGAAGGTGAAAAAAGAATTGTTTTCAAAATAAAACCCGACAAAGTTTTTGTTCTACCAGAATTAAAAATGAATCAAGACTAATGATTTATTATATTTCTAAATTCGAGTTTAGAAACATTAAATTTCCATACTAGTAAATCATATACGAATAAACGAATAAAAAAATTTAAAAAAAGAAAATTGAGGCGTTTAACGTCGTCGACGTTTTGCCTTGCGTTTTCCACCGGCTTGGCGTTTACCGCCTCCTCGCTTTTTTCCACCGGCTCGTCGCTTTCTTTTTGCTGCGCCTTTTTTACCTGCAGCACGTCGTCTCCTTCGGGCTGCTGACCTTTTGCTAGCTGCAGCTTTAGCTGCAGCATTTCGCTTACGCGTTCTAGCTGCTTTTTGTGCAGCTGCTTTGCGTTTAGCTTTTGAAATTGCCATTAATAATTTGCATGTCTATTGCGTCTTATGTAGTACAAGTCACGAAATTTTGCTCAGTTAATACATTTTTTTGACAAGAATTTTAACTGCGATCGCAAATTTTGGTGTAATTTTAACAATTTATGATACAAACCATACCAATATCCATTGAAGCTTGTTCTTTTGTTGGCTTAATACCTATTCTATATTGTTTATTTTCATCGTAAGGGATATCAAATTGCGTAGTGAATGATACTGGTACATGTTGTTCTAACATATCATTGAGTAAATCATTCTCTGAAAAATTACCATAAACAGGTTGAACCCTAGTACCCTCTTCATTGAAGATGTGGAACTGCCCTCCATTCATTCTGGTCGATTCTTTACCTAAATTTTCTGCAATAATACTAATCTGAACAAAAGTATATTCAGGACTAGTTTCTTCATCACCATTATGTTCTCCAATGTATTCAATAATGTATTTTACAGGCCCAACTTGGACAGATTCACCCCCATTTACATAGATAAAGTTTGGTTGCCATTCTAGATAAGCCCAGATTGCAAACCCAATTGATACAGTTATGGCAACCATAACTGCAATAATGAACACTCTTACCATTTCGTTAGTTAATTTCCAATCTTTACGCTATATTTTCTTTTTAGATCAAAACAGCAATTTACGCTTAAAAGCTAAACCCCTTACCAAAAAACTTGATTTACGAATGATGTGATTTTTTCAAAAACCATGATTTTTGGCGGGGGTTTAACACTTGTTCGTAAATAATACAGGCAAGTCTAAAACCACCTAGCTAGCTCAGCTAAAGATGCATGATCTATTCCTGTTACGAAGAAAAGTTAAACCCCTAGATGTTGACCCCAAAATCTTGATCGATCTCTGTCAATTGAACACCAAATAGCAGGTTGATCACAATACCGATCACGGCTAGTGTAATCCCCAAATATAGGCAATTTTTGGCCTTTTTTGGGTCATCATGTCTGAGGACAAAATATGCAATAACACCCCCTATTAATCCCAAAAAAATGGGCAAAAGGAACCACCAATTACTTCGTTCTCTTTCTGGGTGCATTCTATACTGAATATTGAAGGTTATTTAGAATCTAACTTTTTTCGAATTTGTGTAATTTCGATTTCTACAGTCTCAAGTGGGTCTTGAACCTGGTTTCTTTTGATGGAAAACATTTTTGGTCTATCAAAATCATCTGTACAATCTGGGCATGCATATACCAACACACGATATTCATTTGGTGCTTTTGGGTTTGATAATCTTGGATAATAAACCAGTCTTGCACCACAATCTACACAATATCTGTTGGCCCTTCTAGTTCTGGCCAAAGTAAACTTCCTGCATTTTTAGTAATATGCGATCAAATATTAGATCATTGCAGTCTAACAGAATACACTAACTAGTATCAAACGATCAATATTTCATAATTCGAGATTAGAAATATCTAATTTTAAATGGTGTCATTAATGTTATGGTTAAAAATAGAATGTTTCTAAACTCGAATTTAGAAATATATATGCGCCGCCCACCAGACTTGAACTGGCGACCAACGGATTAACAGTCCGACGCTCTACCACGCTGAGCTAGGGCGGCAACAAATTTGTACTTTGATAGATGCGATTTAATCCTTGCTAAGTTAACAGTTTGATCAGTTAAATTTTGAAAAAAAATCTTGAATTTCTTTTGAATAATTTTCTACTAAGGTAACAATTTCCATGTGTTCATCTGCTGTGGGCTCTCTTTTATGAAAAATTTGAAAGGCACTAAGAGCTGAACCAACCATTTCACCAACAAAAAAACCACAAAGAAAATCACCAACATTTCTGATATTCCAAACTTCAGCAATTCGTGGTGACGCGCCAGCATTTTTGTAAAGCTCTAAAGTTTGTTTTATAAGCTGGTCTGTTTGTTTTATGAATTCACTGTCTAAAGCCATTTAATTATTTTTCAATACCTTTAGTTTTTTCAAAAACGTATAGGCCGTCCAGAAAAACCCTATGATCTTTATTTTTAATTTTAGTAGCAAGTTCAATATTGGCCCCAGTTTGAGTAACTTCAGTAAGCACTGAACCAGTCAGTACCACATCATCACCTTTTACAACCACTTTAGTAGATCCAACAACTTTGGCAATTCTTGGTGATCTTTCCCCTTGAAAATTCTCTACCAAGATTTTATCATCTTTCATTTTTACGGAAATTGGAAAGTGGGCGTAGACAATCTTAAGTTTTACAGTATATCCCTCACTAACACCTTCACATAGGTTCCTGATGATGGATCTTGCTGTATTTAGTATTGCAAAATCCTTTTTTCTAGTACCTTGCGCATTAATGAGAATTTTGTTATCTTTAACTTGAATTGTGACAGGGATTTTTTTGAAATTTTTGAAGGTTTTTCCTAATGGTCCTTGGACTTGTAGCATGTATTTATTAATACTTGCAGTAACTCCGTCAGGAATTTCTACCAGCGTTTCAAATTTTTCAACTTGTTTAGTAGACATAACCTATCAAAAATCCTCCAAT
>JAEHKV010000043.1 GCA_016838845.1 Nitrosopumilales archaeon | reverse complement strand
TTTTGCTTACTTCCACCAGGAGCTTCTTTCTTTCCACCAGGAGCTTCTTTCTTTCCACCAGGAGCTTCTTTCTTTCCACCAGGAGCTTCTTTCTTTCCACCTGCAGCTGCTCCTTCAGCTGGAGCTGCTCCTTCAGCTGGAGCTGCTCCTTCAGCTGGAGCTGCTCCTTCAGCTGGAGCTGCTCCATCCGTCCTGACAGGTAATACTTTACCACTTTTAGCAACACCAACTGCTCCTCCTTTTCTACCAGTGGTTCTAGTTCTTTGTCCTCTAACCTTTAATCCAAAAGTATGGCGAAATCCACGCCAACTATTAGCTGCTTTTTCCCTTTCAACATCCTTTCTTACAGTAAACGCAATATCTGATGTAATCAAATGCGTATCCTTTCCCGTCTCTACATCTTTCCTTCGGTTGAAAAACCATGAAGGAAAATTAACAGCTGAAGGATCTTTCAAAATTTTTTCAATTGATTGAACTTCAGAATCTGATAAATAACCAATGTTTGTATTTGGATTAATTTTAAGGGAGTCTAAAATAGCATTAGCAAAATTATAACCTATTCCTCTAATTTGGGTTAAGCCAATTAGGATTTTTCGCTCTCCGGGAATATCATTTCCCACAATTCTTACAATGTACTTATATTCTTGAGTAGTCAAGTATGCAAAATTCAAATTTACCCCGATAAAAACCCTGCTGGCTTTTTGAAAAAAACCATTCAAAATTTTACTTAATCAGTGAAATATTATAAATTCCACCTACACGAAACCATATGATTGACAGAAGACTTTGGAAGTATTGTTGAACAGAGCTATAATTCCAATCCAAAATATACTGAGATAAAAGCAGGACTTCCTGAAGATTATAAAGACATTAAAACACTTCGTGATCTTTTAGCAATAAACTATAAGCTAGTTGGAGTAAAGGAACAACTTCGTAGAAATTTAATTTCATTAATTGACACTGGTGGATCAAAATATCCAGGAATTATCGGATTCGATGATGATGTTTTACCTGCACTTGACAGAGCAATTCTTTCAGGGCATGACATATTCCTCATTGGACAAATAGGTCAAGCAAAAACAAAATTGGTTCAAACTATTGCAGAAAACCTGTTATCTCCAATTCCTATCATCCAACATAGCATTACAAATGATTGTCCGTTTGATTTGCCAAAAAACGAACTGGCGTTGTTATTAGATGAAAAAGATGCTCATATACAAAGTCCTAAATTCCATATCAGTCCTGAAAGTGCTGAACAAATCCGTGATAACAAACTAGATACTCCAATAGAATGGTTAGCTGGAAAGGATAGATACAAGTACGTTCTTGCTACCCCTGATATCTCTGTAAAAGATTTGGTAGGGTACATTGATGCCATCAAAGTAGCAAAAAAAGGCATTGAAATGTATAAAATTGAATCTTATTCGCCAGGCCAATTGATGCAAGCAAAACATGGAATATTTTGTTTAGATGAATTACCAGTACTCGATCCAAGAAAACAAGTAGCATTACTTTCAGTTTTACAAGAAGGAATATTCACTACAGGTTCATATCCAATAATTTTTGAACCAAAAATTGCTTTTTTTGCTACTGCAAATCCTATTGATTACACTCATTCTGGCAAAGTTATAGAACCTCTTTATGACAGACTCAAAAGCCACATTCATACTCATTATCCTAAAACAATGGAATCTGAGATGATGATTATTCTCCAAGAAGCAAATATTTCAAAATCGTTAATCTTATCTCCACTACTAAAAACTCTGGCCAAAGTAGTGCAAAAAACTAGGAATTCACCTCAAATTAATCAAGAAAGAGGAGTAAGTGCACGGCTTGGAATTCATGGACTTGAACTGTTAGTTGGTGAAGCAGAAAGAACAAGAGCATTATCTAAAAAAATTTTATCAATACCTCGAATTTCAGACATGCATTGTCTTGATCAAATAATCAAATTTGAGCTTTCAGAACTTGATGATACAGTAAAAAATCGTGAGAAAGTTTTTGATGAATTTTTAAAAGAATCAATTAAGGAAATCTGTCTTGAATATTTGGAAGGTGTTGAAAATGAACTACTTGAATCAATCAAATATGAATTTCTAGAAAAAACTTTCCAGGTATCACAAAACTTGATCTGGGAAAATGGTCAGACATCATATAGTAATCAACTTGAAAATTTTTCAAACCTCAAAAATTTAATTGAATCAAAACTGGACATAATTCAGTCATCTCAAAATACCTTGAAAAAACAAGTAGAGCATTTCAAAATCAATTCTAAAAATGTGGAATTAACAGATTTACAAGAAAATGAATTACGTTCTACTCTTCTCGAGATAATTCTTGAAGGATTATGTTGGACAAACCCCAAGATATTAGATAAAAATGAGGCTGGTTATGTCTCTGCATGACACAAAAAATCTAGTTTATTTCTCAAGTAAAACAGATAAAGAAAAATCTAAAACAGAAGAACAATTATCAGATAAAAAAATTCAACAAATTTTGGAAACTTTGGCAAAACAAGCCATGAAAGAAAAAAC
>JAEHKV010000042.1 GCA_016838845.1 Nitrosopumilales archaeon | reverse complement strand
GTTTCTAATGGTCAAACCCAATGGCATGTGAATCGAACCTTCAATCTTTCCACCTTCCAGCTCATCAGCTTCTCGAACATCGATTATTACGAATTCATCTTTTTTTGCTCTAAGATCATTTCCAGATATTTTTTCAGGCATACCCTTGGAATTCTCTTTGCTAATTTAATTTGAATGATTAAGTCAAAAATGAATAACTAATTCCCAATTGTGTGTGGTTTTTTAATTAGAAAGATCATTGATAATTATTCATAGCCGAAACCCAAGTATTGGTTTAGTCATTGGTATATTTGACATTTGGGCTGTATGGTTGTGAATAATTGGTAGGTATTGGGTTATCTAACAAGGCGTAACCCAAATATCTACTGACCTAATGTTATGGTGCGTAACAGTTTGGGAGCAAATGTTACGGCTTTTAGGTGTCCTAATGTTTATGCACACAATCTAAGGTATTGATTGGGTAATGATGGTGGTTTTATGATTTTCACGATAAGCTCATTTTGATTTTGAACTATTTGAAAATTAGGTGAAACTAATTAGCTAGGTATAATTTTTCTTGACTTATTCTTGTTTTCTAGAATGAGAACAATATCTAATAATGAAAAAGATCCTAGGATAAATTAATGGATAATGATCATTCAGCAATCTTTGAAAATTGTACACTAAAACGTTGCAAACAAGAACCATTAATCACTGATGATGTAACTGGTGAGGTATTGTGTGGTAATTGTGGAGTTATTCTACTTGAAAAAATGGAAGATTTTGGTCCAGAACATTCTGCATATACAAAAGAAGACTATATGAAAAATACCCGTACTGGTAAAAAATTAAGTCTAGCAGAACACGATATGGGATTATCAACATCAATTAAAAATGACAATAAAGATGCTTCTGGGAAAAAGCTCTCACCTGAAATGAAATCGGCCTTTTACCGTCTTAGAATGTGGGACTCTAGAGTCAAATTAAAAACAAAGGAACGAAGTATGCGTACTGCATTTTTATTATTAGACGGCATGATTACAAAACTTGGTTTATCAAAGGCAGTATCAGAACAAACAGCATATTTTTACAGAAAAATTAAAGCCAGAAAATCAAAAACTGGACGTTCAACTGCATCTTTGATCACCGCTTGCCTTTATGCTGCATGCCGATTTACAAATTCGCCAAGGACCATAAACGATGTGGTCTCAGTTTCTACTATTAGTAAAAGACAACTTCAAAAAACATATCGAGATATAGTGAAACAGCTGGATCTTACTTTGGAATCTTTTGATCCTTTGGATTTTGTTACAAGATTGGCAAGCAATGTTAACACTAGTGAAAGAACCAGAAGAAAAGCAATCAGACTATTGATAAGAGCTAGAAAGGCAGGAACCATTACAGGCAAAAATCCAATTGGAGTGGCAGCTGCTGGTCTGTATTTTGCTTGTGTACAAAATAACGAAAATATTTCGCAATATACAATTGCTAAAGCAGCAAGAATAACTGCCATAACAGTACGACACAGTTATCTGACATTAAGAAATTCACTTGGAATTTCACCACTGGATTCAATTTCATAACAACAAAAATATGGATTAAGACAAGAACAGACACTGACAGAGTTGAATACTGGCATCTTGATTATGAAAAAAGTACAGCTTCTAGGTCAAACCAAAAGCCAAAGTATGTGAACGTTAAGAAATGGAATGGTTCTATGGAGGATTTTTTGAAAAATAAGGAGATAAAAATTTTAGAAATTAATGAAAATGAAATAAAATTTGAGGCTGACTAGGCCAAAACCGTTTCTAGGCTTGAAAGGCTAGTTAACAGTTCGTATCAAATGTAAATTTGGCAGTTTTATTAAAAAGATAATTGAAAAGTTATCATTTAGAGGTTTATTGGTTCGAATCTATTGAGACCCGCACCATTTTTGGTTTTATTTTAGACCCAGTTAACAGTTCGTATCAAATGTAAATTTGAATAAAAAGAGGATAGATTATCGTTAGTAAATTACAATAAAATTACAAATAATAGTTGTTTGCCTTGATTCTTTTATAGTGAAATGATGACTGCTAGCAATAAAACTATTGTAATTGCTGTTGCCATCGTTGCCTCTTTGACATTTTATTTTGTTTTTTCAGTTTTCTATCTTCCTGACTATTATCAATCACTAAAAAAACCATCACCAATACCATATCTTTCAGAAGTGAACATTTCAGAATCTAATATTCAGTATGGAGAGTCCTTTGATATCAAAATAACTAGCACGAATTTGGGAGACAGCGCTGACATACAGATTGTATCCCTCGCTTTTCCTAATCTTACCCGCATCGATGACCATGTTAGTATAATCAGCCACGATTTTAGACAATCGCCGTTTTTCATAGAAATTGATGATGATGTCGTATCAAATTATGCCAGCACTTTTGAAACAATTCCTGCAATGTATCCATCTCTAGAGGCATACAGCAGACCATGGAAATCAAGTGAGACCTACCACATAGGTTTGGAGGTAACTCCTGACAAAGCTGGGAAATTTGTTATTTTTGTAAAGTCGGTGGGTTTACCCCATACTAATAATCAATCACATTTCCCATCTGATGGGTTAATAGATTATCAAAGGGAATTTGTAAAAGTATATTCTGTAAATGTGACCGAACCCTAATTGTTAAAGGTGTTAAAGAGGTGATAAAACAATAAGATGAGCTCTCGTACGTCAGACACCAGTAGTGGTTCTGCTGAAGAAAGCACTCAAACTACGTTAGATGAAGAAAAGTATCGGCGTTCTAAATTAAAATTTAAGATTGGATGTATTTTGATAAGTCTTGGCGTTTTGCTGACTTTAAGTAGTTCAAGCTGGGATATAACAAATCATCTTATCAATAAACCTGAAACTTTCTTTTCCACTCCTCACTTGCTGTTATACACTGGAGTTGGTGTTGCCGCTCTGGGCTCAGCGATTATGTTTGTTGGTAAACGATCTTTAGCTAATCAGGGGAAATTCAAACTTCCCATGAGGTTAGTCATTATTGGAATTTCAATGGTGGTCATAGCTGGTCCTTTTGACTATACTTGGCATGTAGCTTTTGGTTTAGATGGTTTGCTAAGCCCATCTCATATTATTCTGACATTTGGACTTTTTCTAGCAAGTATAGGTGCATTATTTGGACTTGTTTTTGCTAGAAATTATTCACCCCTTCTAACATCACAAAAGGGAGGAAACCAAATTGAACAAGAGGGAAAACCAAAACAAAGCGTCGTCCTGCCTAGTATGGATAATCTGTTAAGTGTAATAGGAATATTGCCTCTATGGCTTACTGCAGCTGGATTACTATACATGTTTAGTTTGCCATTTTCTGATACTGAATTTTTTGACTTTAATCCTGATCCAACTTTTGCTGCTATTTTTGCAACTATAGGTTTTCCATTGTTGTTATCTACAATTCTTTATCTTTCTTATGGGCTGAATTACAGATTTGGTATCTTGTCTATCGCGGGAGCCGCTTTCCTCTTAATTAACATATTAACAACTATGATACCAAATGAATTTCTTGTTCCAACGATTTCATTTTATTTTCTTAGCATAATCCCGTTTGTTGTTGCTGATACAATTCTTTCATTTTCTAAAACAAAATCCTTACAATATGTAGCGGGTGGAGTCCTTGGTAGTTGTTCATTTATGGTCTATTATCCATTCATTACCTACGTCTATAAATGGGCGTTTACGCAGGACCTTGTCTTTCCCAGCTTAATTGCGTTTGTATATTCAGAGTTAATGATTTCCTCATATTCGTTGTTGGTAGGTCCATTAATTGTAGCTGGAATATTAGGAGTCGTATTAGGTCGTTACATAATATCTCATAGTAAAATATTAGAACAAAAAATTGAATGAAAATTAATCATAACAAGTCATCATAAATATTTCATAACATCTGTTAACAGTTCGTATCAAATGTAAATTTTAAGAATTTTCAAACTGTGGTTAATGGTTTTAAATAATTAGATTGTAATACAAAGTGTCTGAGTGAGGATTACATAGTGTTGCTTAACCTGTGTCATTGTCCGACTTACGTCCCCTCACTTAGATTTTAGCATTCTCTTCACTTGATACACAGTTCGTATCAAATGTTAATTATGTTGATTTTCATAGGAGAAACCACCAACTTTTAGAAAAATATTGGTTAATCCCAAGAGTGGCAGCCTCTCCATATTTTCCTACTCTTTTCAATCCTATAAAATTTTCCTTGGATTCACATCACAGGAAGTAGAACTATTCCAATTTTTCTATTGTTTCTAAAAGTTGATCATGATAGTTTGAAGTAATTTTATCTATTTTCTTTTTTACATTTGGAGTATATTCTTCGTTTAAAAACTCTGAATGAAAAGCCTTTTCAATTTCCTTGTCTACTTCTTTTCTAAGAAAAGTTCGTAGGTCTTTGATTCGGTTTTCATAATCAAGTTGCATCTTCAGCATTTCCATGAATTTGGGGTCCAGATTATGTAAAAGATTAATCCACTTTTTCATAATAGTTTCTACTTCTTTGCGGAAATCATCAGAAATTTCCAATAAACTGGAATGAGTTTATTATTATTTAAAATAATTCGAGTGAGATTTTTCATAACCAATGATCCAATTAAATAAAACTACATCTAGATAGTTATCACATGACTACAGATTACAAGGAAAAGATTGGAGAACTTGTAGGAATTGAAGTTATAGTAAAAAATGGTATTGATGTGGAAAAACTCAGAAAACTCCTTTTGGCAGGAGTCGGAGCTGAATTTTTTACATATTATTACTATACAATACTCCGAATGCATTGTACGGGTCGTGATGGTGAAGGCATCAAAGAAATAGTTGAGGATGCTAGAATTGAAGACAGAAATCATTTTGAAGCAATGGTTCCAAGACTTTATGAAATTGGAGGAGCACTTCCAAGAGACGTTAGACAGTTTGCTGACCTCGCAGGTTGTCCTGATGCATTTCTGCCAAACGACTGGGAAAACGTAGAAGAGATTTTAAAAGTTCTTCTTGAAGCAGAAAGATGTGCAATTCGTTCATGGGGTGAAGTCTGTGACTATACTACTAACAAGGATCACCGAACTTATGCCATAGCACAAGCCATAATGCAGGAAGAGATAGAACATGAAGCCTGGTTTGTAGAATTGCTTTCAAAGAGACCATCTGGACACTTTAGAAGATCATATGTTGGTCAGTCTCCACATACCAAAGGACATGGCGGCCTCCAACACCTGTAACAATTTATAAAATTCCCTTTTTATTTTTGTTTATCATGTTTAGAGTCTGTAATGTTTCTGAGATTAAAGAAAATTCCTTGAATAAATTCACCATAGAAAAAAAAGATATTCTTGTAGGTAAGCGAAATGGAAAATTGTTTGCATGCGATGATTCATGTCCCCATAGGGGTGCATCACTGCATAAAGGAATCTACAAAGGTAACAATGTAGTATGTTACATGCATGGTTATGAATTCGATGTTGTAACAGGTAAATTGACTAATATGAAATCCTGGAAAAAAAGTGATACCTGGATAGAACAAAATCAAGCATGGAGAGAGTCTGGGAATTTAATCATGTATGAAATAGAGATAAAGCAAAATGAAGTGTATGTCAAAATCCCATCAAATCAATGAAGCGATTAAGTTTTTATTCAGAATTAATAAAAAAATAATATGGTAAGGAAACGAAAAGCTGTTCTTTTTATCGATGACGGTAAAGAGTCAAAGGTCGCAATACAACTATTTGAAAAGGCAGGAATAGCCTACGTGACTTATCATATCAAGAAATTGGAAGAAAGTTGTTGTGGGGAAGTCCCAACTACAATAAGCCCCTCAGTTTTTGCTCCAGATGGCGTATTCAAGGGATTTGAAGAGGTAAAAGGCTACGTGTCTTCTAGGAATAATGGAACATTCGATGAGGAAAGTAAAAGCGCATATTGGTGATAATAAATTTTAAAAATTCTTGTTCAATTTTGCTTTAAATGTTAATCAGTTAATACATCGTCTATAATTTTGGTTATTTGATGTCGTCGCAGTTCAAGAAGGTCTCTTATAATGAACCAATCATCATCTGTTGTCATTGCTCCTCCTGAATCTCTCAATTCTTTATAAAGAATATTTTCTAGTCTTCCAATACACCAACCATAAAGAAAGGTATGATCATCTTGATATTTCCAAACTTTTTTCATTCCATTTTTTATGTTAAGTAACAAGTTTGGAAGTTCCTTTAGTCTTAAATCTAAAACCGTTTTTAACATTTCAGTCCTACTATCTAACATCCAATTAATTAGAACTTCATTTCTTTTATGTAATAGTAAACAGGAAATATTTTCCAAAAATCTTTAAAATAAGATAAATAAATCGTCTACTGGATAGCAGAATATCCTACTACAAAATAGATTCACAACAGCAATACCTAATACAATGATAATGTATTATACTATATGCCAGAGAGATTTACATTTGACAAAACGTCAAATCCATCATCACTAACTTTAACTGATATAGCGCCAAAGTGGGCTAACCGTTTCAAGCAACTACCTGTCCCAACACTATCCTTGAAAGGATTACGGTGGGCTCTTGAGTTAACAGCTGCAGAGAGATGTTTAGTGGGAGAGGCACATGGTTTCTCAGCAACTTATCTACAAACTTGTAAGGCGTGTGAAATGTTTTGTAGTAATTTCCAAATTAACTTCATTATACGTTCATATAAAAATCTGAAAAAAAATACTGAAAAATTTGTTAAACATTGGAATGAAAAACACGCTCACATTACCAACGAATTAAAAGGAAAAAGAAGAATTAAGTTGGTAGCAACATATCGTTAACAGTTCGTATCAAATGTTAATGAAGGAATATCAAGCTTGTAACAAAGATAATTGTCCAGATGCACTCAAGCTCCAATGCTTGGCAATCTTGCTTTGGGGCATCTTGATTTCTAAATCAATTGGTTCTAAACCAAAGTCTCCTGAAAGTGGGTTTGCAGCATGTACAAATATCTTAATTGTGTTAACATTTCCTTGGTCATCTATAACCTGACCTAGTATAATCATGGAGTCTTTTTCACCTGATGTGCCAGAGGAAGAAACTCTTGCCTTTCCAATTACAAAATCGTAGAAGGTATCTCCAACTAAGATTTCTCCTCCCGTGATACGGAATTTGGTGGTATCTGATCTAGTTACTTGTGTTTCCAAGAAAATTTCACCATCCACATCAGTCACAACAGAATCGTCATTTAGCGATGTAGCTGAGCCATCAAAAGAAATGATATACGAAGTTGTTACTGGATCGGGTTCTAGTATTGTGCCAAAGTATTCTCCAGCCTCAAATTTGTCTAACAACTTTTGGAGTCTTTGTTCTAACTGATCAATTTTTTGTTGTAATTTGAGTATGGTTTCTTCAGCGTTTTCTTGAGCTTTCATTTCCTTCTTTGCCATTTTTTCAGCAAACTTTGCTTGCTTTTCTATTGATAGCTCTTCTTCCTCTTCTTCAGCTCCTTCATATTCAAATTCCCAAATGCTAGTAATGAATGATGCTTCTAATCCTGTTTTGTCTACTATTGTGGAAATTATTTCCTCCTCAGTCGGATTATCTTTTATTACAAATCTGTATTTTTCGTCATCAAGTTCGATCTTAACTTTAGCCTTTCCTTTTTTCACTTCTACCTCGATTTCATATTCTTCTTCTTGTTCTTCTACCTCTTCTTCCTCCTCTATTTCAAACTCTAAAACTCCTTCAATTTGTTGACTTGAAAGTTTTGTTTTTTCTACAATAGCATCAAGAATCTCATCTCTGTCAACCGTATCTAAAACAAACCTTAGCTCCACTTCTACATCGGTAATTTCTGGCTCAACCTCAACCTCAACCTCAAACTTTTCTTCGAGTTCCTCATCCTCGTCTGCTTGCTCAATTTCTAAAGCAGCATCGGCAACATCTCTGTCTAGCTCGAATTGTGCTATTATCTCAGCTATTATATCTGCAGTTTCAGTAGATGTTGTTGTAAATTCGATTTCAACTTTTATTTCAGATTGGTTACCAAGGATTTCTGCCCTGACTTTGAGACCAGATACTTGAGGCTGAATCTGAAGTATGGCTTCTTCAACTTCTTCCTCCTCTTCTTCAACTTCTATTTCTGTAGCTAAAAGATTTCCATCAATTAATACAGCATCAATATCAACTTCGAATCCAACTTCTAAATCACCTAGTGATGTAAAGTCATCAAAATCTGTGTTTTCATCAGTGAGAATTACCTCTCCTGATTCAAGTGTAAGTTGATTGCCAGGACCTATAGATGCAATTATACCACGTAGTTCAATTTCTTCTTCCTCCTCCTGTTCTTCTTCACCGTTCTCTTCACCGTTCTCTTCACCGTTCTCTTCACCGTTCTCTTCTTGAGCAAAGGCTATGCTACCTAATTGTAGCTGTAAATCATCAATGGCACCAACACCATTTTCAGAATTTGGTAATAGTGACGGATAACTAGCAAAACCTAGAACTAGAACAGACATAAGAAAAATGCTACTAATACTGATACTCATTATACTGACTGATTGAAGGATTTGAATATAACAATTACGTAGGATTGGTACCGAATTTTGTAACAACTCGTATCAAATGTTAATTTAGAATAAAAAAGAAAAAGGGGGTTTTAATGAATTTACATGTGTTCGCCGTTTGCTTCGCCATGAATAGTTATGGTAACTGAATAGCCAGCACTACTCATAGTATAGAATGGTACTGTCACATCAGAGATGTTGATCAAAGCAATGTCAGTTATTCCCTCTGGTATCTCTCCATGGTACACACATGAACTTGGTGGATTAGATAACGGTGCAACATAGTCCATATCAATTGGAGCCACATCTGGTGCTACTCCTGCCACAATTGCCAAGAGTTGCTCACCTTCAGATCCGCAGGGAACCTTCATTGCAACATGCCCACTCTCAGAGGTGTATCCTGTTATATCCATTAACAGTTTAAAGTCACCAGGTTGTAATCTTCCAGTCAAGGAAATCGTTTCTGTATCAACTAGATGCTTACCCAACTCTTGTGCAAGCTCAGATTCTTCTTCCATTTCTTGACTAACTGCTTGATTCTGGCTTGCTGCAAATACTCCAAGAATCATGACTGTTGCTACGATTATTCCGAACAGTATTGTTTTGGTCATTGAAGTCCAGATCAGTTTAATCTACTTAAAAAAGATCCTATGATGAGATGGTAAAAATCACAAAGAATTTTTATTTTTGAAATTTTAACATTTGAGCACGGAAGCTAACATGTGCGTTGAATAGTACGATTCGCTTATTCATCGGTCAACAACAATAGGCATATTCCCCTAGAATTGTTGGCTTCCGTTAACATTTCATAACAACTGTATCGAATCCAATAAGACCCGCATCGTTTTTGGGATAATTTTAGACCCACTGATAGTTCGTATCAAATGTTAATTTGAAAAAAATCTAATATTTCCACAATCTCTGCATATGATAGTTTTTTCATTTTTGACAGTTATGGTACTCCCACATTCAAGACATATTCGAATTTTGGGATTAACTGTTTTCGTTAATGCCTGAATTAGAGAATTTAGAGTAAACAAGCGCCAGGACCTCGATTTCGTTACATCAGTAAAAAATTTGGTTTATAAAACTTTTCATCATTTTAACAGTTCGAATCAAATGTGAACGGTTCTGTTGAGACCCGCTACTTGTTAGGTCTTAAAATAGACCCAAGCGGAACAAAAAAGATTCGCACCTTTACAAAATATTTCATGAGTAATCTAGCAGTTACATTGGTGGGACTAGGTACGTTCTTTGGTCTTATTTTGGACCCATAAACAGTTCGTATCAAATGTTAATAGCTTGAATCTGTCCCTTACTGTACTGTTTTCAAAATTCTAAGTAGTACGTCAGGTCTCACAGGCTGTGTCAAATACGAATACACACCTCTCTTTAACAAATCCTCAATTTCGGATTGAGGAATATGAATTGATGATAGCACGATAACTTTGGTTTCCTTTAACTTGCCGGCCTTTTCTAGAGCATCAATGACGTCATATCCGCTAAATTCTGACATCGTTAAGTCAAGCAACACGGCATCAAATTTTTCTCTCTCAATCAAAGATAACCCATTTCTACGGTCAATGGCACAGATGCAATCATGCCCTTCCTGTTTCAAGAAGGTTTCAAGGGTCTCACAGAGGTTTCTGTTGTTGTAGATGACAAGGATCTTTATTGACTTTTTTTGGATTTTAGTGATTTCCCTAGAAAATGCATCTATGTCGTATTCTACTCCGTTTTCTAGATCCCTGATTTTCTTACTGTTTTTGTATATTAACTCGGTTGTGTTATACATTGTATTCTCACTTTATTTGGGATATAATTTGGCGTATCTTTTCTATATCAACACTTTTTGTCATTATAGCAATGATGGAACTACCATTACGAGAAGTTACGATGATACAATTTCCTTTGAAAACATTAATTGTCATTTGAAGCCCGTTCCGAATTTTATGAAAGTCGGCTACTCGGTATCGTAACCCAATCAGCTTTGCAATGTATTCTATCTCATGAGGATCGATTTCGCTTTCAAATGACTTGGAAACAGTGTGTTTTATCAAATTTCCCTCCCTATCAATAATCATTGTAGCGCCTATCTGGGGTATTTTTTTTAGTAAGAACTGGACTATTGATTCATCATCTTCAAAAACCAATGATGGTTCATATTTACCGTCAATTCCTACTGTTGTAATTCGTGACATTAGTAACAAAAGAATTTAGTAGATTAATAACTGAATATCCAAATTTGTTCCATATTACAAAAAGAAATTAGCTGAAGCTATGGTAAGATTCGTTTACAGTTCGTATCAAATGTAAATAACGAATCTGCCAAGATTCAATACATTATTGTCCGAATCTATTGAGACCCACACTGTTTATGAGATTAGTTTAGACCCAATTTTTGTTTTGAAAAGAAAATTAAATGTAGATATTTAAATTTTAAAATTGCATTAAACAGTTTTTTCTAATCGACATTTCGTATCAAATGCTAATTAGAATAAAAAAATTAGTTTGGTTTTCCTTTACCTTCTGGAGGTTCAGGATCTTGTGGTGGAGTTCCTTTTCCTGGTGTTTCTTCAGAGGGTTCTGGTTCTGTTGATGGTTCTGTTGATGTAGCATTGACTGGTTCTGTTGATGTAGCATTGACTGGTTCTGTTGATGGTTCTGTTGATGGTTCTGTTGATGTAGCATTGACTGGTTCTGTTGATGTAGCATTGACTGGTTCTGTTGATGGTTCTGTTGATGTAGCATTGACTGGTTCTGTTGATGTAGCATTGACTGGTTCTGTTGATGTAGCATTGACTGGTTCTGTTGATGGTTCTGTTGATGGTTCTGTTGATGTTGCGCTGACTGGTTCTGTCGATGTTGCGCTGACTGGTTCTGTCGATGTTGCGCTGACTGGTTCTGGAAGTGATGCTGTCGAAATGAAAACTAATCTATCCCTATCAGTAGCTGTCTTTCCATCAGTTCTTAGGCCATCTATAGTTAATATCAACACATTTCTACCGTCTTGCACCGTTATTGTTACTTGCTCCGTTGTTCCAGGTGAAGGATTGAAATCTGTGGATATATCCACACGGTTAAGTGTTGCGCTAAACGTGTTGGAATCGGTGGTATCTCCATACTTGATTGTTACCTCAAAGCTATTAGCTCCCGATGTAAGTGAGGTGGTTGCCTCTCGTGGGCTACCATAAACAAGAAAGTTATTCACATCACTTCGTTGACCTTTTGCAGCAAATCCATCATCGCCAATAATAGTTTCGTCAGGCTCGATGGAAATTTCTTCACCGTCTATTAGTATAATTACAGTATCAGAATTGCTAGAATCTGCTGTGAATGTTAATGCTTCTTCATCAAATGTAAGGGTATTACCTTCGTCCAAAGTGGTAGTAGCAATAGTGCCGTCATCAGCAACAAAGGTAACATCTATCATACCACTTATCACTTCAATAATTACACTACTACACGTTACAACCAAATCATCTCCAGATGTGAATGAGAGCATAGATGCACCACCACAAACATCAACAGTAGCAGGTGTTGATCCAGAAGAAGAGGTAACCTTAATTCTTACTCCATCTGGATTCGTTTCTTCTGTTATGGATAGTGTTTGGTCACCTAATGAAGTGATTGTGCCACTTGTTGTTCCGCCAATACCAATATCACTGAAATCAGCAGATGGAGTTGTTGGTTGGGTATCAACAGAATCTTCTATGCCATCCTGATCTCTGTCATTGAGTGTTACAGATTCTGATGGGATGATGGTGTCTTGAGCTGCTCTAGAGAATGATTCTGGTTGTTCTACTGATCGTTCTACTGATTCTGATGGGATTATGGTGTCTTGAGCTGCTCTAGAGAATGATTCTGGTTGTTCTACTGATCGTTCTACTGATTCTGATGGGATGATGGTGTCTTGAGCTGCTCTAGAGAATGATTCTGGTTGTTCTACTGATCGTTCTAC
>JAEHKV010000041.1 GCA_016838845.1 Nitrosopumilales archaeon | reverse complement strand
GGGATTGGTTTTCTGTTAGTTTTGATAAGTTTTGGGGCTAGAAGAAAAAGAAAAGGTGGGAAAAAAATAGTGGAAAAGAAACCAGCTTGAACCCCAACAAGGAAGACATATAGCAAAAATAGTTAGAACTTTTTCAGGATTTTAAAGAATGTATCACGTTGAGCAGGAATTCTGCCAGATTCTTTAACGATGTTAGCAAGTTCCAGAATTGAAGAGTTTGTAGGTTTACCTGCTGCACGATAAATTTCTTCAGAAAATGCAGTTCCAACCAAATCATTTCCACCATTTGCTAATGCAACTTGGGCTAATTTTTTACCATATGCTACCCAATAAACTGAGATGTTGTTTAAAACTCCGGCAAGCATTAATCTAGATAACGCAATAACTTTAAGATCATACACTGATGAACATTCATGAGTGACTTGTTTTTCTTGTTCTAGTTCTGTATTGTCTAAACTAAATTTAAGCGGGATAAATGTGATGAAACCATTTGTCTTTTTTTGTAAATCACGTATCTTGATCAGATGATCAATGATGTGTTCAGGTTTTTCAATATGTCCATAAAGCATTGTACAATTACTTTTTATCCCTAAATTATGGGCTTGCTCAATTGTATCTAACCACTCCTCCCCAGAACATTTTCCTCTAACTATTTTACTACGAATATCAGGATGAAATAATTCTGCTCCGCCGCCAGGCATAGAATCAAGACCAGCATCTTTAAGTCTTGAAAGAATTTCTTTGACAGAATTTTTTGTTAGTTTTGATAAATAGAAAATTTCAGCTGCAGTAAATGCCTTGATATTTAATTCTGGATGGTTACTTTTGATAATTCGCATCATATATTCATAATAATCTAAAGGAGCTTTTGGATGAAATCCCCCAACAATATGTACCTCAGTTGCTCCCATTTGTTTAGCTAACGCTACTCTTTTTTCAATTTGTTCAGGGGTTAATGTGTACGCATCATCCTCGTTTCCCTTTCTATAGAAGGCACACATTTGACAACTGGCTGCACAAATATTTGTATAATTCAGATAGTATGAAGATGTAAATGTAACTATATCGCCAACAAGTTTTTTTCTAGAATTATCAGCAACAGCACCCAACATATGCAAATTGTCATAATTCATTAATTCCATTCCATCATTAAATGATAGTTCTTCGCCAGATAGAGCACGATCAAGTGCTTGAGATTCCCCAACTAATTGTTCCAACATATCATCACCCAGTTATGAGTAGATATATAATTTGAGAGATGGTTTTGTGCAAAAAAATAAGTATAGTTGAGTTTTATTTTCTATTAACATGGTTCTGCCCTTTGTTGATGAAGATAAGCCAAAATGCTACCTTTGTCATGAGGGATTTGAAAATATTAATGAATTAAAAAAACATCAGCAAAATATTCATAAAGAGTTTTTTGAATTTCATGAAAAAGATTTGAAAAGAGAATCTGCCCCAGGAGATGTTACAGTTTTTTAGATTTCATTTTTTCATTTCTTATCGCTTCTAGTAGATCCTGAGCAACTTCTTTACTAATTTGTGCCACATCGTAATCCTTGTCAATCAAAAGTGCTTTCTTGAAATTATCTAATGCTGCATCAATGTCTCCAATCTCGCCTAAAGACAGCCCTTTGTAAGCATAAGCCATTGCACATTGTTTGTCTATTTTTAATGCTTCATTATAACAAAGTATAGCGTCTGGAAATGAGCCCAATGTATGCAATGCAGAACCCTTGTTTATCATAGCATCAATATTTTTTGAATCTAAATTCAGAGATTTTTCATAAAATTCAATTGATTTTTTTAGATTTCCTAGATTTTGATATGTCACACCAGTATCAATTAGTGCCTTTACATTTTTTGGTTCGTGTTTTAAAATTTCACTATAATATCTTAATGCCTGCTTATAATTACCATCTTCACAAAGATCATATGCGTGTTCAAATAATGACACGATATCTTTATTCACGGATTTTTATTAATCATTTAACTGTAATATAGATTGACTATTAGTTAGTTCAAATTTTGCCATGATATCCTTTTATTTCCTGAGAATGTTCTTTGGGTGTGAAAACACTAGCAATAATTTGTTTTATTATGTTAACATATAGTACTATAGCTGTTTTTGGACAAGACGATATGAAATCAGTGACAAAAAATGAATTAGTTGTTACTGATGAAGAACAAATTATACTTTTTACAACAGCAATTTTGATTGTAGTTGGAATTTTTCTTTATTTGGCAAGAAATATTATCCGAAGAAAAAAAACAGTATATGATAAAAAAGAATTTTTGTCTCAAAAGGATCGTGATTATGAAAAGTATCATTCTGATTGGGCAGATGATTATGAAGAATTAAAATCAAAAAAATCGATTGATGAAGAAGAATTTCGAAAAGCCGCTGAAAAATCATCTTTACCAAATTATTATGAAATTCTTGGCATTCCCAGAGGTGCTGCACAAAGCGAAATTAAAAAGCGATATAGACAATTAGCTAAGGAATTGCATCCTGATAAAAGTAAGAATGGCGACTCGGAAAAAATGGTAGAAATCAACAAAGCCTATGAGGTTTTGTCGGATAAGGATCGTCGGGAACGTTATGACAAATATTTCAATGTCTCCTAGTTTTTAATTTCTATTCCAATTATTATCAAATTTAGTTTAATCAATGAAGAAGATTGCATGCTATTTGTTAGATTAGTGTGTAACACAATTTGTTCCGAGTTTCCTTTACTATTAGATTCAGTTGTAATTATAATATCACCAAATTCGGTATTTGGGCCAAGCATTGCTTTAGATAAAAATTGGAGTATGGTTCGATCATCAATTATACCTGTAATTTTATACACGTGAGTATCTGAAAAATACACCCCCCCACGAAGAGTTGGCCTAATAACAGGAGTAGGGGATTTTGAAATTTTCACACTGTTCAAATGATGTATTTTCTTATCTGCGTGTAAAAAAAATTCTAGGCTCAAATTTTCATGTAGTTTAATTAATTCCTTCAATAATTTTTCTTCAGATGACATGATGTCCTAATAATGATAAACATCTTTAAAAATTAGAATTTTTAATAGTCTTAATGCAACAATTTTCTACCCCCCCAGCATTGAGAAATGAGATTATTAGTTTATTGGTTGAAGCTGGTATTGATAATGATTGTTATATAGAAATGTTAGATTACGTAATTGAATTATTTGAAAGTCATGGTCTTGGTTCAGATTATTATGGTTATCATAACATCATTCATGAACTTGAAGTAACATATGTAACATTACTTGCAGCAAAATTAGATAGAGTTTCAAATAAAATTACCGAGAATGATTTAAAATACCTCTATACTGCAGCGTTATTCCATGATTTTGATCCTCAGAAAAGTGTTGATAAACCACACGAAGAAGGCGTGTTGAGATTTATTTCGTTAGATAAAAATTTACGTGAGCTAATTAAAAATTCTAATTTAGATATAGAAATTGTCAAAGCCCTAATCCTTAGAACCACTTATCCATGGACAGGGAATTTCAAAGAAAACGCAGAAAAACAGATCAATCAGTGCTTCAAAAAATCTGAATTAACGAAAAATGACGAACAGAAGCAAGAACATTTTCTTAAATTAGGTTGGTTTCTCTCAATTGTGGATCGGGTTAGTGGTTATACTTTAGGTGATTTTTCAAAAGCTATGGAGATGGCAAAAATGAACGCCGAATCCCTAGCATGGCATCCCTCATTAATCGTTAAACGCTCAGTTACATATTTCGAGGATTTGTTAAATAATGAATCAGAAATGTGTCAACGTGTCCTTCGTTCTTTGCCAAAACATATGAGAAAAAATTTTTATGATAATGTCCTTGCGTTTTTCAAACTTAGACAGGAAGAAATACAAATTCAATCAGATTTTTTGTATGAAAATCTAAGGATACTACCAGTAATTGAAAAAATGTCAACAAGGAATGATCCTGAATTCCTAAAAAAACTATTTGCAATTTATGAAGAACTTCCTAAACCATTACAATTTGCAAGGGATGGATTTGAAGAATCCATTAAGAATCCAGATGTGATTCTCACTACCCTAAGATTGGGCGATGACAAAGGAGAAATTATTGGATTTGCAAAAGGTGGTCCTCTCGAAAGCTACAAACTTCGACCAGAGATAAAGGATGAAAATTATGGTCTTTATAATACTGTATTCTTGGAACCTCTTTCACTCAGAAGGGGATATTATGGGTTAGGGGGAGGAAGTGAAATGCGACATTTATTTACATTACAGGCACATGCAAAAAAATTCAAGTATCTAACTAGTTTCGCAGTAAGAAATGTTATAAAAAAACGAGTACAAAGTTTTGAAAATGCTGAATTTGTAACCATGTTTGATCCAGAAGGTCGGGATTATTACAGAATAAAATTATAATTTTAATTTAGAAATTAATTCTTAATTTATAATTGGTAAAGTTGTTAGGGAGCTTGGAATTAAAATTATTTCTAAATTTCTTTCTGAATCATTTTTTATAATTTCAAAAGCTTCATCTATAGTTGATGCAGGAATCATTTTTGCTTCCTGTACAATTTCAGGCGTTTGAGAGCCAACTATGATTACTTTGCAATGTTTTAAGACATTAGCCATCATAAACGCACGCTGTTCCCCTGCCTTGAAATCAGGTTTATGATTTAGAATTTCATCTATTGTCATGTTTTTTAACATTTCAAAAAATCTTTCTTCGCCAATTCCTTTTCCTGCACCTTCAGGACAAGCTGCTGGTATTATGATATATCCTCCATTTTTTACAACAGGTTTTTTCAAGTAGAAAAGATAACTTGCAGCCCTACTTGTTTGGTAAAGATTTGAATCTTTAGGAAATCCAACCCCACAAATAGCTACATCATATTGTTTTTTAATAGAGATTTCTGAAATCTCTTTCGCTTTTTTTACTAAAGTTTTGTATGTTTCTAGGGGTTCACCAGATTTAATGTCAACTACATTTTGTTCTTCGTCAAGAATAACATTTATGATAAAATCAAGACCTGCTTTTTTTCCTATTTCTACAATGTCATCATGAAAAATATTGCCTTCTATATTTCCAATTCGAGTTTTCTGATGATCAATAAACTTTCTAGAATGGGTTTTACTGATTGTTTCATCACCTGCTACACCTATGGATAGAGTTTTGTATCCTCCGCTGTACCCAGCATATTGATGGGGTTCTACTACACCTATAGAGATTAAAAAGTCTGCCTCAACTGCAGTTTTAGAAATCTTTATTGGTGTTCCATTTTTTGTTGTGCCAAGTGTAACTAAATTTTTTTCATCTTTTGCATCATGAGAAATAATTTGAAAATTTTTTACAATTTCTTTACCAAATTTTTCGACTTTCTCATCATATGTCATTTCTCTATGCATGCCTGAAGCTATAAGCAAGGTTAGATCATTAGGTTCAATTTTTGTTTTTAATTCATCTAACAATACGGAAAGAATTTCTCTATCAGGGCAAGGTCGGGTAATATCTGTGACAATAACACACACAGCGTCCCCTTTCTTAACCAATTCTGAGAGTCGTTTGGAGTTTATGGGATTCTTCAATTCTTTTTTAGTTGTCTCTTTGATATTCGATATTTGTGATTTTGAATTATTCTTCACAACTGTGACATCAAATTCTTTAGGAACTTCGAATAGAATCGTTGTTTTGCCATATGGTATTTTGAAATTACTCATTTTCAGCCTATAATATTATACGCAAAAGCTTTAGTATGATAAAAATTTGAATTGGACGTGTTTAAGGTAATTCTTCTGTTTGTGTTTTTTGTATTGTTTACAATTTTAATCATACCTCCGATTTATGCTATTGAACCACTAGATAGAGCTCCTGCTGCTTCTCTTCGTCTAGTTAATGTCTCAGATAATCAAGTTATTGAACATCTGAATGTGAATCAGCGAGTTCTGGTGACTGCAGATATTACAAATAATCAAGAAGACCCACAAAAGTTTGTATTTATTGTTCAGATAAAAAATGATGAAAATGTAATTATTTCACTTGGTTGGATAACTGGTACATTAAATCCTAATCAATCACTAAGCACAGCACGCTCATGGACTCCTGATCAACCAGGAACCTATTTGGCAGAAATTTTTGTTTGGGAAAGTTTAGAAAATCAGGATGCACTGTCAGAATCACTATCTATCAGTATTATTACTAGTTAGTTTTGAACCCAAGTGTTAGACCTTTCCACTGTATTACATTAACAAACATGAAGCCATGGTGAGAGAAGTTGAATGAACGCATTGAACGTCTTTCAAAAACATTAGGACCAGGAATATTATTTGCCAGTACAGCAATTGGTGTTTCTCATTTGGTCCAATCAACAAGAGCTGGAGCTGAATTTGGTTTTGCACTAATTGGTTTTGTGATCTTGGCTAGTTTATTGAAATACCCTTTTTTTGAATATGGATCTAGATATGCAAGTGCAACTGGAACAAGTATAATAGATGGTTACAAAAAACTAGGAAAACATGCACTTGTTTTGTATTTCTTAATTACAATAGCATCAATGTTCTTTGTAACAGCTGCAGTTGGTTTTGTAACTGCTGGATTTCTGGAAAACTTGTTTCAAGTTGAATTTCTTGGAATTTGGACCGTTGTTATTCTATTTGTAATCTGTGCAGCGATCTTGGTTATTGGAAAATATAGCGCATTGGATGGATTAATCAAAATCATTGTCTCTGTTTTGGTTGTATCAACGGTAATGGCTTTTGTTTTAGCAATAGTGAATGGACCAGTTGAAAAAACCGTTTACTTTGAATCAAAATTTATCTGGGATTCAGCTGGGATTTTTTTTCTTATTGCTTTGATGGGCTGGATGCCAACTGCAATTGATCTATCAAGTTGGAATAGTTTGTGGACCCTTGAACGTATCAAACAAACTGGCTTTAAGCCAAGATTAAAGGAAACAATCTTTGAGTTTAGGCTTGCTTATGTCATCACGACTATTTTGGCACTATTTTTTGTTACACTCGGAGCCTACATTTTCTATGGATCAGGAGAAACTCTACCTAATGATAACTCTCTATTTGCCCACAAGGTTGTAACGCTCTATACTGAGACCATAGGAGATTGGAGTTATCTCATAATTTCATCAGCTGCATTTAGTGTAATGTTTGGAACAATAATTGCTGTGTTTGATGGATATTCTAGATCACTAAGTAGAACAGTAGAGTTATTGTTCAAACAAAATAATTCTAAATCAAAATTACAATTTAAAAAAATGTATCTAATATTCATATCTGTTATTGTAGTTGGCGCTCTTTTTGTTATTTTTCTGTTTGAGAATAAATTAAAAGAATTGGTGGATTTTGCAACAACTGTTTCATTTCTTATCGCTCCAATAATAGCTATTTTTAATTTCAAATTAGTGTCTAGCAAATATTTGGATAAACAATCACAACCTGGCATTTGGCTTAAAATTCTAAGTTTTATTGGTATAATTTTCCTAAGTGGTTTTGCGGTGTTTTTTATCATTACAAGGTTTTACTGAATATTTTATTCAGATTTTATTGAATTTGTAGCTAATAATCAATTATGATAATGAATAAATTATGAAAAAATCAGATCGCGAATTTGCCTTGTGGTTAAATAATTTTCACAATATTCTGCTAATAGCTCTTTAAGTCATTATCTGCCATGACAATAGGATATTGTGTCAAATGCAGAGATAAAAGGGAGATTTCAGGTGCCAAGCCGGTTACTATGAAAAATGGTAAGCCAGCAATTACGGGAACCTGTCCTACCTGTAGTACCAAAATGTTCAGAATTGGAAAAGGCTGAGCATAATTTTTATTTTTTTAATTTTTTTTTAGAAATAATCACTAATTTAAAATTTTAAAAAAATAAAAAAAGATTCCCTATTGGAAGGGATCTATAAAGGGACAGTTTACTATGTGGTCTGCATTCATCGGTCTTGCTATGTTTATGTCTATTAGCCCAGCTTTCTTAAAGGCGTTAAAGTCACCAACTGTTTCTAAAAGTGATGCGTTTGCAGGGTCATTCCAGGAGATCATGAAGATCCTCCACATTGGGCTGTAATTTGCATCACCAGGCGCAGATGCAGCAATTCCTGCTTGAAATCCAAGAGGACCAGAGCCCTTTAATCCATTTTTGAATTGGAATAGGTCTACTGCAGCTGAGCTTACAATCAAATTAGCAGATGTTGGTGCAGGTGTCACTCCCATCATACTAGCTGGTCCAGAGGGAGTTGCATCTGTTACAATGTAATATATGGTTCTACCATCAGGTCCCCAACCTCTGTGTGCGATGAATGTTACCGTCATGTCATCAGTGTTGATGTCAAGTACTTGACCACCACCATATGGTGTTTCATCAGTTACGGTTTTGTCTTCTTTTACAAACATCTGACCTTCAGGCCAAACAATTTGTGGCATATTCATTACTACTTCAGGTTCAGTAAATGTTACCATGTCATTGGCTTGAGCAGCTAAAATTGCATCTTTAGAATCTAATACTTCAGGAGTTGCATCATCATTCCACATTACATGAACATGTGATGTAAGGGCACTGTAATCTTCTTGAGCTGGTGTGCTGGAAAATACTTCACCTTGAAATCCATGTACTCCGCTACCTTCCACGCCATTTTTGAAAATGTAGACAGGTGAAAGTGCTGCTTCTGGCGCATTAGCTAAGAGTGGAGCTAGTTCAACTTTCCATCCTTGTTGTTCTGTTACAATGTCTGCATGTTTTTGATCACTTGAATCAGTAACAATGAAGTATACTGAATCACCGTTGTAAAATCCTTGATGCAAAGGAATTATAGCTGGAACGTTTGCTCTAGATAATCTTAGTACAGAGCCTGGAGCAATT
>JAEHKV010000040.1 GCA_016838845.1 Nitrosopumilales archaeon | reverse complement strand
ACATTTTTCCAAAATCGCCCATAGAAAAAGCAATCAAGTTTGTTCTAGAAGCAATTCCATACAGAGATAAGACCAAAGCTGAATCCTCTGCATACTTTGCATTGGTTACAATTTTGATGTTTTTTGAAAATTTTCTCATTTGCTTGAACATTTTATTCAGAAATGAGAAGTTTGGAGTTTTTTTAAAATCATGCCAAGATACTAAAATTGGTGTTTTCGTTATTTTGAGATAATTTGTTAACAACTTGTTTTTCTTAAGAGCGTTAAATTCAACATCTAATAGAAAAGGACTGTATTCCGCAATTAGTTTCAAGATTGAAATCCTTTCTTTTTCAGTCCCTGAGAATTTTCCTCCTTCTGATTTTGGTCTTAAAGTACAGACTGATTTTTTTAAATTGCTTTTTACTAGTTTTAAGGCTTCGGGTACTTTTTCAGGTTTTAGAAAATCAAATCTTAATTCAACATAATCAGATTTTTTTAGAGCTTTTTTAGTAACATCTTTCAATCTCTTTGGGGTCTTTTCTGCTATCGTCACACAAGTTTTGTATTTCATTATGGATTACTTTTCAAGAATATATTCGTCAGAAACTTCCATGCCAAAATGTCGGCCGGTCGCAGTCTCTGAATGAACTAAAACTGTATCTCCTTTTTTTAGATGCGTCACAGATACTAATCTTCCATTTGGTTTGACAAATCTAATGGTCTCCGCATCCTGTGCAATTATTCCTCCTATTTCATTACCAGCTTTGGCCTTAATCATCAACATTGGACGTCTTTCTATTTTTGAACGACCAACTGCAACTCTCCTTGCTTTTCCTTTTGAATCTAAAACTAAGACTTCAGTTCCGGTCTCAATCTCTGATAGATATTTTGTTGTTCCATCAGGGGATAAAGTATAACAATGAACTGCCCCTGCATTAACTCTGAATGGTCGTGGGGAGGTAAATGATGAACCAACTGATTCGTTATGTACTAAAAACATAAAGTTGGATCTATTTCCAATTAACATTCCTTCTCCTTTGTGTAACATCGATGCTGTATCGACACACACTCTTTCTCCATCCCCAACTTCCTTGATGTCAATTATCTTAGCATTTTTTAATTCAAAACTCCTTGTCCCAAGATACACTAATGCTTCTCTAACTTCATTTATTGAAGAAGTGCTGAAAATAACTCCATCAACTCCAACTTCAAGTATCGAAAACATTTTTCTAGCTTCTTTGGGACTCCTTGCAAGCGCAAAAATTTTAGTATGAACCTTATGGAGTTTTGCGATAATGTTTTCGAGAGGAATGATTTTCCAATCCTTTACTTCGATAACAACAAAATCTAGTCCTTTTTTAGCCGATGTTAAAACATTCTCAATATCGGCATTTGACAAAATTTTGAATTTTCTTCCTATTTTCTTCCCTTTTGGCTTGGCAGATGAACCTTTTTCAAGTATTACATATTTTGCTGAACTTGACGGATAAATTGTAATTAATTTGGTACGTATTTTTCCAAGTGTTTTAGGGTCACAGTAAATCATTCTAACCCCCTCATTTTCTAACTGAGGAAGAAATTTCCCGAGCTGTTTTTTTGAAACCTTTGGCGAAATTATTAATTCACGCGCTTTACTCAATTTTTTTCGCTGCTTCCTTAGCTGTCTCTTTGTTGAATATGATTGCCGCTAGTGCTTGAACCATTTGTTGTGGATTTTTGTGAGCAAAAATATTTCTGCCGTAAGTTATTCCTTTTGCGCCAGCATTCATTGCATCTTCAGTCATTTGTAAAACATCATCATCTGATTTTGCTTTAGGCCCACCAGCTATGACTATGGGAACTGGAGTACTTTTCACAATTTTAGAAAATGAATCAATATCTCCAGTGTATACTGTTTTTACAATGTCTGCGCCACACTCTGCGCCAATTCTAGCAACGTGACCTACAACTTCAGGATCATGCGGATCCTTGATTTTTTCTCCTCTTGGATACATCATGGCCAATAATGGAACATGCCATTCGTGACATTTATGGGCCATCATTCCAAGCTGCTCTAACATCTCTGGTTCTTCTTTTCCACCAATGTTGATGTGAAGTGAAACTCCATCAGCACCTAATCGTAATGCTTCTTCCACATTTCCAGTTAGCATTTTTCGATTAGGAGACAAAGAAAGAGATGTACTACTTGAAAAGTGGACTAAAATACCAACCTTGGTTGGTTTTGGTAATGTTTTGAGAATTCCTTTGTTAATAATGACACTTGTTAATCCATGATTCTCACATTGATAAATTACAGAATGTGGATCTTCTAGCCCCTCGATAGGTCCATTTGAAATACCATGATCCATTGGGATACAAAGCATTTTTCCTTCTCTCAAAATACGATTTAATCTAATGTCAACACCAGTTACCATAGTTTGATCTGCCTTCTGTACCCTACTTAAAAATAACGTGAACCAACGGTCACGTTATTATAATTCAATGAGGTGTATTTTGTAATGTCAAACATCCAAATTCTAACAAATTGGGAAGAATACGCTCCGATCAAAAAATGGAAAAATGGATTAAAGTACAATTCTCATAAAAATCGACTATCTCCAAAAACATTACAAGCTATTCGAATTTGGATGCCTTCATTCATTGAGTACACTCAAAAAAATCCTGACGAAATAATTGAAGAAGCTCTAAAAGGAAAAGAGATAGTCAAGGCCCGACTGTCTGATTTTTGTACTTGGGCACAAGATGTAAAAGGTAAAAAATTCAATGCTTCGGTTCATGGAGCTTATCACATCATTCGTGGATTCTACGCTCATAATGATATCAATACTCAAAAGATTAGAACGCCAAAAGTAGAACCTTCAGAGGTACAATTCACTGATGATAATGTACCTCTCTTTGATATTATTGAGGTTGAAAAATCCGACGGAACTAAAGAAAAACAAAAGAGAATCAAGCGTGACTTTATCAAGAATTTCTTAGAGTGTTTATCGCCTAGAGACAAAATAATCTGTATGTGTATCAAAGATTCTGGAATGGATGGCAGTGATATTTTAGACTTGACTCTGAAAACTGTAAGATATCAAGATCCTTCATCTAAACGAATCTTCATTAGAGGTTTACGAAATAAAACAGGTGAAATTATTGCTACATTCTTTAGTCAGGAAACTACTAAACTCTTAAGAAATTATGTACAACTTCATAGAAAAAATGCAAATGATGATGAGGCTATTTTTGTTCAATCAGCTCAAGAATCCAAAGTTGAATTTCATAAAAAACACAAAAGAAGATTTGAGCCTACGATAGATAAATTAGAACTTCATGCTGTAGATCCTCATTATCTATCAAAATGTTTTAGAATTGCTACACAAAAATTAGAAAAATTACTTTCAACAAGTGAAAAACCTGTTAGGATACTTCAACGAAACAAACAATCTCCTTTAAGGCCAAAAAGATTTAGAAAATTATTCAATGATGTATGTGATGGAGCTGGAATTCCTACCGATATTAAACGGGTATTCATGGGAAAAAGTGATCCTGCAAATAAAGTCTATGAAGGAAAATCAAGACAGGATTTAGAATTATACTTTGAGAAAATCGAACCAAAACTAACAATTTATTCAGAACCAAGAAATGAAAGTGATTTGATTGAAATCAAACGACTCAGAGAAGAATTAGAAAAAGCTAAACAGAATCAACTATCAGATATTCAACAACTAAGACATGATATGGATAAAAAACTGCAAGACCAACAAGATCAATTTCATTATTTTGTGAAACAACAAGATAAACTAAAGAAAAAATAAATTTTATTTTAGAGATTTTTTCTGTTTAGTTTTATTGTAATATTCTAATTGATCTAGATTATCATTATCCGACTTTAGAATATCTTGTAAAATTACATAAAACAATTTGTTATTTATTCCAGTTGTTACTTCATCTAACAATTCTTGATTTTCTTTTTCAAGTTCAAGCCATTGTTTCTTAAGTTTTTTATGTTTATTAGATGAAATGGTAAATTTTACACCATTATCAAACGAAAATAGTAGTTGAATACATTTTGAATAAACAAAAATTATTTCATTAGGTGTATCGTTATTGAGTGATTTTAGAGAATCTCTTATTATTGATTTTCTAATCTCAAAATCCTTTTTAATTTCTAAATAGGATTGTGAAAAAGATTTTGTTCCTTTTAGTCTCTTAAAATAAGCTTTTTCACCTTGTTTTAATTCTACAACTTCAATAAGGTCATATTCACATAATCGATCTAGATACTTTTTTGTAGTATTTTTATTCATTTTTGTTTTTTCTAAAATTTGTAACAGGTTAAGGCCCGAATGTTCTGGAACAACATCATAAAGTTTCTTTTCATGTTTGTTTAATTTGATTTGAAATTTAGGATCGTCTTTCATACGATCCCATGTATAATTCATTATGTAATAAAATGTATGGCGTCAAATCAAAATCGAACGGTAGTAGATTTTGGAACTAGAGTAATCAGTGATAGATGTACATCAAAAATAATCGCTCTTCCTAAAATTGCATTAGAAAATCTTACACAAGGAAAGTACAAGAAATTAAGAATCAAACTAATTTGTGAAGATGGTAGAAAATACCTAGAACTATCGCCTGTTTTTGATTTGGAGAAAGTGATTCACTAATGGCTATAGACATCTGTCCGATTTGCAAACAGAGAGATCATTCTTCTAAAAAACAACTTCGTGAATGTTATAAAAAATTTCGCGAGTCATTGGATTTAGGTAAATAAAAAAATGACATCTCAAAATGATAAGTTACGAAATCACATAAGAACAAAAGTTGAACAAAAATTTGATTACACTTTACCACAGAATAGAAAACAAGATCTTAAAGACTTTTGTAACAAAAACAAACTGAATCCAAGTAAGGTGAGGTATGCCTACCGATTAATGCTCAAAGACGTTCTTGAAGAATATGGAATAAATCCTATCTCTGTAGGTTATGGAATGAATAAAAGTCGAGATCACTGGAAAAAACTCAACAAAAAATTAAACCAGCCTGAAATAAAAAAGCCAACAATACAAACAGAAGCTTCAGGTCAACAATTAATCTTAGAAAATCCTCCAATAACGGAAGACCAAAAACAAGAATACGAGGAAATAGAAACTAAAGTAGAGGAAATCAAGAAAGTTTACGTCTTTACAGAGGAAACTCTGAAACAATTTTGGTTAGGCATTTGGACGTTACTTCAGATAAAATGGAAATTAATGGAAGATCTTTCAGATGAAGAAACAAAAACTTTAGCAAAATTATGGCGGCCATTTTTTCAGAAATATACTTCTGAAAAATTTGTTTTGCTTGGAATTCCCTGTATAGTTACCATTGGGATATTTGGAAAACACATCCTTCAAGCTTTACACGAACGAAAAAAAATAGAAAATAAAGAAGAAAAAAATTCTGATACAAAATCACAGAAAAAACCCGACAATAAAAAATCTGATAAATTCACTTCTAAAAGTGGCATGGTCTATAATGAAGAAAAACAAGCTTGGGAGAAACCATGACTCATTATCAATGTCCCGAGTGTGATGTCGAAGGAAAAACCGCCAAAGATGTGAAAAAAAATGGTTGTAAATGCAAAGTTGAACCTATATCATATCTTGATCCTGAAGATCATGAACCAAAAAAATCAAAGAAATCAAAAAAGAAAAAGAACAAAAAACAAACAGAGTTATCTAAAGACGAAAGAACAGCTTCGAAGAGACTTTATGATCACGCACAAACTAAAATTCCAAAAATTATTATTTCTCAAAACAATAGTGAAGAAGTTTCTGCAATCGTACGAATCAATAAACATATTGAAACGATAAATCTTTCATCAACAAGGGCTAAACACTGGTTAAACAATGAACACGCAAAATTTGCAGATTCTAACGAACTTCATTCAGATGAATTTTACAAAACAATACTAAACGCAATAATTTCAAAGGCCCAAATGGGTGAAACAAACAAACAAAAAATTTACAATCGAGTGGCACAGCTTGATAATGAAATTTGGTATGATCTTGGTAATTCAAAATGGCAAGCTATCAAAATTACTCCAGAAAAAATTAGAACTGTGAGTCTTAATGAAGATTCACCAATATTTAGACGGCCTCAGTCATTACATGAGCAAATAATTCCAAAAAAAGGAGATAGAAAAGCAATTGATAAGCTAGCCGAATTATTACACATTGTAGGACCAGACAGATTAGTTTTCATAGTAAATCTAATCGCGTTATTTTTACAGGGTTATCCAATTCCAATGATTGTATTTGATGGAAGTTCAGGAAGTCTCAAGACTACTGCGACATCTACCATAAAGGTAATCGTTGATCCAAATGGTCAACAAAAAGAAGATAATGTTTCAATGATTGCAGAAAAACAAGATGATTTAATTGTTCAGTTAAACAATAGATATGTTTCAAGCTTTGATAACGTAAGTTACATTGATTCAAAGACTTCTGACGTTTTATGTAGGGCAATAACAGGAAGTAGTAATCCAAAACGCAAACTATACACTGATGGCGACGAAGTAATTTATAATTTTCGAAGTAAGATTGTATTAAATGGTATAATTCCAACTTTAGAATATCCAGATTTACAGTCAAGACTACTCATTTATGATCGAGAAACAATAGATGAAACAAACATAATTACAGAAAAACAATTTAATGAAGAATTTAACAAACTTTTACCATATGTCTTAGGACAAATTTTCATAACGTTACAAAAGGCACTTGCTCTATATCCAAAATTAAAAGATCAGATAAAACCAAAAACAAGAATGTCTGACTTTGAAGTTTGGGGCGAAATAATTTCTAGATGTTTAGGTCGTAAAGATAATCAATTTCTTAAATCATATTATGACAAATTAAACCAAGCTCATATCTCTGCAAAAGATTCTTACCCAATAATAGAATCAATTCAAATTTTTATGAAAGATAAAAAAACATGTCTTGATTCAGCTTCTAACATTTACACAAAGCTGTATGAAATTGCACAAGAAGAACTTAAGATAAATCTTAAAGAAAGATTTGTAAGATTTCCAAAAAGTGCAAATCAAATTACAAGACATCTCAAACTAGTTCAACCATTATTGAAATCAGCTGGATTGATTGTTGAATTATCTCATTGGACAAAACAAGATCCTATCTTTACTAAAAATTCTTCAGTAATCAAAATAACCAAAATAGAACAACAAACAGAACTATCCGACAATTTAGAAAAAAAGCCTTCACTGCCCTCACTACCCTCACTAGAAAAAAATCAGGCACAAAAATCACCCAAAAACAGTGAGAGTTCCAGTGAGGGCAATCAAACACGGGATTCAAAGCCTTCACTGAAAAAGACCGATTCTACGAATGAAAATCAACCCAGTGAAAGCAGTGAAGGCAGTGAGGGTACAAATTCCAAGTTTTACGTCTGTTACACTTGCAACGAAAAGGGAACCGAACCCATTCCAGTTGACAGTAAAACACCTAACGGATTAACCGCTGAAATGCACGTCAAAGCCGGACATTCTGTAAAACTTCTATCTGCAAAAGAAGCTAAGCTTGAACGTGATTCTCAATCATCAAATGGTTTGAACTAAAATGAGTGGACAATCAGAAGAAAAACTAGATCAAATCATTGAAGATCTAGACCAAATCAAAAAGGCCCTCAAAATCGTGCCGGACAGGCAAACAACAATCACAAATTTTGAAGACAGTCTAGAAAACTATGAGATTTTTGCACTAGATGAATTAAAAATTGGCCAGGGAACCGTAGATAATCAAAAATCTGTAATCAAAAGTTTTTTGGCTCATTGTAATGGCCAAATAAACGAACAAACTGTCAAAGCATACCTTGATTCTAATGAATCAAAAGATTGGAAAACAAATCAACTAAAGGCACTCAGGCGATATCTTAGAGACTATCTTAAGCTTGGACGATGGATTGAAGATTTCAGGTTTTCAAAGAAAAAAGCCCAATTAAAGAAGGTAAAAATTCCAAGTGATAACGAACTTGCATATTTCTGTAGTGAGCTACCTTACCAAATTCAAATCATATTTCTGATCCTTCACAATTCAGGCTTGAGAGTCGGTGAGGTCCTAGCCTTAACTGTAGAAATTATTGATTTTGAGAAAAATATGATTGATGCTTCTGACATTCACGAAGGGCAAACAAAGTCTGCATGGATTAGCTTCATTACGCCTCAGACAAATGAGTATCTACAAAGCTATATTGAATCTCAATCACTTTATGAGGAATCAAAATTGTTTGATTTTTCTTATAATTATGTTCAGGAATCCTTCAAAAAAGTCTCTGAAGAGACAGGAATCTCAATTAGTCCAAAAACTCTAAGATTGATATTCACAGAAAAATGCACTCACGCAGGAATTGATGAAAAATACATCAATGCGTTTGGAGGCAGGACCCCAAAAGGAATTCTACGAAAGCACTATACGGATTATTCCCCAGAATCCATGAGAATCCAGTATAACAAAGTCGAAGACCTTCTGGAGTTACCTTTTTCACAAGACGAATAAATTGATCACATTAGATACATCACAAAATCCCTCATTTTTGCAACAACAATTTTGTGATAATAAAATTCAGGGATTAGAAGTAGCGATTTGTGGCATTTTATCACATATTATTTTGTCACAAATTGTTACAATTAGCTACAATAGCTAATGTAGCTTTTTCTCCATGCGTAGCATAGCTATTGCAAACAGCTTTTGTTACGCATGGAGTTGTCACAAAACACAAATGTATCAAATTACCATGCGTCACACAGCGTTTTTCCATCACAATTGCTAATTTCAGACTATTCTGTATTGCTACAAATGGTAACAAAATTCATTCGTAACAAATCGGTGTTTTAGTGGGTAATCCTAGGGATGATTACCCGTATACAGTAATAGGGGATTATATCACAAAAAAAATTGCGAAGCTTTCCTGGGGATAACTTTTGTAGCTAATTAGCTGGGGGGTTTTGGGGTTACATTGATTGATAGAATCACAATATCTAGAAAATAGTTTGATTGAGATACTTGAATTAATTAATCAAGAATAATAAGAAGATCAAGAAAAAACCAAAGATTCTGAATATGAAAAGAAATTTGAGGAATTTAAAACACAGCATGCTAAACAGATGCAGGAACTCATGGAAAAACAAGACAGACAGTTATCCGAATTATTTGAGAAAAAATCAAAAAAGAAAAGTAATTGATGAGGATTGACTATCTTAGTCCATTTTTGGGTTTAACAGAACAATCTTTCCATCATCTTCTGCAAAAACCACCGTCGTTCCTGCCTTACCTTCTAGATTCAGCTTTTCTCTTACCTCAGAGGGGATCGTTACTTGATATCTGACTGTCAGTTTGCTAGTCGCTAGTATTGTTACCATTGGAAATCTAACACCAAAGATCCACAAGAATCTCATGTCTATATATGAAGCCACACATACCATTGAATCCAATGGAATACGTGGGATTATTATAATAGTAATTTATTATAATTTCTGTGTCGGGCATTCCCAAAACTGGTAACATATTCTCAGTGGAGGAAAACTCCATGGGAAATCTAACCATCCTTCAGAATAATATGATTCCTCCATTGAGTGTTCGACATTTCCTGAGGTGATTTTGTGAAAAACAAAGTCAAAAAATTAAGACTTACAATCATGTTAGATTCTGATTTACAAACTAGACTTCGAAAAAAACAAATTAGAAAACTTTCTCGAAGTCAAGAACATTACAGTCTTTCTCGATGCTTGAATGATGTTTTACGGGATGGTTGGTAATCTTGAAAATGTTTCAAGCTCTATCAACATTTGAAATCGTTCAACGAAGTTCAGTTTTAGAATCTTTGATGGATTACAATGAAAAATTATTCTTGCCTAACACTTTCATAGTTTATCTTTTTGACGCACTTTCAATATCGGACAATATTTCTCATGATGCTCATTCTACTGCCTCAACAGAAAATTTTGTACACCCAAACCCAATGCCTAAGGATGTAAGGACTTCTGTTGAGGCTACAACCTTATTTTTTACTCATTTAGGATCTTTTGGTGTCTAACATTATGTCTGAGCTGAAACAAAACTCATCGCTGGGTTATATGGAATTAAAAAATGATGTAAAAAGACTCAAAAAAAATCAAACTAAAATTTGCATTGTATTTGTGGCAAGTGTTTTTGCCATGCTTTTGATTTTGTATACTGACACCATTGCTATAGCTGAGCAAGATGACATAGAAATGAGATCAAAATATGTTATAGAGCCTCTTCGGGGGGATACGGTTGATCTGTACAAGTTATGGAAGCTTGTAGAGGATCAAAAACTACATGTTAAAATTGTGAATGAAGCAAATGTTTCTAAAGAGAAACTTGATCTGGTAAAAGACGCCATCATGTCTAAAGAGAGCGTCGTTATAAGTGATTTAGCATTTCATAAAGGCCCAAGCGCTTCTTTTTCTACATACTACAAAGGATGGGAAGGAGCATTGGAACAGGCTTCCTTGCATGATACAAAGTATTACATTCCTACAGAATTTGAGGTGCATGAAAACACTGATGGAGGCGACATAATAATTGAACTTTCGGGGCAGAAAGACGTCGATGGTTTTACGGGATTTACAAATTCGATCACACGAGATAATCAGATACTCAAATCTGAAATTACAATATACGATGTAAACAATCTAGCAGATGAGCAACTGGCCACAATTATCAGGCATGAGATGGGACACGCCATTGGATTATCTCATTCTACCGCGCCGGAGGATCTTATGTATCCCTTCATACAATCTGATCATCGGTATATCTCTGAATGCGATATTGATGCCATAACCGAACTCTATGCTGAGAGGCAGACAAACCAGGTAGTGTGCGAAAAATGATAAACTTGGAAAAGATGGATGAAATTCTTGCAGTAGATGATGTGGTTCGTTATGTATCAATAGTGGATTCAAAGGGCAACACAATCAATAGTAGAATGAAAAAGAATTCCACAGACATTAGTCAAGATGAAGAGAGAGAGTATGCAATGGACTTGTGCATTACAAAACAGATGCTTGATGTATTCAATGGTCCTTTTGGTAGAACCATCTCGCTGCAAACAACACGAGAAAAAACACGCCAGTTGATTTACTATCATGACTACTTGATAATTTACATAACTTGTGATCCTAGGGCGAATAATAAAAAAATCTCAGAGATTTCGAGCAAAATAGAACATTTAGTTCACGAAATGGTGTCTAGTCCGCAACATGACTTAGAGATCAAACAGAAGAGCGTGTGACTAGTTGACTAAACTCTGGGGGGGGGGGGGGCGCTTTATCCTAAATGCAGTTTTACTAACTTTAGTTTTAATTATGGTTATGATTCCAGATGTTTTTGCAGCTACGATTAATGTAAATGTCGATATTCTAGTCTGTGATGATGATTTAATTTATTGTACAATTCAAGCTGCAATTAATGCAGCTGTAAGTGGCGATACAATTATTGTGGCAGCTGGAACATATTCTATAACCTCTGACCTCATAATTGACAAGAAAATAATCTTGCAGGGTTCGGGAAATGGTGGAGACCCTTTGGTTGATACTATTATTGAACTGGCTCCTCCCAGTAGTACTAGTATCAATTTGTTAGCAGGTGGACCTTCTACAGACGACCGTCTTGAGATTAGAGATTTACGGGTAACCGATACCAAAGACAGTCATACTGGTGCTGCACGTTCTGTTGAAATAAAATCTTCGGGATTTTTTTTGTTTGACAACGTAGTAATGACCAACAATATAGGAACTGCCTTGATAATTCGAGGAGATCTTCCTGGAGGAGCATCAACATCAGATGTAGTTGTACAAAATAGTATTTTTTCAAATAACGCACAGGCTTCCTGTAGTAATCCTGCCGATATTCATTTTTTTCTATTTGAAGGTAATGCTAGAGTAGAAAATGTTAGTATAGATGTTGGTACAGGAAGTCATAGCTGTACAGCTGGGGATAAAACTTCAAATAGTTATGGCATACAGTTTCGTGGCAATGGTAACAACAGTCCGGCCGGAACCATAGTTTTACAAGATGTGACTATCACAGGAAACCCAAACAAAGTCGGTTTATTGATACAAGAATATTCTGACACATCAGGGTTTAGTCTTAGTAATGTTGATTTGTCAAATATAGTTACAAGCATTGGTTCTTTTTGGCCTACCTCCTTAATTGTTGTACATAGTGGTACAACTCCTTTAGATATTGGAAACCTAAAGACTCAGGAGATTTGGAATAATGATATTGGTGGAATTAATGCAGAACAAGCTCAATTCTTTGATTCATCTATAACTCCAATTACTGATAATTTTACTATCGAAGATATAGTGGTCCACACATTAGATGCTGACAGTTTAGGCCTTGTAAGATGGGTGCCAAACAATGTGTATGTCACTCCAAACAGTGGCAGTGTCCAAAGAGGAATTGATGTTGTACAGGCTGTAGATACGGTTAACGTTGGACCTGGAATTACCGCAATTAACAACTATTGGAGACATGCCACAGGCCCAACTCATATAGATAATCCAGGCGGTCTAGGAATTACAATAGGTGGCACGGTTTCATTTAATCCTTGGTATCTTAACTCAGCAAGAACAAATCTTTCTTCTGATCAATCCGGCAATAAAATCAAGCCACAAGGCAATACTGTAAAATTTGATTCTGATGATGCCAATAGCGGTACTAAAGGTAAGGCATCACTTCCTCCAGGTATTGAGGAAATAGAACTAGGTAATGATGCAGTGATTGATGTTGTAGCCAATATTGACACCGCAATTGGGAATAATATTCAAGTTGGTGGTATTACAAAAGTTCTGAGCAGTTTTACTAGTGGTACATTAACAGGAGTTGATCTAACTACAACAAAAACTGTTGGGGATAAAGCAGTATTGGTAAAAAAAGCAGTAAAGCTGGAATCCGGTACAGACAACAAACCAGTAATCATTAAAAATGTTGCATTGCCAAGCGTGTCTGTATCCATACCTGATGGAACCACTATACTTGGCCCTGATGAATGGACAGGAACAATACAGCCCCCAAAGACTGGTTCTAGTTCTGGAACAGCACCATCCGGCTTTTCAGTAGGGAATACCGTGATTGAAGTGGGTTCTCCAGATGTGGTGCTACTTTTTGATAATCCTGTTGATGTACTTCTCTCTGGAGTAACTGGTAATGTCGGCTACAAGCCAGCTGGCTCCAGCACGTGGATACAAATCACCAATGTTTGTGGAGGCACATTTGATAGTCCTGATGATCCTGTGTTCCCAGGAGAATGCTTTATCTCAAATGGAGTTGACACAAAGATTTTCACCTATCACTTTACTACATTTGGAGGACTAGATGCAATAGCAAAAAAATCTGGTAGTGGCGCTGGTGGCGATAGGACAAAACCAGTCCTTCAATCCAACTCCTTATCCTCTCCTGGCAGTGTAATATTTGGAGGAACGCTCGCACTTGATCCAAGTCAACCACCAGAAACTTCATTATTTGAAATAAATGATGAGATTAACCTAGAGCTGTCATTTTTTGAAAATCAAGGCCCAGAAACAATACAACATGTTGCATTATACGTGAACATACGAGACTTTGATACACGTAACGATTCGGATCTTTGGATAGAATGGAACAAGGGCCAACCCATCAAAATACATGATCCAAACGGATTTTTGAAAGACGATGCAAATGTTACTACAGCAATAAATGATGCTAATTTGGATATGACATTCCATGTAACATTTGTTAAACCGATGGAGACCTCAAACATCGTCTTGTACCTTTGGGATTTTAGTAGAAATGGAGCACTTGTAACCTTTGAAGATGCATGGAAGATTGTAGAACCTGTAAGTGATTTAATAGATGTTGCAGAATCAGGCGACCTTGACCAAACTATGGAAGAGGGTTTTGTAGAAACTGAAACAGAAGAATCACCAGTACTTCCTATCTGGTTAAAAAATAATGCTGGTTGGTGGGCTGATGGACAAATTGGAGATTCTACTTTTACAAATGGAATACAATACATGATTCAGGAAAATATTATCCATGTTCCAAATGTGTCACAAGCTGTAAATGTATCAGAAGATCCAGATGCAGAACCAGAAGAAGAAGATACTACAGAAGAAACAATGGAAATTCCAAGTTGGATAAAAAACAATGCTAAATGGTGGTCTGAGGGAATGATTACTGATGAAGCGTTTATCCAATCTATACAATGGTTGATTGCAAATGGAGTGATAGTAATTTGAAGTGGCGGATAACTTTAGTGACTTCAATTGAAGCCTTGTGACTTTGTACCTGCCAAGTTTCTGCAATTCACAACTCAGATGAAATTACTTAATTTTTTGATTTTCGTTTTCTTTCAAAAATGCCAAAGAATACAAGATACAGTGAGACCTACTAGAAAATCTTCTTTTGGCTATCTGGGCATCCATCCATTTCATGAGTTCAGCATCTATAGATACGCTGATCTTTTCTTTTTTCAACGGTATGCAAAAGTAGTCAAAAAGAATTTAACTAGTAGTATGTAAAATACCTACTTAGTAGGTATCATGATTACTAAACTTTTCGCTAATCAAATGAACACGCATAGACCTTTTGATCAGATTGTGGTGAAAATAGTATGAAAAGACTAGAAAATTTTTGCAAAGATGAAAAAAATGGTTTTGCTAATCCAACCCAATTCATCAATTTTGCAGTAAGAAAAAAGCTTGGGAGGCAGCAAGTCCAATGAACTGGCAACACGCATGTAAGCGAGTAGCGTATCTAAGAATGCTACTATCTCAGGGCAGGATAACCGATAATCAATATTCATTAGGCATCAAGAAAATACTGGAATCAAGGTGACTACATGAGTTCTTACAACAAAATACCAAACATTGAAGAGTCGATGAACATCGAAATCGGCCTTTATACCAAAGTCTTGGAAGGTGAGAATACGGATCGTCCTGCATACATGAGATGGAATGCCATCTGTAATGTCTGTGATCGTAAAATCCGCGATCACTCTTTAGAACAGTTGTCTAGGTGTGTAAAGATGGCCATAAAGAAAGGCTGTGACATCAATCTAGAAAAGAATTAGAGAAATTAGTTTGTGTGCTTTAGAAATTTACTTGAAAAATATTTTAATTAACTTTTCCTTTTAGATTTTAATCTCATATTCACAATATTCAAATTTTCATCTAAAAGAAATTGATAAGGTTTTATTTTTTGATTGTAAATCGCAAATACCTTAAAACCATATTTTTTTATAAATTTCAATGTACCTCCATAACGTACATCAATATAATCCTTAGAATTGATATGCACTTCATAGTTTAGCCCTGTGAGTGATTGCATGAAATATTTTGGAATGTATTTTTTATTCTCAAAGTATATTCTGTTTATCTCATCATGAATGAAAAAAGGTAACGGCTTTGATTTAAAATTAATAAGTTCTCTTGTGATTTGGACTGATCCTTTTACGAAATTCATTAATCCCCAAAAAACGGTTGATTTAGTATCTATTTCAAGCAAGGGAAATAATTTTTCATATATTCCAATTTTATAAAGAACGTAACTATGATCAATAGTTTCAAGTGCTAAAAGCGTATTTCTAACGTTCTTTGATGGAAAAACATCGTCTAAAATATAATCCCAATAATGAATTTCCTTTCTAATTTTTAGAAAAGCATTCTTTTTCTGACCAATTATTGATATGTATTCACCATACACATCATGTAATTTTCTTATTCTTCGTTGTCTTTTAAGAAGTATCAAAAGAGAAGACACTAAAGCTATAAACAAAATAATAATTCCAATTGTAAAATCAATTATTAATGAACTAATTAATCCAATTATAAGACCAATAAAAATCGTAAATCCTGCAAAAAAATATTTGTACGCTTCTTTTACATTATCTACGTCTTGTTTTGTTTTCCCTAAAATTAATTTGTATTCTTCTGACGTTTCATCGATTACATCATTTATGAAATCTATCAATACTTTAGTCATTATATTACATTGTGAAAGAAACGATAATTATATTTGATATCTTCTAAAGGAAAAACTGAAAAATACAGAGAAAATTCAGTGAATTTCATAATTTTTTCGAAGGTAACGTGACCGTTGGGTGAAGTTCCTTAAAAATAACGTGAATAATTTACTGCAAAATCTATCCAAGCCTGAAAATTTTACATCTAATTATGTTAGGTTTGTTTCACTTTTATCAAGGATTAAATATTATTCTGAAAGCATCATTTTAGATTAATTGAGTCAACAAACTGAACAAATTCAATCAAGTGATATCGGGGACATCCTTGAAAATTCGCTAAATGGTTCAAGACCTGATAGAAATGATTACTTACGTTTACTTGAATCTGATGATATTCAATTAATGGGTTTAGTATCTGACAATCTTACGAGAAAGCAGTTTGGCAAAAAAGCCTCTTTTGTAAATAACATAATTTTGAATTATACCAACGTGTGTATTACAGATTGTAAATTCTGTGCTTTTTATCGTTCACCCGGTGAAGAGGATTCTTACACACTTAGCTTAGAACAAATTGAAAATAGAGTGAAAACAGCGTGTGACATGTTCAAGATCCGACAAGTCCTTTTTCAGGGAGGACATAATCCAAATCTTGAATTAGAATATTATGAAGATGCCTTCAAACTAATCAGAACTAAATTTCCACAAGTTGGGGTGCATGGTCTTTCTCCCTCTGAAATTGATATAATTGCAAGCGTAGAAAAATCTTCAACAAAAGAAGTTTTAGCTAGGCTGAAAGATGCAGGTTTACAATCAATTCCTGGAGCTGGTGCTGAAATTTTGGTTGATTCTGTTAAGGATGTCATTAGTCCAAAAAAGATCACAAGTGAAGAATGGCTACGAATTATGGAAGAAGCTCACTCATTAGATATTCCAGCATCAGCAACAATGATGTATGGTCATGTGGAATCAAATAATGATATTGTAGAGCATTTTTACAAATTAACACAACTTCAAGAAAAAACAAATGGATTTATGGCATTTATTCCTTGGAGTTTTGAACCCAATAATACATTGATGCAAAAAGAAGGCACTGTAACAAATAGCGCAGGAGGAGTTCATCTTTTGAAAATGATTGCAATCTCAAGACTTGTTTTTGATGGATT
>JAEHKV010000039.1 GCA_016838845.1 Nitrosopumilales archaeon | reverse complement strand
TGCAAAATCCTTTTTTCTAGTCCCTTGCGCATTAATGAGAATTTTGTTATCTTTAACTTGAATTGTGACAGGAATTTTTTTGAAATTTTTGAAGGTTTTTCCTAAGGGCCCCTGAACTTGTAGCATGTATTTGTTAATACTTGCAGTAACTCCATCAGGAATTTCTACCAGTGTTTCAAATTTTTCAACTTGTTTAGTAGACATAACCTATCAAAAATCCTCCAATTCCTTTATTGACTGCATCATGATGAGACATTACTCCTTGGTTTGTTGTGACAAGTAACATGCCTCTTGTATATGAAGGCAAATACTGTTGTTCCCAATGTTGAAACTCATCCTGCTTAACTTTAAATCTTGGAGAAATTGCTCCACATTTTGTAATTTTTGCTAGTAATTTGATTTTGAGTTTTCCTCCTCTTTTGTCATCAACATGTTCAAAATCTCCAACATATCCATCTTTTTGAAGTGTTTTTAGAACTTCAGAACATATTTTTGATGTAGGGAGTACGATGCATTCATTTTTCCGTCTGGTTTCATTATTGAAAATTGTTACAAACAAATTTGCTAAAACATTCGTTGCTGGCATTTCTCTCTCACATATATTTCCTGAATCCTAAAGATTCTGCCACTTCTCTGAAACATCGTCTACATATCATCAAATTATATTTTTGAATCACAGCTGTATAATCTCCACAACGCTTACACCAACGTGAACCTCGTCCAAAATCATGTTTTTTTCTTCCTGTAAATTCGTAGGATCTATCTTTAGCCAATTATACCACTTGAATACCAAATTCTTCAGTTAGAAAGTCCTGTGCTTCTTTTTTTGTAATGATGTGTGATTTACCAATTTTGGATTTATGCTTACTTCTGAATCGTATGTTATGTCCTGGTCGTGAAAGTGTAAGTGAGATACCCAGTCCAAGGATGCCAATTTGTGGGTCATATTTAACACCAGGAATGTCGATGTGTTCTTTCATTCCAAATGAATAGTTTCCAAAATTATCAAATGACTTTGCTTTTACTTCATTACCTTTAGCTTCAAAAAGACGTTTCAATAATGCCTTTGCTTCATCATTTCTTACTGTTACTGCCACACCTATTGGTTCACCTTTTCTAACTCCCCAATCTCTTAGAGTCTCTTTTGCATTTCGAGAAGATGGTTTTTTCCCAGAAATTTGTTGAAGCGCATTCTTTGCAACTTCAATTGCATCTCCTGACTTGCCTACGCCCATATTCAAAACAATTTTTTCAAGATAAATTTTTTTCATAGTGTTTTTAGTTTGTTGTGACATTTTATACTCCTACCTCTATGATTGGTTTGTCTTTACCAACAACCATTATCATTTCAGTTGGTATTTCGATCTTTCTTTCCCCTAATGCAAGTAAAACACGTTTTGGTAAACTGTACGTTCCTTGTTCTATTTTTTCTACTGTTCCTACCTGGCCAGCATTAATCCCTCTGGTAACAATCACCTGACATCCTTGTTCTAATTTTATAATTTCCAGA
>JAEHKV010000038.1 GCA_016838845.1 Nitrosopumilales archaeon | reverse complement strand
CTTTGACCTTTCTCAAATCATGCGTGGACAAACAGCTGGAAAAGCAATGTGGAACTCTCACTTTAAAGCATGGTCTGAAGTTCCTAAATCTCTTCAAGCTCAAGTTATCACAGATTTAAGAAAAAGAAAAGGTTTGGCACCCGACCCACCGGGCATAAACGAATTTATCGATAAAGATTAAAAACAATTAATCTGTTTTTATAGAAATTTCTTCACCATTACCAAGATCTAATGTCATAGTCTGAACATTTGGTTTTGATTTTATGTATTCAGTAAACTTTTTCATTTCTGGTCGAAACCTTTCTGGATACAATATATTATCAGTTGCAATAATGCCACCAATTTTAACTAATGGTAAAACTAAATCAAAGTATTCAATATTGTTTTCTTTATCAGCATCCAAGAACACAAAATCAAATTGCAGTTGTTCTGATTCAGACATTGCCAGTTTATGTAAAATTTGTAGCGCATTCCCTTTTTGTATTTCAATCTGTGCGCTTACTCCGGCCTCCTCAAAATTTTTCTTTGCCCTTGCTATTTTATCTTGATTTTCCTCAATTGTAATGATTTTCCCATTATTTGCTAATATTGCATCTGCAAACCATAAGGTAGAAAATCCAACCGACATACCTACCTCTAGAATTTTTTTTGCTTTCATTGCCTTCAACAAAATGTTGAAAAACTCACCTGTTTTATTTGATATTGTAAGCATTCGTTCATCATGATTTACATGAATTTTTTCTGATTTTTCAAGTTCGGATCGTTTGCCTAATTTCTTTAAAACAGATTCAATATTTTCTCTCATCAAACATCTAAATTAGTTAAATAATTAAATTTAATTTCAATAGATACCTCATGAAAATTCTTAACCCTCAGGCAGATTATGATAAGTCATGGCAAAAGACTCAAAACCTGATAAAGACAAAAAAAAGCAAAAAGAATCTAAACTAAAATTTCTCAAAAAAAGAGCTCCGATTTATGGTGTCATAATAGCAGTCACTATAATTTTTCTAGTTCCTGAATTAACAAAAAGTGATCTACAAAGCATTCTAACAGATGATGCCACAGGAAATGAAAAACTAGCAATTGATATGATAAAATCATATGATGGTCCTAACCAAAAAGGACTTCAGCTAATAGATGCATTATCTATTCAAATCAATGATGAGTATTCAGATAAGAAAATTTTTAATCACAAAGATACCGTTGCAAATATTTTTGCCATAGATGTTGCTGGGACATTGGGCCAAGGTGCCTATGAAGTTCATTTTACTTTTGATACATACAAAGAAAATCAAGAATATGTCTGGAGCATAAATATAGACACCGGTGAAATCAAAGCCATTAATCCTGAGGCCAAGAGAATTTTAGATCTTGTAGATTACTATGATTAATTTTTACTAACTTTAGCTTATGATCGCTGTAAACCTAATCTTTTGCTACTAGATCTATTAAATAATAAAATGAAAAGGAAGGGTTTGAGATTCTAGTCCCACTTTGACCAAGCGGCCATCCATCTATACGTCCACGTAGTCAGTTTACATCCTAACGCTGCCATCGTAACGGACAATACTGCACCAGCACCCGCACCCAGCGCAACTGGGCTGTTATAGAACTTTCCGACCTGCGGTTCTATCGGGGTCATGTACGGAGGCAATGTAGGTCTTGGATATTTGAATGCCGTTTCTAGTGGATCAGCTATAGTGATCAGGTTTACCATATTGAACAATGGTAATGACATTCCTACTAAAACTCCACCGAACAATATCAGAGAGTGCTTATTTCTCTTCGTTGCCCAATATGCCAAATCCAACAACATGCAGGATGGTATCCAAATAGGTGTAACGATAAAGTCATAGGGATATCCTAGTCCGAACCATGCACCTTTTGCAACCCATGTATACACAGTAATGATTAATCCATAGTAAGTAGCTGTACCTGGAACGCCGGTAAATGTCAGATAATAAACTGCACCTACTGTAAGCATCAACGTTTGTGATATTGAGAATATTACAAAGGATGTCCAAGCCCAGTCAGTGTAGAAAATGTAGTCACCTGCATTAATTGTAAGCAGAGTTCCGTTTACCGCCACTACTATTATGAACAAGTAGTGGGTACATCGTCTAAGCCAAACCATTATCCAGTAAAGAATAGCGTCAATATATAAAATTTTAGTCATAAATTTAGATCGGCTATAAAATTAGCCTCAAAAATATGAAAAATAAAGAATTTCGAGCGAATTTCTAGTTACCGACGAACATGGTAATCAGTACTGTTAATACTGCAATTGTAGCCATGGGTGCAGCAATTAAGCCATTGGTCTTTTTTTGAGAGCCTTCTTGGGTGACCTTCATACAGAATAGGTATCCAATTGATTCTATAATTGTCAGTACAATAAAGGCAAAGTGACCACTTGGAGTAGGATATGCCCATGGATAATAGAAGTATCCTGCTGCTGTACCACCAAAGGTTGCAAGCCATGCTGCAATGTATGCCAATGTTATCATGACTCCCATGTTTTCAACACGACGGCCAATCATTCGTTCTACGTCTGCGCTGCCGGCTCCACCGCCACCGCCTGAACCGAATCCCTTAGGAAGAGTCATTTGGGATAATACTACTCAGAATCTTTTTAAGTCTTTCCTATAAGAAATGCCCAAATCGATCTAATTTAGTTATATAAAATAAAAAGAAAAAAGGTGCTTATCGCACGTTTTTATCTATGGTATGGATCTGCTGTACAATTTGCCTTCTAAGGCCATCTTGTACATTTCAGCAATGTATGGGTTCTCACCTGGTGTTTCTGCGCCAAGTTCAACCAGTCTAGCATAGATTCTAACTACGTATGCTAGAGCGCCTATAAAGGCCACTACTACACCCATATTAAACATCCAATGGTTTGGTACTGCAAAGATTTCCTCTACAAACCAAAAGTGCCACATCTCATTGACTCCAATAGTGAACATTGTTGCAAGGTAACCAAGGATGGTCATCTTCAAGCCAGTGTTCATTGAATTGTTTGGACCTCTAAGAATTGGTACTTTCCTATCATAGACTGCAGCCATACCCCAACCTATTGGCAGAGCCACAAAGTGACTGTATAGCCACCAATGTGCTGGTGTGAATGCACTATCTCTGATAGATGTTTGATGTAGAGAACCGTCAACAAAGTTGTCGACTTCTACCGATGCAGCAATTGATCCCAAAGCGATAATCATAAGCCAGATTTTTTTCAGTCTTTGAATCTCGACTTCTTTTGGAATTAGTGCCGGCATTTGTGCCATGGTATAGTACTTGTTTTTTGGGATATAAAGGAAGGGCTCAAAATATGCCAAAATTATTATAATTTTTATAAAATTTACATGACAATCTTTGTATTTTTACATAAAATTTCTAGAAAATAATCATAAAATTACTAACTCTAAAAATCAAGTTTCAATGCTAATCATTGATGTTGATCATTAAGATCTTGTTCTCGATCCCCAGAAGTAAGGTAAAACATATAACGATGGATGTTACCTTTTTGGTTAATTAATGGGATAACTATGGTCGATAAAAAACTAACTGTAATTGCACTTGGTGTGGTATTAGCCCTTGGAACAATTGGTTTCAACTGGGTTGAATATTTACTTCCAACTGCTGAAGCACACGGTGTACAAGCACAACTACAGAGTCGTTTCGTAAGAATTGAAGATGAGAGGTTTAATCGACAATCACTACAAACTGGTGAAATTCTAACCCTCCAAGGAACCTTGGTAAGCCTTGTTGAGAGAGATATGCGAGCGTGGCTTTCAATCTTTTCTGAATCAACAAACGCAGGTAACAGATGGGAAATGCTCGCAAGAGATCCACCTGGAAACGTATTTGATATTCCTGGAAACTCGGTAACCGAATATTCATTATCTGCAAGGGCACTTGAGCCAGGAGTTTATCACGTTCACACTCAGCTTAACGTTGCAAGTGTTGGACCAGGATTGGGTCCAGGACAAACGGTTGTTGTAGATGGAGAATATATTCTCAAACCGATTCCATATACCAACATTGCATATCAGTCAATTATAATTGGTGCTGCATATGTCGTTACATTTGCGACACGACCCTGGCAAGTAATCTAAAATTCCCAACCTTTCCTTTTCATTTTCTTGTTTTTGACTGGCTATTTTATTTTGGACAAGTTCCAATTAGAAATTAATGGTATTCAGTTTCAAGGTAATCAGACTCGACATTAATCAGAGCTATTTTTTTGGTCAAGTCCAATATGAGAATAAAGAATTCAAAATTAACATCCAAAATGAAATGAGGTGCAAAATCCTAAAACTCCCATTTGGTTTTGTTCCAAAAAAAGAGCGAATGATGGTGCGATTTACTGGCCCAAATGACCTTTTTGTTGAGGATTACCTGGCTTATGGGGGAGAATCGGAATGGCTAGAAATTGATTCTGATGAGATAACCTATTTTTTGGCTGACCATCAGGATCAGTTTGATACTTTGGAAATAATGGATGAATAGTCATAGAAACGACTTTAAGTAATTCTCAAAAAGATATGTCATGTTTTGGCCTGGGATGGGGGATCCTTACAAAAGAAAAAAGACTTTAAAATTTCTAGCTATTACTGCGGCTATTGGAATTTCCGTTGGTGTGACAAGCATATTTGTTCAACAATGGTTTAAT
>JAEHKV010000037.1 GCA_016838845.1 Nitrosopumilales archaeon | reverse complement strand
GGCTGTGACTGAAATAATCTCTCCTATGGAACATTTGTCAATAAGTCGTGCTTGATTTCTCCAACCTTTGATCCAAATCTGTCCACTATCATCCTCAACAAACATCTCTGACAATGAAATGGATTCACCATTTTTTGTTTGGACCTGTCTTCTTTCTGGAATTTTTAAAATAATTGCTTCGACATAATACTCTTCACCAATTTTTACATCAGTAATCTTTGTTCTTAGATCAGTTTTTGATGGTAGTTTAGAATCATCATCCATCTTTCTCACAAATGAATTTTCATCTAAGGTTATAGAATTTCCAAAAACTTTAGAAGGCATACATTCAATCACATCTTTTTCAACAAATGGTAGTGTTTTTTCCGACGAGTCGGATATTTTGAACATTTGTTTCTTTTCATCAACGCCAAGAATCATAGTTTTTCCAGAATCACTTTTTGAAATTGAGATTATCCTAAAAACAATAGGCTCAGCTTCCTGCTTTCCTTCAACTTGAATGATAGTTGCTTCATTTCCATGGATCTCAAGACCTTGGTTTCCAGCCTTTGTTCTAACACCAAAAAGTAGAACTTTAGCATCAGGAGAAATTATTTTTGGAACATCAGATTCAGCTTTTCCCCATAAAACAACTCGAATTGATTTTCCGTCATTTCCTTTTAATCCCAGTCTCAATGCTTTTCCAGGCTGTCCTCTCGCATTTGTAAATTCAATAGAATTGATCATACCATCTATTTTTCCAGTAACAACTAGGTCTTTTTGATCTTCCTTTACAGAACTTACATCTATAGTAATTGCATCTATAGAAGGAATATCACTTGTTTCGGTAGAGGGTTCAATATAAGAACTGGAACCTATGTTAATTGTAGGGCTGCCGTTTAGGTCAGATTTTACATATGCTTTTATGATTTTAATGAGGTCTCCTGGTTTTAGCTCTTCAATTCCCTCAAGTTTTGCTTTTTCATCCCATAGTTTAACACTTGCTGTAGAATCACCATCATACACAGTCATAGTTCTCAAAAGAAATGGTGAACCATCTTTACGAGTAAATTGTTTTACAGGTGCCAAGTTTAAGACTCGTGTTTCTAATGAAATTTCTTTTGCACCAACATACAGGTCTTTGAGGCTCATCTCAACTTTTAGTGGTTCAGATAACGACACACCGAGATCTGAAGCTATTAAAAAAAGCGCACCTTGATCTGTTAGATAACCTGCTCCGATCTTGTCTTTTTTCTGTTTTATTTTTTCTTCAATATCGGTTTTTGTAAGTTCGGGTTTTAATTCTAAAAGTTTGTTAACTAAAGTTTCAAATTCTGACAATTCATTATCGATTACTATAGTGTATTAATAAAAATTTCATTTGCTAAGCAAATAGATCGCAATTGAACCATATCAGGTTGATTTTTTTCCAATCTATAGAACAAACACCATATCTTTTAGGTATAAAAAAACTAGGAACAAAAAATAGCCCGGCCCAGATTCGAACTGGGGTCAAAGGCTCCAAGGGCCCTTATGCTTGACCACTACATTCGGCGGAATTATCCTCTACCGGGCTGCCGGACGAGGACTCTAAATTAAATTCCCTTAAAATGTTATTGCGTAACACTTTCTATTGTTTTTACAAGCTTGAAATATGGATCTTCCATTATTTTTAATTCTAATTTTGCTTTCTTTTTTATCAAATCCCTATTAGTATTCAAAAGTTTTCTAATTAGTAATACCATCCTGTCTGGGTTTACCTCTCTTTTTACAAGTCCTTTTTTTACTAAATAATTTTCAACAATATTTGGAATAGCATTGTATGAAATCGTAGGAATCCCTCGTAATGCAGCCTCGGCTGTCATTGTTCCTCCTGATCCAATGAAAACATCAGTTAATGAAAAAATTTCATTATTATCAACAACATGATCTAAAACTATTATTTTTTTCCCGAGTTTATTTTTTAATTTTTTAATTTGACTTGAATATCTGCCGAGAAGTAAAACATTATAGTTTGTAAACTCGTTAGAGATTTTTTGTATGATTGAAATCATTTTTTGTTCTTTTTTTGGAGCATAAGCTGCTTCTGATTCATGAGGACGAATTAACAAGGTTTTCTTTTTGTCAAGTTTTAGAACTTTTTTAAAAGTATTAGTTTTGTTTTTTACAATAATTGAGGCATCTATTGCTTTATACGAGATAATTTTATTCTGAGTAATTCCATACTTAGTAAATTCTTTTTTTGGAATAATCCAAGGTATTAAGAGTCTGTCTACTAAAGGAATTGAAAGTCGCATTACAGCTTCTGCATGGGGAGAGTCACAAAATGCAATGTGTTTGATTCCTAAACCATATGAAATTCTAGCAGCGTCAGGTGAACAAAAACTTATAGTTAGATTTGGAGAATATTTTTTGATTAGTTTTGATAACACAATTTTTCTTTCCAAGCTAACTTTTAGTTTAGAATTTTTTTCTGCGCCACCATGTTTGCCCACTAAAATTAACCTAATTTTTCTCATTTTTGCAAGCTGTGTAACTTCTCTATACTGCCTAGAGGTACAGAGAATTTTGTGTGTTTTTCCTAGCTTTTTAACCATGGGTTCAAAAAATAATATTTGCTTTGGAGTAAGGATATCAAACCAAATTTTCAAGTATTTTTGTTTGATTTCGGAAGTTCAATAAGTTTTTCTTATCCTTTATTCCCTAGCACAGTAACTATGGGGGGAGCAAAAGTAGTTGTTTATGGACTAAGCACCGAAGGATATGGCATTGCATGTCAAATGGCCATTAAAGGGGCTGATGTGTTCATAATTGACGAATCCACACCTTCTGCGATTTCTTTAAAATCTGAAATTGCAAAAACATATCCTAACGTATCATCATTAAAAGAGGATGAACCTCTTTTAGCAATGGAACCAATTGATGTTGCCATTTCTAAAGCAAAATATCTATTTTTTACTCCCAGAATTAGAAAAACTGGCCAAGATATCAAAACTGAAATTAATTCAAAATTCAAGGATGCTATTGCCCCATTAAAGAAGAATTGCTCAGTAGTTTATAATCTTCCAATAGGTTTTGGGGGAAATAATGAAAACATTTCATTGCTAGAACATGTAACTGGTTTTGAGGTTGGACAAACTGTCTCCTATTATTATTTTCCATTAGCCGATGTCCAAAATACTCCTGGCGTTATAGGTTCTTTTAATGCCAAAGCGGACAAAGAACTAGGTGATCTTTTAACTTCTGGCAAAAAACAGAAAAAATTCGTATCACTTTCATCATCTGAACATTTTCATGCTATAGATACTCTTTCCAGATTTTCACACCTATGTAGCGTATTAGAAGTATGTAAATTCGCTCAGGATGATATTACAAAATCAGATCTTTCTTCGGACGAATTTAAGAACATCTTCTTAGACGACATGGTTAAAGGATTGTATGATCTTCGGGCATTGGGTTCATCCTTTGAAGGTGCAAACACACTCATGTATTTGATAAATGGTAGTATCAAAGGAATTGAAGGATACATAAAAAGACTAATTGACGAAATTCGAGCAACGTTAAAGAAGAACGATCTTAAAGCAAGTAGAACAAAAATTGCATTATCCTGGAGCTTAGATCAACACGAGATGAGGGGCGACAAACAAGAAACGTTGCAAAATTTAATCACACGATTAAGAGATTATATCGGAGATGTTGAATCATTTAACACTCCAACCTTTGATTTATTTCATAGTGATAAAACAACAATTGTTGTTGCATGCTCCAAATTAGATTTTGAAAATATAGAAAAAAACAAAAAAGATTCTGACCTTTTATTAATCAAAGCTAATCCCATGTGTGAAATAATACAATAAAAGTAAAATTAGCCAATCTAACACGGAAATTGATTTGTCAGAAAAGGAAACGACTGAAGTCCCAGTAACAGAAGAACCAGAAAAGGAAACGACTGAAGTCCCAGTAACAGAGAAATTAGCAGAAGAGAAGAAATTAACTCTAGAAGAATTAAAAAAACTTTTTTCAAAAGAAAAACAAAAAGCTGATGATTATGAAAAGAAACTTAAACGTACATTGGCGGATTTTCAAAACTTAGAAAAAAGAACAGCGTCAGAGATAGAAAACCTAGTTATTGCAAAAATAGATAAACTAATGCTAGATTTCCTTCAAATTTACGATGACTTTGTTCGTGCAAAGCAGGTATTTTCTAAAAGTGATATCAACACTGATGGACTAGACTCAATTTTAAAGAACATGGATTCTCTTTTATCTAAATACGATGTTTTTCCAATCGATGCTCTTGGAGAAATTTTTGATTCTAAATTACATGAAGCAATTTCAATAACAGAGGATCCCACTTTGGAAGAAAATACTATTACAAAAGAAATCAGGAAGGGATATATTTCTCATAATCAGGCTATTAGACCAACATTAGTGGAAATATCAAAAAAATCAAAATCTGAACAATTAGGTGAATAAAATGGCAAAAATTATTGGAATAGATCTTGGAACAAGCAACTCTGCTGCTGCTATTGTAATGGGAGGGAAACCAACCATCATTCCAGCTGCAGAAGGTGTAACAGTTGGTGGTAAAGCATTTCCATCGGTTGTAGCATTCAAAGATGGTGAATTAATTGTTGGAGAACCAGCTAGAAGACAGGCTGTCACTAATCCAGAAAACACAATTGTAGCTGCAAAAAGAAAAATGGGAACTGATCATGTCTTTAAAGTTGGCGGCAAAGAATACAAACCTCAACAAATCTCGGCTTTTATTTTACAAAAAATAAAAAAAGATGCGGAAGCATTCGTAGGTGATAAAATTGATAAAGCAGTAATCACCGTTCCTGCCTATTTTGATGATAATCAACGGCAAGCAACAAAGGATGCAGGAACGATTGCAGGATTGGATGTGGTTAGAATTATCAATGAGCCTACAGCCGCTTCATTAGCTTTTGGTTTGGATAAATCAAAACTAGACATGAAAATTCTTGTTTATGATTTTGGTGGAGGTACACTTGATGTAACAATCATGGAAATGGGCGGAGGAGTTTTTGAAGTGATGAGTACCTCTGGTGATACACAACTAGGCGGTACAGATATGGATAAAACAATTATTGATTATGTTCTTGATGAATTTAAGAAAAAAGAAGGAATTGATCTTTCTCAAGATAAGACCGCAGTCGCCAGAATTGCTGAAGCCGCTGAAAAAGCAAAAATTGAACTTTCAACAGTAATGGAAACTGACATTAACTTACCATTTATTGCTCAGGATCCTTCTAGTGGTGCTAAGAATTTAGAATTAAGATTAACCAGAGCTAAACTAGAAGATTTGGTACAACCTATAGTTGATAGATGTAAACCATCAATTGAAAAAGCACTTGAAGATGCTAAACTATCTCCATCAGACATTTCAAAAATTGTAATGGTCGGGGGACCAACTCGAATGCCATTAGTTAAAAAGTTTGTTGGTGATGTTGTAGGAAAAGAACCAGAATCCGGTGTTGATCCTATGGAAGCAGTAGCTGCCGGTGCAGCAATTCAAGCAGGAATTATTGCTGGAGATGTAACCAGCGATATTGTTCTACTAGATGTTACACCACTAACACTCGGAATTGAAACTTTAGGTGGAGTTCGTGAACCATTAATTGAAAGAAACACAACAATTCCAACATCTAAAAGTAAAGTTTTCACAACTGCTGCCGATAGCCAAACTGTTGTTACTATTCATGTTGTTCAAGGCGAACGACCTATGGCTACTGATAATGTTTCACTTGGAAGCTTTAACCTAACTGATGTTCCACCAGCTCCACGAGGTGTACCCCAAATTGACGTTAAATTTGATATTGATGCAAATGGAATTATTAATGTAACAGCAAAAGATTTGGGCACAAAAAAAGAAGCCAAAATTACTATCGAATCTACCACTAAATTATCAGAAGATGATATTGAAAAACTAAAACAAGATGCAGAGAAATTTGCGGATGCAGATAAAAAGAAAAAAGAAAAGATTGATCTTAAAAATGAAGCTGAAAGCTACATTTACACAACCGAAAAATTAGTGAATCAAGATCTAAAAGATAAAATTTCACAAGAACAAGGAATTAAAATTACAGATGCGGTAAAGGAATTAAAAGAGGTTCTAGACAAAGATCCAGATCAATTAAAATCAAAATTAGATGCACTAAAATCGATAGTTAATGAAATAACTACAGAACTTTACAAGAACGTAACACCACCTCCTGGACAAGAACAACAAACCGGTACAGATGGCCAAGAACAACAAACCGGTACAGATGAACAAGGAACTACAGAACAAAATGATGAACAGAATTCATCTCAGAAGGATAACAAAAAGGCCTAATTAGATAATTTATACCTCAATTATAATAACAAAAATCGCATGAGTGCAAAACGTGATTATTATGAAGTAATTGGAGTTTCAAAAACAGCCTTAGCTAATGAAATCAAATCACAATACAGGAAACTTGCCTTAAAATTTCATCCTGATAGGAACAAGTCAAAAGAAGCTGCGGAACACTTTAAGGAAATTTCCGAAGCATATGCAGTTCTATCAGATTCTGAGAAAAGAAAAATCTATGATCAATATGGTCACGCAGGAGTAGATGGAAAATATAGTACTGAAGACATTTTTAGAGGAGCAAGTGTAAATTTGAATGATATTTTCAGAGACCTTTTCGGAAGGTCCAGTGGAGGCTTTGATTCAATCTTTGAAACATTATTAGGACGTGGTGGACGTTTTGGCGGATTTAGTAACTTTGGTGAAGCTTATAGACAAAAAGGATCAGATCTGCTCTATGAAACTTCAATTACTCTTGAAGATGTTCTTCAAGGTAAAAAAATGGAGATTGATATTCAAAAAGATGTTGAATGTAATGTGTGTAGTGGAACTGGAGGTGCTCCAGGCACCTCAAAAATTATCTGTTCATCCTGTAATGGACACGGTCAAGTAAGTCAATCACGTAAAATGGGATTTGCTTCTTTTGTCACAATAGTGCCATGTACAAAATGTAATGGTCAAGGAAAGATACTGGAAACACCTTGCAAGAATTGTAAAGGAATAGGCAAACAAAAGGGAACCAAGCATGTAACTTTTGAGGTTCCTGCTGGAATCAATGATGGTGATTATACAATTCCTGCAGAGGGTGAATTTGTGCCAGATGGTATTAATGGTGATCTGATAGTACGTTTACGAATTCAACCACACCCTCAATTCAAAAGGGATGGCACAGATCTTTTCTATGATCAGTCAATCTCAATGGTAGATGCTGTTATGGGAAAAGAAATGACTGTGCCAACATTAGAAGGCACACAAAAAATCAAGGTTGAACATGGAACTCAACCTAATACCATCATAAAACTGAAAGGAAAAGGTCTGCCTCGCCAAAATTCATGGGGTCGTGGTGATCAATATGTTAGATTAGTAGTTAACATACCCAAAAAACTGAACAAACATCAAAAACAACTACTTGAAGAATTTGGAAATTCTTCTGATTAAGACTTAATTCTTCTAATCTCTATTTCATGTCCTTCTCTAACATGTTTTTCATGACTAGATTTAATCAAATCTCCAATCTTATCATCAGAATAATACTTGAGATTATATCTTCCTAGAACTTTCTTACAATTATTACAATAAATTTCTTGAATTTCCATTGTGATACAGGATTTTTTTGATTGTTTGTATCTTGCGTTTTATTCCAATAAAGAAACTTATTCCAGATTTCTAAATTCTACAATGCGGGGGTCGCCCAGCCTGGTCAACGGCGTAAGGTTCAGGTCCTTATCTCCTAGGAGTTCGTGGGTTCAAATCCCACTTCCCGCATCTATTCACTTTATGCCTACTAAGGAACAACTTTAAATCTCTAGTAATGGATGGTTATTCATGGGTAAAGTAGTTCGAGTAGGAGGCCGAGGAACCTCACGTAGAGTTACAGACAAACAAGCAGATAATTGGACTGGTGCAGCCTATAAAGAATTTCAGGACAAAAAGAAAGCCGCTGCAGGAGACAGATATGTCTCAATGGGACGTGGTACAAGCCGAATCAAATTTAGTGACATTGCTACTACATCTGGACGTAATGAAGGAAAAGGTATGTGGGTTAGTTCAGGCCGTGGAACCAAAAGACGAAAAATAACGTAAAAAATCAAAATTCAAGCGTTTTTTCCTTTTAATTTTTCTTATTTAATGTTGATTTAATTTTTTCTTCTAACAATTTGTTAATTACTTCTCCATCAGCTTTGCCTCGCAGCTTTTTCATTGCTATTCCCATCAAAGGACCAATAGATCTTTTACCCTGTTTTATTATAAGTTTAGAATTTTGTTGGATAATTTCATCCAATTTTTCATTCAATTCAGTTTCATCAATATTTCCAATAGATAATTTTTGAATTACATTTTCAACTGAATCTACTTTTCCTGACATAATATTTTCAAAAATCATTTCAATTGACTCTTTAGAGATCTTTCCTTGTGCTAAGAATTGAAATGTTTTTAGTATTTCTGAATTTTTCAATAGTTGCGGATTGAGTCCTTGTCTTTGTAAATTAGTTATTGTTGAACAAAGTGTTGATGCAACAAATGTAGGCGAATTCTTCTTACTTTCACAAATTTCTTCAAATAGCTCTAAATAATCTGAATCAAAAATTTGTTCTGTTAACTGAGCATTCAATTCATATTTATTTTGTAAATCAGAAATAGACTCCTTCCAAGATTTGGGTATTTTTCTTTTCGCAGATTCTAATTCATTTTTAGAGACTAATAGAGGCGGAATATCTGTCTCTGGATACATTCTAGACGCACCTGGTCTAGGCCTTAAATACAATGTCTCACCAGTTTGAGTTGCTAATCTAGTTTCAGCTGGAACGCCTTTTACTGCATCATTAATTCTGTTAATTATTGATTGAATAGCAAAATCAATTTTAGATTTGTGTGCTGCAATTAGAAGAAACGCATCATTCGAATCCACATCTAAAATCTTTTTTACTTCTTCAATGTCAGAATTTTCTATTCCATAATTTGGAAGCTCATCAGAATGAAATACACCACCTATACCAAAGAATCTCACAAGCTGTCCAATTTCTTTTCCTAATCTTATTCCTTCATATGGTGAATAACTAAACATTCCTGAAAATTTTTTTATTCTAATTGCTTTGATCACAGCCTTTTCTTTTAATGCCCTTTGAATAATTTTTGATTTACAATTTCTAAATGCCTGGGTAATATCAAAAACATCAGTATCTTTACAAATTTCTCCTAGATTTTTTTCTTTGAGTTTATTTGAAATTAAAAACAAACCATGTTGCCGTTTTGCTTCATATTCTATTACTTTTTCTAACTGATCTAATTGTTGAACACCTTTAACCTCTACAACTCCTCCATCCATGATTGATACATTAACATCTTGTCTAATTGATCCTAAACCTCTAGTGACCATTTTTGTTGTCCGTAAAAGTCTTCCTAATGCCAAAGCAATTTTCTTTATCTCAGATGGAGTACCAATAATTGGTTCTGAGGCAATTTCTACAAGTGGAATTCCTAAACGATCAAGACTATATTCTCTTGTAGAATCTTTATCATCAAGTAGTTTCGCAGCATCTTCTTCAAGACAAATTGACTGGATTCCTATTGTTTTTCCGTCCACATCAAGATTTCCACCTTGGGAAATAAGCATTGTTCTTTGAAACCCTGAGGTATTTGATCCATCAATTACAATTTTCCTCATTACGTAAATCTCATTGAATATATGAGAATTGAGGCTACTTGCAATCAACAATGCAATTTTTTTAGCATCAATATCAACTGGATGGGGCGGTTCTTCATCTTTCTCAACTAAACAACTACTTTCCGGATTCCCATAATATAGAATTGTTTTGGATTTAGTGCTCTCAAAAAGTGCTGCTGGATCATATCCCCCCAATTCACTTTTCGATGCTCTTAATTTACGAGTGAATTTAGATGTGTATTCATCAGATTCAACTTGAGAACAATTACAAAATAATTTTTTATTAGTAGCTAACTGCTGGTGAATTTCTAAACCAACTTTTAAACCAATTTGTTTTATTGGTATTTCTGACACTGTTTTTTTATCGCTCATCTCTTTTTAAAACTTAATCAGAAAACTCCGAAGCAATATTTT
>JAEHKV010000036.1 GCA_016838845.1 Nitrosopumilales archaeon | reverse complement strand
CTTTTGGTGCTTCTGTAGCTGGTTCTTTTGGTGCTTCTGTAGCTGGTTCTTTTGGTGCTTCTGTAGCTGGTTCTTTTGGTGCTTCTGTAGCTGGTTCTTTTGGTGCTTCTGTAGCTGGTTCTTCTGGTTTTTGTTCTGTTTGTGGTTCTACAGTTTCAGTTGTTTCTGTGGTTTCAGGTTTTGGAGCATCCTCAATGGTATCAATGATTGTTTCATTTTTTGGCTCCTGAACTGGCTCGGGTTCCTGTTTCTTAGATTCCTCTTTTGATTTTTGAAACTCGGAGATAATTTCTTCCGCGTCAGTCGGCTTGTCTTGTTGGCTCAAATCGTCGTTCCTAGAACAATATTCATTCAGCTTTTAATTAATGTTTAAGATTATTCTTCTGGATATAGTCTTCAAAAATTTTTTCTACTCCATCATCATCCTTGCACTGTTTAATTTGATCAACCAATTCCTTTTCTTCAATTTCAAAGCAGTTCATTACATCCTGAGAATCCTTGTAGACTAGAACGGCCTTTTCGTTGAAGATGCAGTGGTAGAGTTTTTCCTTTTCCATGTGTTCAGGTTTGATCTTTATTCCTTCCTTTTCTGCGATTAATGGATAAGTCATGATATTATACAAGCGAGTTAATATTTAGATTAACACCTTGGAGTAATGGTGTGAATAGAGTAGTATTTCATATCGACTTTGATTACTTCTATGCGCAGTGTGAAGAGATTCGTTCTCCTGAACTGAAAACAAAACCTGTTGCTGTGTGTGTATATTCGGATAGAGGTGGAGATAGTGGTGCGATAGCTACTGCAAACTATACTGCTCGGGAATATGGTGTGAAATCTGCGATGCCAATTCGTTTTGCAAAGAAACGACTTGAGGAACGACCTGATGCTGTATTTCTTCCTACAGATTTTGATTATTACTCCGACATATCGGAACGAGCTATGAAGATTATTTCTGAATTTGCTGATGTATTCGAGTATGTTGGTAAAGATGAAGCTTATCTTGATGTTACAAAGAAAACTGATGGTGATTATACTGTAGCCAGCCATTTAGCCCAACAGATAAAGAATAAGGTTCGTGATGAAGTGAAGCTTAGCTGTTCTGTAGGTGTTTCTCCGAATAAACTGGTGTCAAAGATTGCGTCTGACTTTAAGAAACCTGATGGATTGACTGTCGTTCCGCCTGATAGGGTGGAATTGTTTTTGGAACCGTTAAAGATTCGGGATATACCTGGCATCGGAAAGAAAACTGAAGAGAAATTTGCAGAGATGAAGCTTGAAAAAATTGGTGATTTGAAAAAGCTCGACGTGTTTTCATTGAATCAGCTGTTTGGGAGAAAAGGTGGTGCGTTTATCTACAATGCTGCTAGAGGTATCGACGAAGAATCTGTACAGCCACGAGCACCAAACATCCAATACTCCAAGATTGTTACTCTAAAGAAGGATTCTCGTGACATCGAATTTCTTACAGAGAGTTTGCTGGAATTGTGCAAAGAAGTTCATGGAATCATTCTGAACAAGAAGCTGATGTTCAAGTCTGTTGGGATTCAGCTTGTTCAGTCTGATCTGTCAAATAAAACAAAATCAAAGATGCTTAGGAATCCTACCTCCAATCTGGAGGAGTTGGAACGGACGGCAAAGACTCTACTTCAGGAAGCTTTGTCTGATCAGATAATAGATGTTAGGCGATTAGGTGTTAAGGTGTCTGAACTGTCTGAAGTTAAGGGTCAAAGCAGCATTGACAGCTATTTCTGAGGGCATAAAGTATATTTGAAATTACGAATCTAAGTAAAGAAATGAATCTAGAAGTTGACAGCGATAAACAAGATGAGATTGCAAAAGTTATCACCAGTGCAGACAGCCCAGTCGGTATAGATGCGAAAAAAACTCACATCATTATTATCAACAAACTTGTTGAGATTGAAAAAAGACTAGACGCACTGGAAAAATTACATTAACATCCCCGGTGGAATGGCTGACTTTTGTCCATTTTGCAGAGAAGAGAACCATTTTGTGAATCTAGAATTAACGGAATCAATGTTGTTGATCTGTCCTAGATGTTCTCGTGCTTTTGAGGTAAGATATAATGGAAAAAGGAAATTATTCTATGGTGAACGCGTGTTTTAAATCCAAAGTCAGCTAATAGATAATGATGAATGATTATACCTGTACATGTACTTGTGGTTGTCAAAATCCAGCCGATGATTTTGTATGCCATAACTGTAAAATTGGCATGTGTAGGGTAGGTATGAAGAAGTAATGGAAAGCTGTGACGTCAGAACTCGTGCCTACAAGAATGGAAAAACTTTTGATGAGTGTAGACAGATTGCAGAAAAAATGAACCTCACTCTACAGGAACAGATACAAGCTAAAGGAAAGGTTCTGTGGACCAACTTATTGGAGCAAGCTGATCATGATGAGATTGTTTACAAGCTTACTCTGAAATATTTGAGACGTGATGGATTTGACATTGGAAACTCGAAGCGTCCTGAAATCAAGAGTTTTTAAGATATTATATAGCGAGATAATGCAAACTATTCTCGTACCATGACAACAAAGAATACAAAAATCATAATTGTTTTAGCTGTTGTTGGCGGAATAATTGTTTTTGGCACCAATTTTCTTCCGGACTTGATTCAAGAGGAGTCAGAAAAAACAGTATCAGGCGGATATCATTATGAAACAAGTTTTCAAATTGGCCGTGCATCACAACCTTCAAATCAAAAATCCATGGCATCATCTTTTTCATTAGGTGGTGATGAGCAATTCATCACAAGTAATCCTGTTGATCTTTCCCAGATTAATCGCATCTCAAAATTTCGAAGCTGTATTGGACATGATTACAGTGGAGCAAACTCAGAAGCCCAGCTGGAATCAAATCGTTCAATGAAGCATTATGTGGAACCAATTAATTCTCTTGCTGGAACGTCGGGGGAGATTCAAGTTTTTGCTCCATTCGATGGAAAAATAACACAAGCTACATCAGGGGACAGGGGCCAACAGGTTTGGATTTCAACATCTAATGGATGGCATTTTATTTTCTTTCATGTAGATCTTTTAGAACAATTTTCAGTTGGCTCTTCTGTGAATTCTGGTGAGCATATTGGATATGCAAATTTGTTGATGGGGGCAGCAAACTTTGACATTGGTCTGAAACAATTTGGGCCCGGTATACAAGCTTTTAATTCTCCATTTCTGTACATGGATTCTACTGTTCTGGATGAATATTTAGAGAAAGGATTAACATCTGAGGATTTGATTATTTCAAAATTTGAACGTGATTCAAAGCCGTGTAACTTTGCTGAAGAGAGTTATGATGAGCGAGGATTTGTAGAATTAATCTAATGGTTCCGAAATTAAGAATTTTCAGACTTCAGTTTGTCAATGGCTTCTTTCTTTTTCAAACGCCTTGTCTCTATCGTCATTACTATTAACAAAAATATGAAAAGCCACGGCAGGAACATTATCTCTCCAGCTACACTATGGAATTCCTCCCATTGTTCTGCGTTAGTTGTTACCTTTAATGCATAAACAGAGAGTGCGAAAATTCTAATCACATTTACAGTAATCGTTCCCAATATTCCTAGTCCAAAGTAAACCCACTTTCTTCCTCTTGGAATATTCATTTTGAGGAGAAATGCTCCCATCACCAAGGAAAAGATGATTATACTGTGTACACCGGCGGATGGCCAGAACACCTGTAGAGCAAATGGTCCGTGATCACCTCTTAGGAACATTAGATTGTCTCTAGCTGTAGCTGTTCCCAGATCAAATACATTAACCAACCAAACATTTAGCTCCACTAGATATGGTACAAAGTATTGCAGTGGTCCTAGAGCATCGTATGGGAAGAATGCATCAAGTGATAGAATTATTGCGGAACCACCAAGGAATATTGGTCCAGCTGGTGCGATTCTAATCCATCGTTTTCCAAAGTAGATTGTTAGAGCGGTTATAGTAAATGCTGTTAGAATGATAAAGTCCCACATCCAGGTCCATGAGAGGACTAATTGTATATCGTAAACCTCGGCTCCCTGTACGATGTATTCTCGTAGTCCATATTCCAAGGATATGAGATAAGCAATTACTAGAATGGCTAAAGGAATAACAGCTAGAATTCTTTGTTTGGTAATACCGAGCTTTAGTCCAACTAGTTCAGCTATGATAAAAGCTAGAGCAAACAGGAATCCTCCTCTGCCTTGGTTCCAGCTTAGACTGAACGAATCTGGAAATACTACTAGAGCAAAGAGAATTGGGCTTGCGATTACTCCAATAGCTATAATGAGGTTTTTGTTCTTCACTAGTTTTTTCGTAGGATATGGTTCAAAAAAAGGTTAGTAATCGATTTTCTTTATTCTTACCTCACTACCTTTCGATTCAAGATAATGACCCAAAAAATTCTTGAATTGTTCCGCTATTCCAAAACCCAGTGCGCCATCCATCATGCCAGATTTCTCTATTATGGAGAACATTTCTGAGCTTAGTTTAACATTAAAAAAAGTCCATCCTGCCTTTGTAAATTGCCCAGATATGTCATATCCATTTTTCACTTTGCATGTATCTTCTAATTCTTCCAAGGCCTTTTTCACCAGAATGATTTCTTTATCATAATTTCTGGTACTCAGTTGGAAAATTGCTTGCATTCTTGATGTCTAATTGTCCATTCTCTCTTAACAGTTAGTATCAGATGAAAACGGAAGCCAACGGAGGGAGTTCCAATAGCGGTACAGGAACATGCGAATCGTATAGAGTATTTGTCAGCTTCCGCATCGTTCCATTGTCATTTCAGACATAAAAAGCGCTCAGGTTTTTTTGATTATAGCGATCAAGGTAGAATGTGGTTCTAGTATGATTTGGTAGAATGTTTTTTAATCCAGATCCGTCGAATTTGAAATAATGATTGACTTTGACAAGTATTTGAACTGTCCCGAGTGTAGAAAGATAGAATTCTATTGCCTAGAGCACCGACTCGAGGTTGAAAAAATACTTTCTAAAAGAAATCAGAAATTGTCTTTTTATTGAAATTCAAATAATTTATGATTAGTATCAATTAAAAATAAAAAAATGGGAAATGAGCTATTTGAATTAAATTACTTTAAACAAATTTAGCTTAAAATCTTCCGCCGCCAGAGCGATGTTTTGGTAAACATTCTCTGCAGTATACTGGTCTGTCTGTTTTTGGTTCAAATGGTACCTCTGCGTCTTTGCCACAATCGGCACACTTTATAGGGTACATTTTTCTTTCCGACATAATTTTGGGCTAATCTGGATGTATAAGAACTATCGTATTTTCAAAAAAAGCGTGTTAGTTTAATAATTCTAAAAGTCCTTTGTACCTATTTCTAATGGTTACTTCGGTTATGTTAGCAGCTTCTGCAAAATCTCTTTGTGTATGCCTCACTCCCATTTTGACACACGAAATATACAAAGCGGTTGCTGCCAGTGCCATAGGATTTTTTCCAGCTGAGACTTTTTCTTCTTCAGCTTTTTTAAGAATTTCAATTGCATAACGTTGTGTTTTTTCGGATAATCCTATTTTGCTAGCAATTCTGGCCACATTTTGTGTTGAATCCACTACGGGCATCTTCAAGTCTAATTCCTTTACTAACAGTCTGTAACATGCTGCTAGATCTCCTTTTTTGATATTCATTGTATCGGCAATCTCCTTGAGGGTTCTGGGGGTCTCGACCTCACGGCATGCGGCATATAATGATGAGCCCATCATGCCAGATATTGATCTACCTCTTACCAATTTTTTTTCAAGGGCCTTTCTGTAGATGTAAGCAGCTTTTTCCACTACTGAATCAGAGAGGGAGAGTTTATCTTTGAGTCTGTAAAGTTCATTGAAGGCTTGTCTAAAGTTCCTATCAATAGAGTCGTTTTGGCTTCTACTATCCCATATTCTTAGACGCTTGAGAGTCTTTTTCATAGAGTTTGATAGAGGTTGTCCTGTGGCATCTCTGTTTGTTGGGCTGATGACTGTTGACAGACCCTGATCATGTATTGCTAAAGACGTACGAACTCCCGTCCTTTCTCTGCTGATTCGGTCATCAGGAAATGAACGCCTTTCAGGGCCAGTACTTTCTATACGCTCAGATAACACAAAGCCACAACCGCCACAAAAAATCTCACCTGTTTCGGTATCTGTGATTAATGCCTTCTTCCCACATCTTAAACAATTTTGTGTGATGTCAGGAATTAGATTGGCCATGCATCCTAGAAGTGTGTGGGGTCTTAAACGTGATGATTGAAGTAATCATGAGGATGTAAGAGGAATTGTGAAACTCGTTAACATTTCATTAAGCTGTTAATTGGCAATTACACTAAATGAAAATCTAAAAGAAGTCAGAAATTGTCTTTTGTCGCATTAGTTTAATGATGTCTCCATGTGCCAACCATTCTTTTGTGGAGATACTCATGGGTCGTACTGCAATATCTAGTGCCTTTTCAAATGAATCTGCCAGAGTGGGTTTCTGTTTCATTGCAGCCCGTACTCCCTCTCGAATCTGCCAGACGCCAACAGGTATGGCATATTCCGGTCGAATCTCTCGAAATATCAAAGCACCACTTTGGATTTGATGCTTTACCAAATATTCCCCAACAGCTAGTTTCGCAGAGAAATAAGCACCGGCGATTGCAGGAGGATGATCAATTCCTCTGGCATCCTCATGATCAGATCCAAATCCCAGCACACCATTGGAATACCAGGCCTCAATCATTTCGTATAGCCATCGGTGGGGAAATAGAATAACAGAAAAAAAGTTTCCAAGATGTGAAAAATGAAAAATTCGATTTCCATCTATCAATGGATAATCTAATGTTTCATCAATTAGCGATTTGGATATGATATCATCGGTGGCTGTTATACTCCATCGTGTTGGAACGAGTTTTCTTTTCTTGCCAAACATTCCAATGCTAAAACACTTTTGAATTTTGGAAATCTCTATTCCAGAATTATACAACTTTAGAACGGCGTCCGAAGCTTTGAGGTCTCTATCATAGTATGATTTTTCGATGTGTCGTTCCGAAACGCTGGACGAAAACTTGACAGATTTTATCTCACCAATTGGACCAAACGGTGCATTGTACCCATCGAGTAATCCAACAGGGCTTGTTTTCTTATAGAATTGGAGGTCAGAGTCGGTTGCCTTTTCTGACATTGCCATTTCTTGTAGATTCTCAATGTATCTGCCGGTCGGCTCATTCACACGAACCTTTTGAATTCCTCTAATCAAGTTTAATCTGTAATTGACAATTTCATCAAGTGATTTTCCGGTCCATCGTTCCGGCAGATCAAGAATGCTGGTGTCACCATGGACTGGTGGAACCATTGGACCGACATTCACTTTCGGATAGTTATAGGATCCAACAAAAACAGATGGCGGACTAGAACCAGAGATACTATCAGATGAAAACAAATTCCCATATTTCGAGAGGTATTCGTTCCATTTTACCTCAATCGCCTTTCTAATATCCTGAGAATCAGGCACGATTCTGCTATAGAGAATTCTGGTATTAAGTTGCCTAATGGAACAGTTTCACCATAGGTCAACGCATGATGTTTAAAGAACAAAAACGAAATGGAATCATGGTGGCTGAAAGAATTGTCTCCTTTCTACCAAGTGCAACCGAGCTTATCTATGAGTTGGGTGCACAAGACAAGTTGTATGGTGTGACACATGAGTGCCTATATCCAGAGGACGCAAAAACAAAGCCGCGCGTTATTGATACAGTAATTGATGGTTCTACAATGTCTAGTCCAGAAATAGACAAAAAGATATGTGAATTGATGCGAGATGGACAAGACATCTTTGTTCTGGATGAAAATAATCTAATCAACGCAAAACCTGACCTAATACTATCGCAAACAACCTGTGAGGTTTGTGCAGCTCATACAAATCAGGTAGAACAGGCCATGCAAATTCTAGATCAGAAACCACAGCTACATTCTGTAGATCCGCACAACCTGGAACAAATTTTAGACAGCATTGGCGTGGTCGCCAAACTTGTTGGCAAGGAAAATGAAGGGGAGCAACTCTATGATTCCCTAAAAAATCGAATTGATCATATCAAAAATCAAGATTACGCCACAAAACCAAAGGTTCTTGGAATAGAATGGATCAAACCGTTCTTCACATCTGGTCACTGGGTGCCCCAAATGGTAGAGTTTGCTGGAGGAACCAACCAAATTAGTAAGATGGGAGAACATTCCAGAAGATTGGAATTCAATGAAATCAAAGAATCGGATCCAGATGTCATAATTGTAATGCCTTGCGGTTTTGACACACAGAGAACTGTTTCAGAGTATAATGAATTTCTAAAGAATGACTCCGAATGGAAATCTTTACGAGCTGTCAAAGACAACAAAGTCTATTGTGTTGACGCAAATGCTTACTTTTCAAAACCAAGTATCAGAGCGGTGACAGGTTTAGAGATTCTAGCGAAAATAATTCATCCTGAAATGTTCGAGCAACTAATAGTACCAGAAAATTCCTTTTCAAACGTCAAAGTCTAAAGTTCTAGCTTTCTTCGGCTTCTTCCAATTCTTCGACCTCAGAGGTACTTTTGTTAGGTCTGATTGGAACATAGATAACTGTCAACAAGAAAGGTTTCCAGGAGAGAGAAATAGATACTAGCATTTCAAAAGTTTGCTTAATTGGTGTAATTTTTTTTTCTTGAGGAAATTCTCACTCTGAATGGTAATCATTGGTATCTTTTGTCAGAATTATCCAAATTGCTTGATTTTGACAAGAGCTTCCTTGATCAGTGGAAGATCGTCCTGAAGGTTTTTTGGTTCATCAAAAAGATAGGTGTATCTCTTCTCCATTGTGTGGGCAATTTTTTCAATGTCAGATTTGTAACAGTTCAAAGCCTTTTCAATTAATGGGACCTCAAACTCGACCTGCTCAATCAGTTTAGGATTGTCTAGTCCGGCATTAATTATTTTAATTACCAATGGAACCTTTTCTGCCGTTTTCTTTCCTTCTTCTACAACCATCATTCTAAGTGAAGGAACGTCACGTATCTGTGGATCGGAACCAACGTTTGCAACTCGTCTTCTGTAGTGATCTAGAGCTCGGAGAACTATTCCATGACCTCTTTCCCTAAGGTAGATCCCACCAAGCCAAGTTCTAGCTGACATTTGTTTCTAGAATGATTGGATTAAAAATAAAGATTGTTACTTGTTGTTGTTAAGTTGACATTCAATTTTCAATGATTTTGTTGTGGTGTAGTATACAAAAGCCAAGAATCCAATGGCGGCTAGCCTTAATGGAATTTCATAAGTAGTTAAAAACGAGAAAGCCACACCGCCTATGCTTCCAAATGTTGAGATTATCGCAAAGCCTAGTGGGCCACAACCACAAACACCAGCAACCGAACCAATAACTGATCCAAAAACGCTTCCGCCCATTTTCTTTTTCGACATACGCATTAATCGAATTCTAAAAACATTCATTGAAACAACAAGACCTGACAACGCTGAAACTACAATAATTAAAACAAACCCCAGTTCTCTGTCCGCTGCAATATGACCAATAAGAAACGGTTCAAGAAAAATATATTCTGAGATAATTAAAAGTGGGATTAAAAGACCGACAAAAATTACTGATGCTAAAACTACATAAGGAAAATTTGAAAAAACTAGTTTGATGGATTCTGTCAATCTATGTCAAGGAGTCAACTACGTCTTTAAAAACCGAGAATGGTTGTGCACCTGAAATCTTTTGTTGTTCTCCTTCAGAATTGATTATAAAAAATGTAGGCGTGCTTGTGGCTCCTTGCTTTCCAGCCTCAGCAGTATTGAATTGAACTCTTTTTGAGAATTTTCCAGAGTCCACACAGCTGTCAAACATTTCCATGTCTAAATCGAGGCTAAATGCAAATGCCTTTAGTCGTTCCGAGTTTGCCCAGCCATCATCTATTCTTTGTTGAGAGTAATACAAAAGATCATGATACTCCCAGTATTTTCCTTGTTCTTCTGCGCAGTATGATGCTGCAGCAGCTGGAATAGAATCTCTTCCAAGAAATGCTAGATCAACAAAAACCAAGTTTGCTTTTCCAGTATCGATTAAGTTTTCAATAATTTGTGGTTTAGTATTTTGAAACCAGTTATAACATTGAGAACATTGATAGTCACCAAACTCTACAATAGTAATAGGTGCTGAAGGATTGCCAAGGATTGGAGAGCCCATCGCCGTTGATATGGTGCCATGAGTACGACCCATGTCAAGATTAAGAGTCTCTGAGTCAAATTGTGTAGTACTATATGAAGCAATAATTCCAATGATTACTGCGGCTGCTATTCCACCTACGATTATACCTTTTTTACTCAATAAAACTTAGAATCTCCTATACCTTAAATAATTTCTTCCAAATTGTTTTTGACAAATTCTTATTTTATTCTTCGAAATAGGTTTACAAGTTTTTGAATTGCCATGTCCAGTGGACAAGACTCACAGGAAACTGCCGAAGAATGTTTCTCAAAGTGTTTGTCATAGCTAGATCTAGACTCGAAAATAGAATCACATTTTTCACAATAAATTTTGTTTACATTCTCATTTTTGTCCATGGAATAATTTAAAACTTGAAACATATAAACATCCTGCCAAATTTCAGTTGTAAAAACTAATCAGATATAATGAATTTTCATGTGGTTGTTATGTTCAACCTCGTATTGTGTTACAAATCCACAGTGAGGACATGAAAACATTTTTTCCACAGGTTTTGGTTTCCTTTTGATGGTTTTCCCATAGACCGATTTAATCAGAATTGTGTCAGAGTTGGATATTACAGCAAAGTTTCTAATCTCCCCAATGGAATCGAGAAATTCTTTGATGGATGTGATGACTGCCTGTCTATTGATGGTTTCATTGTCATCTATTGGTGAGAGAGTAAAATCATGCAGTTTTAGAGTGGGAATGGCACCTACTTGGTCAGAGACATACACAACCAACTCGTGCTTGATTGGGTCAACATCGGTACAATCAACTCTAAGCATAGGTTTTGATTGCAAAATCGCTATTTTAGTTTAACAAAGAGAAGGTTTTTTGATGGATTTTGATCTAGTTTTGGAATATCATGGAGAATTCTGAAACATTTGGAGCCGAGAAAGGTAAGACCAAAGAATTGGTTTCATGGATGAATGCTCAAGCCAAAGACAAAGGAATGGATTTTGAAGCTAGACTATATGATTATGATATTATAACAAAAAATTTTGGTTCCTTTGAAATGTTTTCCTGGATGGGCGATGTACAAACAGCAAGAAAACTTCTCATAAGAGCAAGCAAACGTTTCAAGGTGAAAGTGATAGAAGGCGGATACAAACCAAATGAAAGAGTCCTCAGGATGAGAAAATCAGATTTTGCAATGGTTCGTAAAGGTGATAGAGTGATTGGACATTTAGAATTCGAGGCTTCTTTAATTGGAAATGAAAAATGGAAGGTAAAAAACGAGGAAAGACGATAACTGATGACAAAAATTGGATTGATTGGAACCGGAATGCTTGGAAACGCTGTAGGACTTCATTTGTTAGAATCAGGTCACGAACTCATAGTATACAACAGAACAAAAGAAAAAACGTCTGAACTAAAAAATCACGGTGCCAAAGTAGTTGATTCCCCAAAAGATGTTGCAAGTTTATCTGAATTGGTAATAGTTTGTGTAAAGGATGCGGCTGTAGTCAAGGAAATTTCGTTTGGACATGATGGAATCGTTCAAGGGAACTATGAAAACTTGGTTGTTGCAGATATGAGTACAATTAATCCAAATGAAACCAAACAAATTTCTAAACAATTCATGGAATCTGGAATAACTCTTCTTGAAATACCTGTCATGGGTGGCCCAAATGCCGCAATCAAAGGTGGATTGGTCCTAATGGCATCTGGGAACGAAGAAGTGTTCAACAAACACAAGAAGGTTTTTGAAACTATTGCAAAGCAGATTTTCTTTCTTGGACAAAGTGGCGTAGCACATTCTGTCAAACTGGCAATGAATCTCCAAATAGCAATGATAGCACTCGCAATTTCCGAGGGAATTATTCTTGCAAGAGCATCATCGATTGATCCTGAAACATTTTTGAAAATTCTCAACTCTACATATTTCAAAACGGGAATGAGTGAAAACAAGGCCTACAAAATGATCAGCGACAAATTCGAACCCACATTTACTATGAATAATTTGAAAAAAGATCTTAATACGATAAATGAAGCTGCGAAATCCTTCGGTGTTACTCTACCAATGAGTACTAGAGCAGAAGAGATTTACCAAAAGGCAATAGAAAATGGGTTTGGGGATTTAGATTATACGGGAATTCTAGCTTATCTGAAACAAGCTACGAAATCCGCAGATTTGCACAATTAATTTAAGACAAGAAGGAAATCTATAGACCCATGCGGCTTGAGAATAAGGTTGCGATCGTAACTGGTGCATCTAGTGATATTGGAGTTAGTATTGTCAAACGTTTTCTTGAAGAAGGAGCTATGGTTGCTCTGTTAGGAAGAAATCTTAAAACTCTTGAAAAGGCTCGCAAGGATGCAGGACATGAAGACAAAAGTGTTTCCATAACTTGTGACGTTACGGATGAAGCTCAAGTTGCTCAAACAGTATCACAAGTGGTTGACGAATATGGAAAGATTGACATTTTGGTAAATGGTGCAGGTGCGTTAAATGATCCTATACATTTTCATGAAATGTCAGAATCTGAAATCAACAAGATGATTAACATAAACATTCAAGGTGTTTTCAAACCTACCAAAGCTGTTTTGAGTAAAATGAGCGATGTAAAAAGTGGCGTCATCATCAACATTGGCTCCATATCTAGTGAGAGGGCGATTCCTAGAGTACACTTGGCAGTTTATTCAGCAACAAAGGCAGCAATAAGCATGTTTACAAAAGCAATTGCTGTAGAATATGCTAGGCAAAACATTCGTTGTAATTGTATTAACCCAGGAATAATCAACTCTGGAATGATGAAACCGTACCTGGATGATCCAGAGGCTAGGAAGGTTCTTGAGGATAGATTGCCGTTGAATAGAATTGGAGAACCGGTAGATGTTGCAAATGCAGCGCTTTTTATGGCGTCTGACGAAGCAAACTGGATTACTGGAACAGTTCTTGACGTAGATGGCGGAAAATCAGCTTCGGAAGCTTAGCTGTCAAGAAGTGTTTTTGCCAATAATTGTGCAACTCTGAGGGGTTCTGGCAAGGATCCTTGCAATGTCAAGTCATTTAGTAGATGTGTAACCTCTGAAACGGTACAACCTTCACTTCTGACGTAAACATCATACGAGGTTTTTAACGAAATTTTTTCTCGTTTGCCCAACTTTTTGTATTCAGCAATCTTTTTTTCAAAGGAATCAGGAAAATGATGCTTGATTGCTTCTTCGATTCCAGCCGAGTCTTGATATGTAACTCCAATTACTGGAATCTCTAATTTTTCATGAATCTTTTTGATGTCCACCATGTTATACATGGAGAGGATTATTCCAGAAATCAAAACATAACTGATGTCTGGCCTCCCCAGTTTGTCATACATTTTGATTATTTCATCAGTTGCGTCATCACCAGAAAGTGTTGCATTACCAAGAACAAAGCCGTCGATCACAAAATCTCGACGCATAACTATTCCTGCTAGAATTGATTTTTTAGAATCTTGTTTGAAGCTTTCCGCTATAGCGAGTCCTCTTAATCCTTTTTTTTCAAGGCGAAGGTGTTTCATTTTTTCTTCTCCTTAGATAAGCCCTGTAACTCAGAGCAGAAATAATTATTAAAATTCCAGTAATTGCAGACCACGTCGCAAAAGGAACTAGATCAGGTTCTGCCATTTGATTGTTCTTTAAAGTTAAACATCTAAATGTGTTAAAAAAAGTGAATTAAACTCTCATTTCGTGACTAGCTTTCATTTAAGGTTGATGGTGTCGATGAAATGATGATCGCAATTTTATAAATTTCAAACTGATCTCACCAAAAGGATCCTAAACATATACCAACCAAACTTATTTGAAAAATAGTTGTGATTATTTCATCGTCCAAACAACGATTCACAATCTGCACAGGTCTCATGCACCCTCGTTAGACTTGAAACCTGTGCGGACAATTATTAACAGTTCGTATCAAATGTAAATAAGAAAAAGCTACTTTCTAAAAACTAGAAATATTCTTGTGCCAACAAAGATGGCTACGGCGGCAACTATTACACCGATCACGATATACTGTTCTAAATTATCTACCATTTTTAATCGCATTATAGCAACAACATTCTTCCCATGTACAATTTGGACATTCTTTTGGTGATTTACTATTCTTGCATTCCTCTGGAAGGCAACTACAATCAGCACATTTTACTTGAAACATATCAATGATACAGAAGTTTCCTAGTTAACAGTTCGTATCAACATCTAAATACATTTGAAACCGACGAGTGACATGCCTGAAATTATCTGCGAAGATTGCGGAAAACGAATATTTCATGAAAATGAAACCACACTAAAGATCGAAGAAGCAGTTCATAAAAAATTCTGCAGAAAAGCAGAAGGAGGAGATTATAGTTACATGCACAAGGATCCAGCTCATCAAGATACATTTGATGCTGAAAGAGCAAATGATGGAAAAGACAAACCTATTCTAAAAAAATAAAATTTAGGCACACATCATCCAAAATTAGCAGTAAGACAGCTTTTCAGTATAGTAAATAACATTAAAAAAAGAAACTAGTTAACCGAAAAGAAATCGGTTACTATAAGATCATGGTATTCTAGTTGTGCCACATAAACTCCAGGCGAAAATGGTTGTGATATTACCTTACTGAAATGACCAGATGCGCCGTCCTTCAATGCTACTTCGTTAACTAAATTGCCTCGTTGATCAAAAATATCTATGAATAAATCCTCACTGAATGAAAGGGTTTTGTATACTGCACCTGAAAGAATTAGTTTATCGTTATCAAATTGGGCTTCAATTACTGCTGACCTAGATCGCATTGGAAGATATCTCTCAATTAGTTGTTTTAGTTCCTCAAGCTTTGCATCAACCTGTTCTGAATCTCTGTTAGCTAATTCAATTTTAATTTCGTGGAGGATATATTCGAATTTAGAATTACTATTGTAATTTCCACCACCAAATTGTTCGATAAATGATTTTAGTTCTTCAAATTCTCTTGCAAGTTCTAATGTATCAAGCTCTTTAGAATCATGAGTTCTTTCACTTTTATCT
>JAEHKV010000035.1 GCA_016838845.1 Nitrosopumilales archaeon | reverse complement strand
CTCTAACCATCTTTTTCTCAATTTCTAGTGCCTGTGAGACAAAAAATAGGGCTGCTTCTTTTTTCTCGTCTGTGGCTGCCCCATTTCGCAACACCTTGAATCCCTCAATCTCCATCTGAGTTGCCAGAGCATTAGCTGCCCTCTTAATCTGTCCCCAGATAATATCAGGGCTTCTAGCAGAATAATTGAACTCGATTACAATCACATCCTTCAAATTTTTCTTTGTACTGGACCTAGATTTGAAAAATGAAAGTGATGGTTTTTTCAAAAATGCCCTACACGTTAGAACAAATTTACCAACATTTTCCGTAGAAATTGCTGCAGCAAGATTTCTTTTGTCATCAATCGGGTCCATTATCACCACTGGGGTGTCAAATTTTTTCGAAGCTTTTCCGATAACATGATTTTGCTTCAGTTTTGCAATTTTTTTAATCACACCCTCAAAACTACCAAAATTCCAAACCAAAACTTCGGCTACGTATCCACTAAATCCTTGTTTTGCTATTTCAGCACCATAAACACTATTGCTTTTTAGAAACTGCTTGAGCAATCTTACAACATCCTTCATCTGACCAGAAAGAGATTCCAACATGAATCTTGTATGAAACGAGGACCTATCTGCAGCACTTTGCCACTCTCCTTTTGTCACATCATAACACGGAACAACATTTACTCTGGTACCTTTGACATGAGCTTCAACGTAAGGATGCTCTGAAAATCTTACATAGGGTTTGAATTTTTTCATAGAATCAAAACCAATCTTCTTTGCAATTGCAGCAAATTTTTTTTCTGACGTTGATTTTTTGAATTTTAAGTATATATCAATATCAGCTATTTCTGAAATCCAGGTTCCTTTTGCATATGATCCACCAAACTCCACAGACAAAACCTCCGGATATTTTGAAACTTGTTTTTCTACCGAGTTAAAAGCAATGTGTGCAACTTTGGACTTTTCAGTTTGAAGTTTCTTGGAAGGTATTACATTTCTTTTAGCTTTGTTTAAGACTTGTTTCATTTTGCTTTGATCACCTGCAAATCCGAATAGTTTGGCCCTTCTGGTGTAAGAATACTTCGCTTGAGTTTTATCTCAGATATCTTTTGTACCCCAAATGATTTTGAACTATATCTTTCCAACTTGTCTGAAATATTTCCAATCTGGTTTTTAATTCTAAAGATAGTGATATGAGCCCGAAATGGTTTATCACTATGAAATCCCAAGGGAGACAAAGCATTTTGCACTTGAATGGCTAGATCACAAAGTTGTTTACCTCCTTCCTCATCCGTGCCTATCCATACAACCCTTGGGGCTCTTGCCTTTGGAAACGCCCCAATTTCCCTAAAAGAGACATCAAATTCCGAAAATTCAATTTTACTCAATGAATCTTGAACTTTGTATGCAATCTGTTCTGAGATCTCACCAAGAAATAGCAAAGTAAAGTGCATGTTTTCAGGATTGATTGGTTTTGCTCTAAGGTCAAGTTCTGACTGTGTTTTTTTAATAGAGTCTAACAATTCTTTGTTGTTTATTTCAGTAGCCACAAAAGTTCGCATTACAGCATTTTCGATATTATCTTTATAATAATTTCCGGTAACTTCATAGACCCCATTTCAGAATCATCAACGAACTTGTCAAAGTTAATAGTTTGTCTCACTGGAATGCCAGGTGCCGGAAAATCTACAATTGCAAATGGTTTGAAAGAAAAAGGATTTGAAATCATCAATATGGGTGATGCAGTAAGGGTAGAAGCGGAAAAAAGAAACATTGAACCAACAGGTCAAAATCTTGGCAAGTTAATGCTAGAATTAAGAGAAAAAAATGGACCTGGGGCAGTTGCTGAATTGATCAAGCCATCCATTGAAAATTCTAATTCTAACGTTATTGTAATTGATGGTATCAGATCAAATGATGAAATTAAAGTCCTAAAAAAATCAGCAAATGTAAAACTCCTTTCGATTCTTGCAACAACTAACACACGTTTTACATTTCTACATGAGCGTGGAAGATCCGATGATTCAAAAAGCAGAGAAATTTTTGAAGAAAGAGACAACCGCGAGCTTGGTGTTGGAGTAGGGCAATCCATTGAATCGGCAGATGAAAGTATTTCAAATAATGAATTAACAAAGGACGAATTAATTGAAGCCGCATACCAAGTTATTCAAAGCTGGAAAGAGTAATTGGAAATCCCTGACCTTAATTGTCAAATAGATGTGTATTGTTCTATTAATCCATCAGAGGATCCATCTAAGGTTAAACAAGCTGTTTCTAATGTATTACCTGATATGGAAATTCAAGCAGATGACACTTCATTAAAAGCGTCTTCACAAAACCTTGAAAGTTTGAGTAATATCTATGAAACAATCCATTCCCATCGTTCACAACGGGCCTATAGGCGATTTATGAAAAAGAACTTGAGAGAGAACACAACATGGTTTTATCTGAATAAACAGGCGGCTTTAGCAGATTCAGTGGTTTTATGTGATGAAGCAGACGAATCACCGCTTGGTCCAATCAAGATAATTCTAACTTCTAATGCCATCGAAGAGATAATTGATTGGCTGGCTTCATGAGCAGAATAATTTGTTACTCATGAAAAGTTAAGAAATTTCGAGTTGATAAAATCAATTTTTTTAGTCTTGGGATAAAATGACAATTTTCTAATTCACAAACATGAAGATTAAACTAGCAATAATTGGGGCTGTCATACTTGGCGGTGGGATAATTTTTTCAAATGAAATTAATCAATTATTGCCGGAATTTTCTGCAAACATTGATTCTACAAAAACTGATTTGAAGAAAATAACAGATGATACTATACAAAACACACAAACAACGATTAGTGATAATGGAAAACTGTTAAGCGATCAAATTCAAGATTTAGGCGAATCAACACTAAGTGTATTCTCTTTTGGTGGGATCCTAGGTGATTCTCAAGAAGCAAATTCAGAATCAACAGAACATACTACAACATCTTCAGAATCAACAGAACGACACGCTACAATATCACCTTCTAAAGAAACAACCCCAACCTCATTCCCCACAACCACTGTAACTAAAACTCAGACCACACAAACATTTGAAACACTGTCTCTTAAAACTAGCCAACAATCTGATGATAGTGTCATGCTTAAGTATGAAGATACTTCCGGCAAAACAATAAGCGTCACAGTAATTTTAAGGACAACTGAAAAAGATCTTTTCATAGGAACATTTTATTCTTCTATGTTTGAAGCATCTGTAAACGATGCAATAAAAACTTCTTACTTTATTGATATGATTGTTGAGCATGAAGACTATGGAACAATTGCCTCATCCGTGTTTAATCCAGTAGATTCTCCTGACACTATAATTAATGGTGTGTTCTCACAATCTTAATTATAAAATCAATTAAAAATAGAAACTAATTCGGGCAAAGCTTTAGCCGATGTTGTTTGTATTGATAAATCCATATCTGATGACATTATTGTTTTTTCAGGATTTATTTCAATTAGAAATGCATTGTTTTGTTTTGCATAAATTGGAAGTGTATTAGCAGGAGAAACAACCAATGACGTCCCAGCAATAATCATTACATCACAAGAGTTTGCATGAACAATAGCATTCTTCCACACATCCTGAGGGAGTGCTTCACCAAACCACACAACATCAGGTCTTAAGATATTCCCACACTTACATTTAGGAGGGAGTAATTCAAAACTGGATGGAATTTCATCGCTAAAATCACAAACCGTGCATTTTATTCTAATTATACTTCCATGCAGCTCCAGAACATTTGTGCTTCCTGCTCTTTGATGGAGACCATCAATATTTTGTGTAAGTACTGCAATCTGAGAATATTTTTCTAATTCAGCAATTGCTTTGTGGCCAAGATTGGGCGATGCTGCAAGTATGTTTTTCCTTCTATCCTCATACCACTCCCAGACCAACTTTGGGTCATCGTAAAAGGCATCAATCGTGGCTAATTTCATTGGATCATATTTTCTCCAAAATCCATCTTTACCCCTGAAAGTTGGGATGCCACTTTCTTGAGAAATTCCTGCGCCAGTAACAAAAACTATTTTCTTGGCATTTTTTAATTTGTCTTTAATAAATTCAAACATAATTATTTAATTTCTATCTCAAGTTGATCCTTTGCACCAATTACAGAATCATGAACAGTTTTAGCTTCTTCAACTAACACAGTTTCATCTTTGTATCTTGCAGAAAAATGTGTTAAAATTAGATTAGTAACATTTGCACTCTTTGCTAAGATTGCAGCTTCTTTTGCCGTAGAATGAAAAGTTTCCACTGCTTTATCTTTCAATTCATCTAAAAAGGTTGAATCAAAAACAAGATAGTCACAATTTTTAAAAAATTCTTCTAGCTTTTTAGTTGGTCTTGTATCTCCAGAAATCGCAATTTTCTTTCCTGATCTTTTCTCTCCCAGAACATCTGAAGGTTTGATTATCTTATCCCCAACTTTAACTTCTTGACCTTTTTGAAGCTGGTTCCATAACTTACCTTCAGGAATTTCTAATTGTTTTGCTTTTTCAGGATGAAACCTGCCCGGTTTGTCCTTTTCTTGAAATAAATATGAATATGTAAGTACAGAATGTTCAGCCTTACATGCAAAAACAGAATAAGTTCCTTCATCGACAATTTTTTCTTCAATTACAGATGTAATCATAACTGGAAATGATAACCCAAATTTCAAAATTTTTATGTTAGCTGCAATAAACTCTTCAATTCCTTCTGGTCCAAAGATCTCAATAGGCTCTGTTCTACGTTGTAACGTCATGGTTTGCAATAAACCAAGAATTCCAATACAATGATCTCCGTGAAGATGTGTAACAAAAATTTTCATTTTTTTATTCCAGCCTAATCCTGACTTCAAATAGGAACCTTGTGCTCCTTCTCCAGCATCAAACATTAGAATCTCTCCATCTTTTTCTAAACAAATACACGTCAAACCTCGATTTTCTGTAGGCTGTGCTCCTGCAGTTCCCAAAAAAACTAGTTTCATTTTACTAAAACCGTCCTTGTCAAATTTTTATGCATTACATTATTGCGTTAGCCACTATATTTGAAACATCAACTACAGAAGTACTACCTGGTATTGAGTTTGTACTCACGATTTTAGAAACGCCAGCTTTTTTGATCTTTTTTTCAGCATTATTAATCAATAAGGCATGAGTACAAGCAACAAAAATTTTGTTACACTTTTGTTTTTTCAAAAATTCTGTCGCCTTGATAATGCTATCTCCAGTGCTAACCATATCATCAACCAAAATTAGATCTTTTCCGACAACATTCTTGTGATTTAAAGAAACTATCTTAACTTTACCTGTTTTTCTATTACGTTGTTTTTTTAATGCAATGTAATCTGATTTTAAAAGTTTTGCAAAATTTTTTGCACGTTTTTTACCCCCTGAGTCAGGAGAAACAACGAGCGGTTTTCTAAGTTTTAATTTTTTAAAATATTTCACTAATTCATTTACCGCTGATACATTTTTTGTTGAAATTTTGAAATATTTCAAACCTGTTGTGCTATGAATATCAACAACAATTATCTTTGTAGCACCTATCGCTTTAAACAGCTTGGCAATTACTTGCATTGTTACTACTTCTCCAGGAAGAAATTCCTTATCTTGACGTGCATATCCCATGTATGGAATAACAGCTATTACATTGGATGAGAATTGTTTAGCCTTTGAAATAATAGATAGACACTGAATTAAATTTGAATCAACTGGTGGATAAACTGACTGTACTACTACAATTTTACTTTTTTTAGGTTTTGAACTAAAAGTAATTTTATTTTCCCCATCTGGGAAAGTCCTTAATTCAGTCCTGATGTAAGTTGCTTTGAGTCTTTTCGCTACTTTTTTTGCTAAATCTTGAGAAGCATTACCGCCTATTACAGTAAATTTTGTCAATAAATCAACGAGAAAAAAGGGACTCTTAAGTTTTTGAGGAGTATAGATTAGTCTTCTTCTTCTGCTGCCCCAATTCCCTTGGTTGGGCCATACTCATCAATTACCTTATCACGTTCTTGATCAAGTTTTCCAATCTCTTCCGCCTCTCTTTTCTCATCACCTTGGTAAACGGTTCGAATTGGCCATGGTATTCTGATGTCATACTTTTTGAATTCTTCATACATGATAACACGCATCTCACTTTTCATCTTAAACTGAGAACCGTAATCTCTAACGAACACACGTACTGCAAAATCAAGCGATGAATCATTAAAGCTGTTAAATCTTACGACCGGATCACCTACATCAACAAGTATATTTTTGTCACATCCACAGCTTTGTTTGTGCTCATCTAGGTATGGGCATCTTTTCTGTCTGGCTAGATGGACACCATTACCATCCTTTACTTCTTTCATTGCACGTTTGCCGATCTTAATTAGAATTGCTTCAACTTGCCTAGGATCATTTAGGTAAGAAACCCCAACCTCAATTCCAGCAGGGACTAGCTTGAATTCTTTTGTAAAGTTGATAACTTCTGCTGAAACAAGTTGCTTAGTAGGAACAATTGCCAAAGATTCATTGAGACCATGCCTGATGTACGTAACTCTGGGGGTAATCTTGAATACTAAACCATTGTATCCACTTGGTAGTGTTATCCTATCCCCTACTTTGACAATCTTGTCTTTTCTAATCATTATGTATGCAAAGTAATTTTCCATAGTTTCTTTTAGTGCTAGCCCTACACCAAGTGCAATGCCTCCGGTAGCAGTAGCCAACACTACCAAATCAACACCCCACCATGAAACAACACCAATCACTGTGGCAATAAAAACTCCAATTGGCAAAATTTGTTTTGCTGACTTGGGAACTCCTTCTTTTTGTTTTCTTGCATAGCCCGGGGGCCTTCCACTTGGAATAATTGGTGAATAATTTCCTCGTTTCTTTTGCTCTCGCCATATATCTATAGGATAGATCTCTTCTGGTACTACATTTGGCCTAAGTTTTTGTCCAGTCTGGTTTTTTCCTGTAATACAATTTTTAAAATATTTTTCATACTTACTTCGTTCTGATTTTTTCCACACGTCAAAGGGGTCATCTACTAATTTTTCATAACTGCCAACTGATAGACCCTTAGAAGTACGATATTTTTCCAAAAATTCAAGACCTTTTTTTGTTTCTAAATATTTTTTGAACTCCTCATCTTTCATTTCATAAGGAGTTGTCTTTGGCGAACGCCATTTGAAGCATTTGTGAAATAAATCTCCATCATCATCTGGAAATCCTCTCATGTTAACCCACTCGTCAAAATCTTCTTTCTCTAAAATTGAAGCCTCACGTTTTGTTAAACCGATTGGAATAAGATGAGATATTGTCCAGCCGATAACAAGTATATTGATAGTATCTAAAATTTTTGCAAAAGTTTCAGCTGGACCTAATTTACCTTCTGAAAAAACATCCTCTCCTTCAAATAATTCAGTACTTTGTATGTACGCGTTAGTTGATGAAACAAGTGCTATGGCAAAAAATGGTAAAACAGCTTCGCGAGCGAATCTAGCGACATGTGGACGTGAATAGTTGAGTTTTTGAGATGAAATCCAATGTGAAAATTTACGGTAAATTACACCAATCAATATTAAACCAACGATCAGAATCGCAAAAGCGATCTGAAGCGATTCTGAAGAAGCAACTAGCTGGGAAACCGTCTCAAATTCTCCTATTGGTATATTGCTCACTTCTTCAGCCATGGCTAATCATTATTCTACTATAATTTAATTGAAAAAATCGTAAGGAAAGCCTACACAGTCAATTCTAATTGTTGGTTGATAGTAGAAATTTTTACAAAATTTAAGCAAACTAAATCCGTGCGTAGCTCACCAAACTAGATACGTTAACCTTTAACAATGGTAATTGACTATTTTATAAAATGACCTTACAGGAATCTGTTTGGAGTGAAACCGAATCTCCACGAATACAATCTTATACTTTAACTAATTTTCGTAATATTCCCCAAATTCAGAAACTTTCTGAAGAACAACAATTTGAGATGGAAGTAGTTGCAAATGTACTTCCATTTAAGGCCAATAACTATGTCGTAGAACAACTCATTGATTGGAATAATATTCCAAACGATCCAATATTTGTTCTGACGTTTCCCCAAAAGGAAATGTTGCTTCCCCCTCATTACGAACAGATGGCATCAGCTCTTAAGAGTGGTGCAGATAAAAAAGCGATTCAAGAACTTGCGAATGAAATTCGTCTTCAATTAAATCCTCATCCAGCAGGCCAACTTGAACTTAATGTACCAACACTCAAAGACGGAACTAAACTTTATGGCATGCAACACAAGTATAACGAAACCTGTCTTTTCTTTCCAAGCCAAAGTCAGACATGTCATGCATACTGTACTTTCTGTTTTAGATGGCCACAGTTTGTTGGTATGGATGAAATGAAATTCGCTATGAAGGAAGGAGAACAATTGGTACAATATCTCAGAGAACATCAAGAAATTTCAGATGTCTTGTTTACAGGCGGTGATCCAATGATCATGAAAGCAAAAATGTTTAGGACTTACATTGACACCTTGTTAGAAGCTGATCTTCCGAATCTTAAAACTATTAGAATAGGTACCAAGGCCTTGGCATATTGGCCATACAAATTTCTTACAGATGATGATGCTGACGAGACTTTAGCAACCTTTGAAGAAGTTACTAACAAAGGATTGCATCTGGCATTTATGGCTCATTTCAATCATCACAAAGAACTTTCTACTGGAGCAGTTAAAGCCGCAATAAAACGCGTCCGAGAAACAGGTTCAGAAATTAGAACACAGTCCCCCATTTTAGCTCACATCAACGATGATGCTGATATGTGGGCTGAGATGTGGAGGCAACAAGTCCAGCTAGGCTGCATTCCATATTACATGTTTGTTGTAAGGGATACTGGTGCACAAAATTACTTTGGAATTCCTCTAGTGAAAGCCTATGAGATATTTAGAAATGCCTACAAACAGGTTAGTGGCCTTGCAAGAACCGTTAAGGGACCAAGCATGTCAGCAACACCAGGCAAGGTTCTGGTAGATGGAGTCACCACGATTAACGGGAAAAAAGTTATTGTGCTGAAATTTTTACAAGGAAGAAATCCAGACTGGGTATCAAAACCATTCTTTGCCGAATTTGATGAAGATGCCATTTGGCTTGATGATCTAAAACCCGCTTTTGAGGAAAAATTCTTCTTTACAGATGAATTGGAACAGAAATACTCTGGAGCAAGAAAATTAGAAAAATCCTCTTAATTTTTTTTCCTCTTGCTTTTTTTGCTATCTGAAAACTTTTTTCTTAATGCAAGTGATAGAATAGCTCCTGCAGGTATTCCAATTATGGTTCCTAGACTAACATAGGGTGCTATAAAAAAATCACCAATCCAAACTCCACCATCCGTTGTTAATTCCATAAAAGTTCTTGGACGCATTAATAAGGAAACTGTCTTAGAGTTAGTTTCTTCTTGGTCAAGATCATTCAAATAAGTCACTATGACTTGAAATGGAATTTTATATTCAGTATTGATTTCTTGAGACGGAGTAATAATTCTAGATGTCACAGATATTGGTACATTTTGTTGAATTGAGGAAAATGTATGTAGTGTTTCACCTCTAAAATCAACATCGGAGGGAGGAATTATTTCCAACCTCACATCATTAATATCAATATCTTCAGAAATTATTTCAACTGTAAACGGAAACTCTGCATTAGTAAAAAGTGATTCTGGAGTTACCGTATGAATAGTAACTTTGGGTTGTTCTTTAATTAAAATTGGAATTGCAATGTTCGCTTGGGTGGCAGGTTGCGGCTCTTCATTATTTGCAAGTAACACTTGCGAATATTCTAAATTTAGAAAATGTGAACCTGGGGAAGCATCTTCTGCTATCTTGAAATCAACGGTTTCGCCATAGGAGCCCCCTGCTGAAATCTTATCAATTTGAATTTCATTTTTTTGAATTGGTACAATAGTATTACTAGAACCAAAAACAAAAACCACATCTTGTTTATCTTCCCAACCATTATTTTCTACCAAAAAAGAAATTGATATAGTTCTATCAAGTATTGCTTTAGATGGATAAGTTATCTCAATATCCATACCCCCCTCCATTGTTAGATTTATTGTCTCAGCTTCTGCACTTGGAATCAAAACTAAAAGTATGAAAAATATTGGTAGAATTCTTAAAAATTTCAATCCAATTCACTTTCTCTATGAAATTAGGACTTTTCTATGTTATCAAAAATAAAATTTGTATCATGAATCATAAATTGAAAATCACGCCTAAGTTGATAGTTAATAAATACGACTAAGTAAAAGCCTGTAAATTCGTGATATTATGGTTAGACAAACAGCTACCGCTAAGGATTTGTGTCCTCGCTGTGCGAAAGGTAAAATGGTTACTGATAACGAGTCTGGTGAGATGTTTTGTTCCGGATGTGGCTTTGTGCTATCAGAGAAACTCCAAGAATCTGGACCTGAATGGCGATCATTCACTCAAGATGAACATGGAGATCGAGCAAGAGCAGGAGCCCCAACATCGCTAACAATGCATGATATGGGTCTTGCTACAATTATCAATCCCTTAAACAAAGATGCATCTGGCAAACCACTTACAGCAACTATGAAAAGTACAATTGAACGTCTTAGAACATGGGATAGTAGAAGCCAAGTTCATGAACCTGTTGATAGGAACTTTAGACAAGCTTTTAGTGAATTAAATAGATTAAAGGACAAACTTGCACTTGCTGACGCAGTAATTGAAAAAGCAGCATACATTTACAGAAAAGCTTTGGAAAAGGGTCTTGTTAGAGGAAGATCAATTTCCGCATTAATGGCAGCTGCGTTATATGCAGCATGTCGTGATACCGGAACACCTAGAAATCTTAAGGATGTTGAACTAGTTGCAAACATCAAACGAAAAGACATTGCAAGATGTTATAGATTACTTGTAAAAGAATTGGATCTTAAAATGCCAGTTACTGATTCTATTCAATGTGTTGCCAGAATTGCAAGTAGAATTGGAATTGCTGAAAAAACAAAGCGTTATGCTGTTAGAGTTCTGACAGATGCAAAGAAAAATGAAATTTCAGCGGGTAAAGATCCAATGGGTTTGGCTGCAGCTGCACTTTATCTTTCCTGTGTAAAAAATGGTGATGATAAAACACAACGGGACATCGCAGAAGCTGCCAATGTAACTGAAGTTACAATTCGAAATCGTTACAAAGGTCTGAAAGAGTTACTAAACATTTAATTTTCAAATTTATAGTCTTATAGCATCACTCAGATTTTGTTGGTTTTGGTTCAATATTGTTAGGACTTTGAGTGCTATCAGAAGGCTTTGTTACATATCCCCCTGCAACACTTTCAGGTGGTGGGATATTCTTTGCTCTTCCAAGTCCAATAGTTGTAATTATTACAGAAGTCATTATTATGAAAAATACAATCTGTGGGTATGCTTCTGCATTTGGAAGTCCATATGTTAATGGAAATGTTGCTAGTACTGCTGCCGCAAGGCCTCTAGGAATCATTACCTGAGTAACTTTCTTATCTAATCTGGAAAACCTTCTTGTCAATGTAGCTTTTGTAGTGAGGACCCGACCTACGTAAATTGCAATTGTTGCTAAAACACCAAACACAATATACTCTAACTGACCAAAACTTGCTAGTAGTCCAACAAATACAAAAAAGAATGATTTAACAAGAAATGTTACTTGACTATGCATTGAATCATCTACCTCGATTTTTGGTAGTTTAAACTTAAGAATTCTAGATAAGTGCCTTTTGTTTCCAAGCATCAAACCAAAAACAAGAGCTGTTAAAGCTCCTGACTCTCCAAAGGAACTTGCCATGAAGAATAAAACAAACAAAATTCCAAGAGTTAACATATACACGTGTTTTGCATTTGCAAGTTTGGTTGTAACATACATCCAAGGAATTCCTATACATAATCCAAGGATTAGACCAACTGCAACAGCCCGACCAATTGTTTGTCCAAGTAGGTCAAAATCAAAGTTGGCAGCAAGAATTGCTTCAAATAATATGAACGCAATAATTGTCGCTAAAATGTCAGTTATCGCAGATTCAAAACTAAGTATCGATTTAGTTTCTTCTGACACTCGAAAGTTTCTAACAAGACCAAAAACTATAATGGAACTACTTCCCCCAACAATCGTTCCTAGTAAAATACTGTCTAACCATTCCCATACTAAGCCAAAATGTGCAAACAATGTAACAATAACTACGGATGCTGCAAAACTAAGAAATGCCAGAACAAATGAAAAGTGGGCAGTTTTGATTATGTGTTTAATATCCAAATTTAGGCCACCGTCAAACATGATTATTATCAAAGCAATTGCAGCAAAGTAGGGAACAATTTCTATGACAACACCAGGTTGAATGATTCCTAGAATCGGCCCAATTATCACTCCTAAAACCATCAAAAAAGCGACATCTGGTATTCCAGTTCTTTTGAAAAATGCTTCACCAGCAACTCCAAGGAAAATCACTACTCCAGCAACCAAAAGAAGAACTGGGGCAGATGCGATGGAAGCATCGGTTCCTGACAAACTTTCTATTGAATCTTGAAGATTTATCCAACCCTCTATAAGAAAATTTGAATCAAATCCATATTCGAACTGGGGAAAATTTTCATTGTAATAAGACCTGATCATGTCTAGCAAGCCAAAAAATATCAAATTCATGGACTAGATTAACTTCTTTTTGTTCACTTAAAAGAAGAAGCAGTCAAGCTTGATTGAGTTATCGATATTATTATTATTTGAAAATTTGAAATTGAACTAGAAGAAAGATAATTCATGGATCTAATTCTTTCTGACATCCACGCAGATATCCGAGCACTAGAAGCAATTCTTGATGTAGTTACTCATACTTCTTTCAAGGAAAAATATGGTGAGTTTTCGAGAATTATTAATCTGGGGGATGTTCTTGAAAGAGGAACACATCCAAAAGAGGTTCTTGAAAAACTGCAGATTATTTCAAAAACTCATTCATTAGAATCTGTTATTGGGAATCATGATGAAGCCTTTTTGTATAAACGATCAGTAAGCGGTAGTTCAATTGAAAGTTTAGACGCACATTCTTCTCTAAATCAACAAGATCTTGAGTTTTTTGAAATGAACAAAGATGGTACTTATGGTAAACAAGAACTCATTGATAAAAAATATAATTTAATGTGTGTACATGGTGGGCCTTTGGATCCAAATAAAATAATTCCTAATGGATCAAGGGAAGAATCTTGGTTATACCAGAAAAGCTGGCAAAGGATTTCAGAAGAAGATTTTGAATTTTTTAGTTTTGCAGGTTATCATTACAAACCTTCATCTGCATTTAGGGAAGTAGAAAACCTTTTTGAAAATTTTATCATATTTTGTGGTCACCAACACGAAGAAGCAGCAATAATTCAAACTGAAAGTGGACCTAAAGAAATTCTCTCTGAGTTAACTCCCAGTATCGAAAAAATATCAAAATTTACTCTAGAAAAAAAAGAGATTCCTATTAAAAATAATGAAAACTACATCATCCGTGTTGGGCTTGGTGGTCCTGAAGGATATTACGGAATAGGAATGGCAAAACCACATTTTGGTATTATTGAATATGATCCAAAAAAAGTGACACTTTTTTCAATAAATCCAATTTAGATAAGATTCAAATTAAAATATCATCTAATAGAAATTCTAATCCATGAGTGCTACAGACACACTTCGTGCAGACCATGATCAGGTTAGTCGTCTAGAAAAAATAATCTCAAAATGTGCTGAGGAATTATACAAAGCTACAGAAATACCATTTTCAGATATAGAAAAAATCACATTAATTATTTCAGAATTTGTAGATGCAATTCATCATTCCAGAGAGGAGGATTCATACTTTCCATGTGTTGCAAGCTATGGTTCTCTAAAAGATGAAATCCGTAAATTCATGATAGAACATGAATTCGGAAGAAATATCGCAAGACTAATTTCAAATCATCTGCGTAGATGGAAAAATGGTGAAGATGCAAGAGAGCCAGTAGCAAGATTTTTGAGAACATATTCAATATTCCTGTATGATCATCTAAACAAGGAAAACAAATTCTTTGATGAGGCAGAAGCCCATGTACTAGCAAAAGAAGAGGAAGTAGAGATGTATGAGGAATATAGATCAGTTATTGCCATAACAAAAAAACTTGAAGAAATGATTAAAGAAATTGATTACCTAGAAGAACAACCTTGGTTCAAGAACTAAACTGTTTGTAATTTTAGAATAGTCTGAAAAAACTAGTAATGATTATAAAACAAACAAAATGATTTTGATATATGAGCAAATTTACGCCTGAGCAAATTGCTGAACTAAATGAAAAGCTAGAAACCCCAGAAGAGGTTCTAAAATGGGGCTTTGATACTTTTGGAACAAAGATTGCCTTAGCATCTAGTTTTGGTGCTGAAGATGTAGCAGTAATTGATATGTTAAACAAGATTAATTCAAAATCTAGAATCTTTACATTAGATACTGGTAGACTCAATCAAGAAACCTATGATGTAATGGATGAAATTAGAAAAAAATACAACATAAACATAGAAATAACTTTTCCAGACGCTCAAGAAGTAATTACTATGGTTAAAGTAAACGGCATGAATCTTTTTTATGATAGTGCAGAAAACAGAAAACTTTGTTGTGGTATTAGAAAAGTTCATCCACTAAACAAAATGCTAGATACTCTGGATTGCTGGATAACAGGTTTAAGAAGTGACCAAACTCAAAATAGAGGTAATGCTGTTAAAATTGAAATCGATGAACAACATAATGGAATGATCAAAATAAATCCGATTATTGATTGGACATGGGATCAAACCTGGGATTACATTAAAGCAAACAACATTCCATACAACAAGCTTCATGACAAAGGATTTCCAAGTATTGGGTGTGAACCATGTACTAGAGCAATTAAACCTGGAGAAGATTTGAGAGCAGGCCGTTGGTGGTGGGAAAATGAATCCGATAAAGAATGTGGCTTGCACATGGATCATAAAACGTAAAAAATATTATAAAATAGTACAATTGCAAAGCCACACAATAGCATCTTAATAAATAGAATTACAAAAAAAGATCCTTGTAAGTTATTTTCTATAACAATAACAAATGACCTTGCAAATCTCTGTTTATGTTGTTAACTCTGGCTTCAAAGTCCAAACCACTCCTAGGACCACAAAAGGCACTGACATTATCGCAAGTATTGGTAAAAGGTTGAAAAGTGTAGATTCAGACACATTGGGATTGTTGATCAACCAAGGAAATGGAAGGATAATTACAAACCAGATGCCTACAAGCAGGATTATCAACTTGAGTTTTTTCTTTTTTGAAGGAACCAATAATCACATCTCCTAGCCATTCTATTAATTGGTTTGAATATCAATAAATTAAATAGAAATTTTTCTTAAATTCCATTAAATTTCTTGTAAATTTTTTAACTAAAAAATAAATAGTTTAAAAACATAGTAAAAGTAATGCCGATGGATATAAATTCTATCGACTAAAACAGCGTGGTCCCGCAGAACAAAAATGGATCAAGCATTGTGTCTTGAAAGGAGAGGCAATCTCTCAACGTTCTGCTGTACGGGGATCGCGCCATCTT
>JAEHKV010000034.1 GCA_016838845.1 Nitrosopumilales archaeon | reverse complement strand
TCAACAAAAATTGTAACATCATTCATAAAAAATAATGATAAATTTCTCATCTTAAAACGAAGTAAAAATGTGAAAACGATGAAAGATTTATGGGCAGGAATAAGTGGCATTATTGAAAAAAATGAAACTCCTCTGGAAAGAGCAAAAATTGAAATTTTTGAAGAAACTGGAATAAAAGAAGACCAGATTAAGCTGCTAAAGGCAGCTGATGAAATGAGAGTTGGGTCACCACAATACAAAAATCATGAATGGGAAGTATTTCCATTTTTGTTTGAATCAAAAAATCCAGTGGTAAAACTTAATTGGGAAAATTCTGATTCTAAATGGATTCTAGCAAATGAATTAAAGAATTACGAAACAGTGCCTAATTTAGAAAAAGTTCTATTCAACTTGTTGTAGATTTTCATTTTCTTTTTGATATTTCCTTTGTTGTGGCAACATTACATAAACACATGCGCTGCCACACATAGTACAAGGGACATTATTCCCTGGAAGTTGACCTGTTCTACTATGTATTTTTACAGCTTTCTCTGGATCAATAGATAGTGCTAGTTGTGTTTCCCAGTCAAGAGTACGTCTAGCCTCAGTCATTTTTAGATCCCATTTGATTGCTTTATCTCTAAGTTTTACAATGTCCGCTGCGTGTGCAGCGATTCTATAGGCAATTAATCCATCTTTTACTTCATCTGCATTTGGCAAAGCTAAATGTTCAGAGGGAGTCAAATAGCACAACAAATCTACGCCCTCACTTGCAGAAACAGCTGCGCCAATGGCACTTGCAATGTGATCATGACCTGATGCGATATCAGTTACTAATGGGCCTAGAACATAATACGGAACATCGCCTATCAAAGATTTTGCAAGGATTACATTAGCTGCAACTTCATTCAAAGGCACATGCCCTGGTCCTTCAACCATTACTTGAATATCTTTTTCGTGAGCACGCTTAGTTAACCTTGCTATGTTAATCATTTCTTGCACTTGCAATTCATCGTGAGAATCTAATATTGATCCAGGTCTTAATGCATCACCTAGACTAAAAGTAACATCATATTTTCTTGCAAGCTCGATGAGATAATCATAGTGAGCAAAGTAAGGGTTCTCCTTATCATATTTGAGCATCCATGCAGCAGTAATTGTACCTCCTTTACTTACTACTCCACCATATCTTTGCACTTTTAGGATTCTTTTGGCAATTTCTTTAGTAATTCCTGCATGAATGGTAGTATAGTCTACTCCATCTTTAACATTATTTTCAAAAGCATTAAGAAAATCATCTTCTGTTAAATTTAATGGGTTTTTGTGAACTTGAACGCCATGATTATAAGCTTCGTAGATCGGGACCGTGCCAAAAGTAATTGGCGCAACTTGTAAAAGCTCACGTCGAATTTTTCCAATGTCACCACCATCACTCAAATCCATTATTGTATCTGCGTGATATTTTACAGCAACTTTAGCTTTTTCAATTTCTTCTTCCAAATTAACATTCAAAGTTGAAGTTCCGATGTTTACGTTAACTTTGGTCTTTAGTCCCTTACCGATTCCAACGTTATGGATTTTTTGTGGCCGTACATTATTGCTTGGTATAATGATAGAGCCTTTTGCAATTTTTGGAATTAGCCAATCCAAAGTTACATCTTCATCTTTTGCTACTAATTTCATTTCATCAGTTGCAATACCACGTCGTGCAGAATTCATTTGTGTAGTCATTCTGAGTAATGTACCCTTTAGCCAGATTTAAACAATGACGGTAATATTGAAAATGAATTGATCGTTGAAAATACTGTATTATATTGCTATTTTGGATCGACATTATATGAAAGATCGGTGTATATTATGAGGAACTGGTTTGAGGATGATTAAAGAATGTAGACATTGTGGTCGAGAATATCAAGATCAAATGAGCGATTTTTGCTCTGCTAAATGCGCGGAAGAAGTATCATAATAAATTAAAAAACTCTCAGTATACAAAAAAAATTGATTAAAATAATTTAGATTATATTAAAAATACAAAATGAATGTTCTTTCTATAGGAGGTTCTGATCCTTCTTCAGGGGCGGGAATACAAAATGACATCAAAACCATTACAGAGTTAGATGCATACTGCTTAACAATTATTACCGCCATAACCAGTCAAAATACTGAAAAATTTTTTCAGGTTGAACCAGTCTCTTCTAAAATGATAATAAGCCAAATTGACTCAATTTTATCGGATTTTAAAATAGACGCAATAAAGATTGGCATGGTATACAATTCTTCGATAATCAAAGCAATAAAATTGAAATTACACAATGTTAAGGTTCCAATCATCTTGGATCCAGTAATAAAATCTACAACTGGTGGCGAATTAATTGAAAAAAATGCCATAGGGTATTATAAAAAAATGCTAATGCCTTTGGCATTTGTGATTACGCCTAATACATTTGAGGCAGAAGTTTTAGCTAACACTAGTATAAAAAATGAAAAAGATTTACTTGCTTCAGCAAAAAAAATAAAAAATTTCGGTACTAGAAATGTTGTAATAACTGGAAATGATTTTGGCAGACAAACAGTTAGTGATTTTATTTTAGAAAATTCAACTCATTATTCTATTAAAAGTAAAAAAATATCAAAAAGTAACCATGGTAGTGGTTGTACTTTTTCTTCTGCGTTAGCGGTATGCATTGCTAGAAAGATGAATTTACGTGACTCTGTCGAATTTGCTAAAAAGTTTACTATTGATTCAATTAAAAACGCAAAAAAAGTTGGTAAAGGAATTCCTGTTACTCAAGCAAATATTTATGACTTAAATAAAAAAAATCTAAAAAAAGCCATTGATAAATTCACAAAAATTAAAAATGCATATTCATTAATTCCTGAATGCCAAACAAATTTTGTCTTTTCGAAACAAATTCCTATATCAATAAAAGATGTTGTTGGAGTTTCAGGAAGAATTGTCAAATCAGGTACATCTGTTATTGT
>JAEHKV010000033.1 GCA_016838845.1 Nitrosopumilales archaeon | reverse complement strand
GTTTTGTTTAACAACTATCTACATTTTGATACAAAAAATCCACTTTGGGAGGATCGTGATAGACTTGTTTTATCAAAAGGACATGCATCTCCAGGTTTATTTTCAAATCTAGCAGTAGCAGGTTATTTTGATGAATCTGAAATGGAGACATTGAGAAAATTTGGTAGTAGATTACAAGGCCATCCAGATTTGAAATGTCCTGGTGTTGAGTTTTGCGGTGGTTCTTTAGGCATTGGATTATCATTCTCTATTGGAGTTGCTCTTGCTGCAAGAATTAATGGAAAAAATCATCGCATCTTTACTATCATAGGAGATGGAGAATCAAATGAAGGACAGGTTTGGGAAGCTGCAATGACTGCTGCAAAATACAAAGTTGATACTATAACAGCAATTTTGGATAGAAATTTCATACAACAAGATTCTTACACAGAAAAAATTATGCCACTTGATGAACAGCTAACTGGCGATGATCTTTCTGAGATGTGGAAGGATGCATCTAGATGGAAAACTGGAGACAAGTGGCGTTCATTTGGTTGGAATGTAATTGAAATTGATGGTCATCGAATAGAGCAACTAGATAAAGCAATATCACAAGCAATTGCAACAAAAGGTGCACCGTCAATTATTGTAGCAAGAACCATCAAAGGAAAAGGAGTAGAACACATGGAAGATAATCCAAAGTGGCATGGACTAGCTCCAGACCCTAAAATAGCACCAATAATTGATCTAGAGCTTGACTCCCAGTTCATGATTGCCCCCTCTATTATTGCAGGTGATATGACGAATTTGGAAAATGAAGTCAAGCGCTGTGTAAATGGCAGAGCTGATTACATACATCTAGATGTAATGGATGGTCAATTTGTGCCAAACAAAACATTTGATCACACAAAAATTAATGAATTAAGACCAATCACAGAAATACCCTTTGACGCACATTTAATGATAAATGAGCCAGTTAAACATGTTCGTGATTACATAGATGCTGGAAGTGATATAATTACAGTTCATGCAGAAGTTTGTAATGAATCAAGCTTTGGGGAAATTCAGGACACATTAAAACAAAATCAAGTCGGTGTTGGATTAGCCATAAATCCTGATACTGAACTTCCTGATTGGTCATTCAAGTTTATTCCAACACTTGATCAACTAATAGTAATGTCTGTAGTTCCTGGAAAATCTGGCCAGAAATACATTGAATCTACACATGAAAAAATGATTCGCATCGTATCCAAACTAAATGAGCACAAGTTTCAAGGCTATATTGAGGCGGATGGCGGAGTAACACTTGAAAATGCTGACGCATGTTTTGCAGACGGAGCAAGGGCCTTTGTAGGTGGAAGTGCGATTATTGGACAGAGTGATATTAGAGGAGTGATTAGGGAATTTAGAGATGTAATTCTGCATGCAAGAAGAAGAATGCTCTTACAAAAAGCTAATGACCTTGGTGGTTCTGAGCTTGTAACCAGATGGATTGATTTGCATTCCATTGGAAAGAAAAAAGATGAACTAATTAGAATTGCAAAGGAGCTAGAGCACACATGACTACAGTTCAACAAGAATCAACAGATATGCGTACAGAATATGGAAAAACATTAATCGAGATTGGCAAAGAAAATCAAAATATTGTAGTTCTAGGGGCAGATACCACAGATTCTCTTAAAACTGCAGCATTTGGAAAAGAATTTCCAAAAAGATTTTTTAATGTAGGAATTGCAGAAGCGAATCTAGTTTCAGTTGCAGCTGGCCTTGCAATAGAAGGGAAAACTGCCTTCGCAAGTACATATGCAATCTTTTTGCCAGGAAGAGCAGTGGATCAAATAAGGAATGCAATTGCATATCCATCCCGGGAGGACAAAAAAGGCCTAAATGTAAAACTTGTAGTTTCACATGCTGGTCTGTCAGTAGGTGCTGATGGTGGTTCACATCAACAAATTGAAGATATTGCAATTATGCGAGCTATTCCAAACTTTCGTGTTTTAATTCCAGCCGATTCTATTGCAGTTAAAAAACTTACTTGGATCATGTCACAAGAATACGGTCCATTTTTTATGAGAATGGCACGTTCAAAGACACCTCTAGTTCATACAGAATCTCAAGATTTTGAGATTGGAAAAGGAATTACTCTTGTCGATGGTTCTGATTGTACAATTGCAGCTTGTGGTATTACAGTAAAGATGGCACTTGATGCCGCTGCATCATTAAAGCAAGAAGGAATTTCTTGTAGAGTAATCGATATGTTTTCTGTTAAACCAATTGATATTGAATTAATGGAAAAGGCAGCTCGTGAAACTGGTTGCATCGTTACATGCGAGGAACACAACATAATGGGCGGAATGGGCTCTGCAGTGGGTGAGGTAGTTTCTGAACGCCATCCTGTTCCTATCAAGCGCATTGGTGCCCAAGACATGTTTGGTGAATCATGTAGAGACAAAGAAATTCCACTTTTACTGGAAAAGCATGGAATATCATCTATTAATATAGCAAAAACTGTCAAAGAGATAAGGAGTAAAAAATTATGAAAATATTCCTAGACACAGCTAATCTGGAATCAATCAAGATGTATAATGATATGGGTTTACTTGACGGCATTACAACAAACCCCTCTCTTTTGGCAAAAGAAGGTGGAGATCCTCACAAAACAATGGAAGAAATAGTTCAAATTATCAAAGGTGATGTTAGTTTGGAAGTTGTTGCTACTGATTATGATGGAATGATTGAGGAAGGCCGTAGATTACGCAAGTATGGTGAAAATGTAGTTGTAAAATGTCCAATGACAGGTGAAGGTCTTAAAGCTTGTAAAACTTTGACTGCTGAAGGCATTCCAGTTAACGTCACACTTATTTTTTCTCCAAACCAAGCAATTCTTGCCGCTAAGGCTGGAGCAAAATACGTCAGTCCATTTATTGGAAGACTAGATGATATTGGTGAAGATGGAATGAATCTGATTAAACAAATTAAACAAATCTTTTCAAACTATAATTTTGGTACACAGATCTTAGTAGCAAGTATTAGGCACCCAATACACATAGTTGATGCCGCAACGATCGGTGCAGATGTTGTAACACTTCCACCTGCCGTTTTGGCCAAAATGTTAAAACATCAACTAACTGATATTGGTTTGAAAAATTTCTTGGCTGATTGGGAAAAACTAAAAGCAGAAGATCCAAACATTAGAGTTTAATCAAACACCAAGACTTTCAGCTTTAGTAAGTTCAACAAAAACTTTGTCGCCAACTGAAAGATTCATCTGTTTGTATTCATGCATATCAAGTTTAATTGATGTTACACCTCCTGGCATGCCGCCTGCTCCTCCTAACATTTTATTAAGATCCTTCATCATGTCGTTCATGTTAGTAAACCCCATAACTTTAGGAGCAAAAGGTGACTGGGGGCCGGTTCCTTCTTTAATCTCTTTAGCAGAGGATAAAGATACGGTCACATATGGTGCACCATCAGGCGCAGCATCAATACTTCTAACTACGAATTCCTTTTTCATATAATTGCCTGTAAACATCATGGTTATATCATTATACTGCGTCCTTTTTAGTCGAATTTACAAACTTCATCCATGAAAAATGATGAAAGAAGATCACATAGGTTGAATTATCTACTTAAGGTGTACCTGAGTAATCCCAGAAGCCAAGAACTATACCACCGAGCAAAATTGATGGGCGTTTCAGATTCTACTGCTAAAGATTATCTGAGAACAGTTATTATTTTGGCTAAGAAAATTCAATCTAGTTAAAACTATTTACAATCCCATATGACTAGTAAATCTAGATTTGGATATTTCAGTTGACCCATGGACAAAACTCATTATCCATGAACTAATCGAATACAAATTTGATGATTGGTTTAAACAAATTGCTTTTTCTAGTAGAACTTCAGGTGGAGCTATTCCAACAATGCAATGGGCTGATGGTGTTGCCTTCTCTCCCGTAAACTTTCCTACAACAAATGTCGTGATGGAAGAACAATTAAAAGGAATTTTACATTGGTCATCTGTGTCTTTTGCAATAAAGGAAAAATTTGAGAAACAAATTGTAAGAGAAAATGCAACCATTAACCTAGTTGATGTTAGTGTAAATGAGATTTTTCGCAAATTAGCAATAGAACTTAAAAAGCAATCCAAGTATTCTAACTAAGATATGTCTGACCTAATCCTTGATGATGTAAAAAAACTCTTGGATGCTGAGGCTGGAGACAAAAGTGTTCTAGAACAAATTAAAAGAGCAGCAGAAAATAATGAAGTAATCTCTAACTATGAAAGAAATTATGTTGCAAAACTAATTGATGAACATTTCAAAGCTCCAGAACCTGAGCTTGAATCTGAACAAGAGCCTTCTGTGGAGACCACTCTAGAAGAAATTACTACAACAAAAGAACAAATGGCAAAGATTGTTGAAGACATTCCAACTCCTACATTAATAGAATCAAAACCACCAATTCTAAAAAACCCCAAGATTATGATTGGTGGAGGAGCTGTAGCAGTTGCAATAATTGTTGCTGTAGCCATAGGTTTGAGCGGTATTCAAGATTTAGGCCCAATTGCTTCACCAATAACTGGTTTGACTTTGAGTTCTGACCAATTATCCTATAATAGGGGCGACATCATTTCAATTTCGGGAAAATCAAAAACTTCTCTTGGTAATTCAATTAGTTTATCTATTGAAAATGAGGAAGCAGAATTAATTTGGGCTGAAGATGTTGCGTTAAAAGATAGTGGTGCTTTTTCCACTTTGGTAATAGCTGGAGGTCCTGGATGGGAAAAAAGTGGAACATACAAACTAAATGCAGAACATGGTTCTGAGAAGAAAGAAATCTCATTTAGCTTCAAAAACTAGTCTCAACTAGTCTCCTTTGTCTAACAAGTTTGCTCATTTTACAAACTATTTGATACACTAAATAAGAAAAAAGCAAATTTGTAAATTAATTCATGAAGATAATCCATTTTCTAGGTTGTATGTTAATTGGACACAATAAAATTCTTGAACATTGGATAGAAGGTGGTTATACTGTTTACTTTACAGTTTGTACTCAATGTAGTAAAAAATGGCGTATGAAGGAACTTAGTGAAAAACCCAAAGTTGTAATAAAAACAAACACAATTAGAATGTTGGCACAAGGCAAAAGAATTACACTTCAAGAAGCGCCAAAGATTATAGTTTCACAAAAAATTCGCAAAAAACAATTAGTTAATATTTATCTTATATAATTAATTCCTATTTCTTTAAATCATTAAAAGAATGATTATATCAATTGGAAATTTATTCCACACCAATATATCATATACAAAAGAATTTAATTAAAAATGAAAAACTAGAATTAAGAAATTTTCTGAGAGAAAGAGAGTCTATAGTTTATTCGTCATAGATCATCAATCCTTTTTCCTCAAGAAGAGTATGTAGATTATGTACAGAACGATAAACATCTGGTTCTTTTTTAGCACCTGTACACACAAGCTTTCCTGAAGCGAAAAGTAAAATCACTGTTTTAGGATCAAGCATTCTATGTATCAGCCCAGGAAACTGTTCAGGTTCATACATACTTCTAGGTAGTGTCCTTGCAGCTTGTTCTAAGTGAATCTTGCCACCTAGGTTTATTGAAGCAACTATATTCTGTACTACAATCACTGCATCTTTTTTGATCTTTATTCCCCCTTTCCGAAGTTTTTGTACTACAGTTCTTACTGCTTTTACAGCCAAATCTTCTGATTTCGCACCTGTGCAAACCATTTTTCCAGTCCTAAAAATCAAAGTTGCGGTTCTTGGTGTTTTTAGACGGAAAACAAGACCAGGAAACTGTTCTGGGTGATATTCAGTATCTGGAAATTTTTTTGTAATTTCAATAAGATCAATTTTTTGATCAACCGAAGCAGAAGCGACAACGTTTTCAATACTTACGATTGGTTTTGTCTGTGGCAATTTGCGGTCATTTAAAAGCCCCTTTATATATACATAGTAATTTTTTTTCCAAATTCAAAAAATTTTGAGTTTAATGATGACCGATTAATCGATATCTATACTCTTCGTCTATGATGTCAGCTTTAAGATCTTTTGTTTTAATTTTGGTTTTTGGTACTTTTACATCAAAGAATCCTAATTTTCCTTTACACGTAATTGGTATTCGAAATATCTTAGCATTTTTTAACAAAAACCCATACTTTCGATCAAAAAAGTTTTTTGATGCAAGATGTTTTTTGTAATCGTTTTTAACTTCTGATTTTGAATTATATTTTTTAACATCATAGATTTCAACTTTCCCAATAATTGCTCCTGTTACAAGTTTTTTTGAAATTTTTAATCGTTGACAATCAGTTTGTTTAATTGTAGTTGGAGCGTGAACTAAAAACTCTCCACGAAAATTGGTATTCCAATTTCTAAGCTCAATAGTTTTTTTACCAGAAACAATAAGATTAGCATATGGTTGACAAACAGAAAGACATTTCATAAATCTATTGTTAAAATTACAGTATCTAAAGTTTAATATTTATTCAAAAACTGCAACAAGACTTCCACTTTCAGTGTATAATCTTTCTAACTTAAATCTCCTGAATCTTTCCAACATTTCTGAATTTAATTCGTTTCCTTTGAAAACCACATGAGTACCATCATGTTTGGGTTGAATTTTTTGTATTCCATTCAACCCATTTCGTTCCAACATCACATGAATCTTATATCCAGTACTTAGTTTAATTTCAGATATAGTTTTTTCAATATCCTCTAAGGTCTCTTTAGCTCTTACTTTTTGTTCTTCAAGTTGTTGCAATTGTTCTTTCATGTATTCTGCCAATTTTTCACCTATTTCTTATGGTGTGAACTCACTTACACCATTATAACTGAAATGTTTAATTTTTTATAAATATCCTACTAAAGAGCTGAATCTATCATTAATGCAATAAATAAGACTGTCAAATATGGGCTTGAAAATTTGAATAAAGTCCACGAGGCTCGTTCAGTTGGCTTTGACACGACCCAACCTGAAAGTGCAATCATTAATGCACCAGAAGCAATTGCAGTCCACAGATAAATGGCTCCCATTATGGGCTCTCCATTTTCAGTCGTCATAAAGAATGGAATTATGCTAAAAATCACCATCATGACAGTAGAAGCTGCTATCACTCTTACTGATGTTTTTTCTGATTGAACTACAGTTAACATTGGAACATTTACTTTTTTGTAGTCTTCTTTGAAATGTAATGTTAGTGCCCAAATATGCATTGGTATCCAGATAAAGACAAGACCTGCCATTACTAGACCCATACTCCAAAGCCCCATTGTTGTTACTGCAACCCATCCAATCATTGCAGGAGCTCCTCCGCATAATCCACCAAGAATAATATTTGTTCTACTACGTCTTTTTAATACATAAGAATATACCAAAATATTGTTTGCAAGACCAAATGCCATGAAAACAAATGCCAAAAACCCTTGTTCAAAAGTTGTTGTAAATGAAATGGAAAACGCCATAATAAGACTAATTGCTGCCAAAACAAGACCAAAGTTTCTGGCCTTTTCTGGCGGATAAATTCTCTTTGATGGTAATGGTCTTTTTTTGGTTCTTTCCATCACTGCATCAATATCCCTATCATGATAATTGGTCAAAGTGTTTGCAGCTGCAGAACCAGCTGCTACTCCACCAATCATTAAAGCCCATGTTAGTCCTGAAATTGGAATAGAATAGATATTTGAAGCAGTAATAGCTGCACCAAATGTAGTAAAGACCAACAGATACCAGATCTTCGGTTTAGTTAGCTCATAGTATAATGCAAATCGAGACTCAGTTTTTGCCTTCTGCAATGTTATTCAACCTGCTTTGACGGCATATATGGCATTGCTTTTTCCCTAGTCTTCATTTCAATAAAGGATTCAGAGGACAAAACACCATCGATCTTTCCAATATTTTCGGAAACAATTCTATGCATTTCATCTAAAGAACGAGCATACAATGTAACTAAAATATCAAATCTTCCTGTAACTTCTGCTATTTCACGAACACCTTCTATTTTGAAAAGTGCGTCAATGACACCATCACGTTTTTTGGAATCCATATTGATGCCAGCAAGTGCTTTTACTTGAAATCCAAGCTCAGTATCGTTTACAACAATTGTAAAGCGCTGAATTAGCTTTCGAGTCACTAACCTCTTAATTCTTGAATAAACCACAGATGGATTTACTTTGATTTTTTGGGATAACTTAGGAACAGAAATAGAAGCATCGGCAGAAAGTTCAGATAAGATAGTAAGATCTAAATCATCTATCTTTACCACTAGAATCGCCTGATCCGTACAGATTTTTGTAACTTATATGTTTTATATTGAAATTTTTGTAAAATAAGTTTAGATTTTACCTTTTTTGTATAGCATTTCTGCTAACAACACTGCACCTTTTGCAGAGCCCATCTTTTTGTTGTGTGAGAATAACATGTACTTTAGCCCATGGTCAAACAACTCTTCTTTCTCTACTCGACCAATTGTTGTGGTCATACCGCCCCCAACCTCACGTTCCATTCGTGGTTGTGGTCTTGATGGGTCTTCATGAAATGCATAATATTCTTCAGGAGCAGAAGGTAAACCAGCTACCGAGATACTCTTGTTAGATTCCATGTAAAGCTCTTTTGCTTTATCAGGATCAATATCTTGTTTAGTTTCAACAAAAACTGATTCAGTATGACCATCAATGACTGGTACTCTTGTACAAGTACAGCTAACTCTGATATCTGCATCTTCTATCTTCCCATCTTTTAATTTACCAAGAATCTTTCGTGTTTCTTTGCGAACTTTTTCTTCCTCCTTAGGAATGTATGGTATAATATTATCAGTAATATTCATTGCAGCAACCCCGGGTGTACGTCCAGCTCCTGAAATTGCTTGCATTGAAGTCATCAAAACTTTTTTTGCTCCATATTTCTCATAAAGTGGTTTTAGAGTAATAGCTAAACCAGTAGTTGTGCAGTTGGGAAGTGGCGCAACCCATCCCTTCCAGTTCCTATTTTTTTTCTGAGATTCTAATAGTTCAGCTTGTTCATCATTTATTCCTGGAATTAAAATTGGTACGTCTTCTTCATATCGAAAAGCAGAACTTGTACTAATTACAGGAAGATCAGCAGCAAATTTTGCTTCAATTTCCCTAGCAGCTACTGATTCAACAGCAGAAAAAACTAGATCTAATTGCGAAACATCAACCTGATCAATATTTTTGACAGTCATTTCCCTGATATAATCTGGAATTTCTCCACCTATTTCCCAAGAAACAATACCACTATTTGGATCGCTAATCGCTTCGACATATTTTTTACCGGCAGATCGTTCAGAAGCTGCGATCTGAGTCACTTCAAACCATGGATGATTCTCTAGACTCAGTACAAACTCTTGTCCAACTGCACCTGTTACACCAATTATCGCTACTTTCTTTTTCACGAAGCAATTGCTTCAAGATCAATTAATAATCCTTTATCGTATTTCTTTGCGTGAAAATAAACAAAGCAGTTGTCTCTCATAAGCCTGTTTCACATGGAGGACCTTATTCAATCAAAAAGCCTCCGAGCGACCTACTTGACTTTAGCTCAAATATCAGCCCGCTTTCCGCTCCACCAATGGTCAGAAGATTTCTTAAGCGTAAGCTAGATTCTATCTCAGAATATCCTGATTCAGCCTCAATAAATCTGAGAAGGGCTCTCAAATGGTATACTAAGGTTCCATCTGATCAGATTGTAATTGGGAATGGGGCAACTGAAATTATTTACAATTTCTGTCAAGCATTTTTAAACAAAAAAACGTCAGTGTTAATTCCAATTCCCACCTTTGGAGAATATGAAGCTGCAGCAAAGCTAGCAGGTTCAAAGATTCTTTTTTTCAAAACTATGAATCTTGCAAATGATCTAGATGATTTTATACAAAAAATTCCAAAAAATGGATGTGTTTTTGTTTGTAATCCAAATAATCCCACAGGAGAATTACTCTCAAAAGGTAAATTATTGAAAATAATACAAACCTCAAAGAAAAAATCAACAATTGTTTTTGTTGATGAATCGTTTATAGAACTTGTACCTGACTCAAATGAATCAATAATCAAACAAGTCAAAAAATTTCCAAATCTTTTCATTTTGCGTTCGATGACTAAATCCTTTGGACTTGCTGGAATTAGAATTGGATATGGTATTGCAAGTAAATCAATCATTTTCACTCTAAACAAGCTAAAAATTCCTTGGAATGTTAGTGGATTAGCACAATATGCGGGAGGGGCTGCACTTTGCTCTACATCTTATCTTGACAAAACTAAGAAAATAATTAAAAAAGAATCACAATATTTGAAAAATTCAATTGCTAAAATTGATGGATTTGAATGCCATAATGCTGCAGCAAATTTTATTCTAATTAAAACAAAACAAAAATCAAAAATAATACAAAAAAAACTATTAAAGAAAAAAATTTTAATTCGTGATGCATCTACATTTCGTGGGTTAAACAACAATTACATTAGAATTGCAGTTAAAACAAGAAAAGAAAATCAAAAGCTTGTCAAGGCCTTAATGAATCTGAAATGAAGTCATTAATGGTTCAAGGAACTTCATCAGGAGCTGGTAAGACTACACTTGTCACAGCTTTGTGTAGAATTTTTTCCGATGCAGGATACAATGTAGTACCATTCAAATCTCAAAATATGTCAAACTACGCCTATCGAGGAAACGGTTTTGAAATTTCACGTGCTCAGGCCATTCAGGCCATAGCAGCAAGATGCGAGATCACACCTGATCTTAATCCAATTTTGCTAAAACCTCGTGGGAACTACTACAGTCTTGTTTATTTGAGAGGAAAGCGATTTCGTAAAATGCACGCAACAGAATTTTACAATAAATTTGTAAATACCAAAGGAATCAATTTAGTAAAAGGTTCTTTGAAAACATTAACAAAAGATCATGATTTGATTATTTTGGAAGGCGCAGGGTCTCCAGCGGAAATTAATCTACAAAAATTTGATATTGCAAACATGAAGATAGCAGAGCACACAAAATCACCCGTTCTTTTAATAACTGATATTGATAGAGGAGGTTCATTTGCAAGCATTGTTGGCACACTTGCTCTATTAGATAAAAAATATCAAAAACTTGTCAAAGGTTTTGTAATAAATAAATTTAGAGGTGATCTTAATATTTTAAAACCAGGCTTTTTGAAATTAACACAAATGACCAAGAAACCTGTTTTTGGAGTCATTCCAATGACAAAACTAGATCTGCCAGAAGAGGATTCCTTAAGTGGTAAAGCAAAGGAACTTAGTTGGAATAAGAAAAACGTCGATAAAATAGATCGGGAGATTAATAAATTAAGTAAATTAGTAAAGAAAAGTCTAAACATCAAAGCAATTGAGAGGTTATTTAATTGATAATTGAATCAATAATGATAGTAGTATTTGCACTTGCATTAGATTTTGTAGCAGGTGATCCAAAGTCGAAACATCATCCAACTGCTTGGATTGGTAGTTTAATTGCGCAACTAACACCAAATGCTAAAAAATTAGGAAAACTTGGTGGCTTTTTGTTAGTGTTAGCCGTTACATCTGTTGTTTCAACTTTGCTTGTAGCATTAGATATTGGAATTAATCTTATCTCGGTCAATTATATTGAATTAATTATTTCAATAATCGCTGGAAGCATTCTTCTAAAGACAACCATTGCTATTAGGGGAATGGAAAAACATGCGTTGGCAGTGGTCGAATCAATTGATCAAGATAACCTCGATGCCGCACGAGACAAACTAGCCTTGATTGTAAAGCGAAATACGAAGGAATTAGACAAAAATCACATTCTATCAGGCGTTCTTGAAAGTGTAAGCGAAAATACAGTTGATGGAATAACAGGTCCATTATTCTACTTTGCATTGTTTGGTTTACCAGGAGCATTTGTATACAGAATAATAAACACAATTGATTCGATGATAGGATACAAAAATTCAATTTTCCAAAATGTGGGATGGTTTGGCGCAAATTGTGATAAAATTCTAAATTACATTCCTGCAAGACTAACAGCATTTGTGATGGTGTTAAGTGCAATGATCGTTAGAGTTGATTGGAAAAACTCATACCAAATCATGAAAAGAGATGGAACAAAAACAGAATCACTTAACGCAGGATATCCAATGGCAGCTCTTGCCGGTGCACTACAAACTAAGTTTGAAAAAATTGATCATTATTCACTTGGAGAAGGAAGTTTTGAACTTACAAAGCATCACATCAAATCTGCAATTATATTAATGAAAATAACATCAATTATTTTCTGTGGAATTTTTGTAATCCCAATCATTATTATATTGTCATACATTGGATGGTGGATTCATGCTTAAGGAAATTAGTTCAGTATTTTCATTTTTAACGATTATTCCAACAAGTAATGCGAATCTTGAAACAATTGCCAAATACATGTATCTTTTTCCGATTGTTGGAATTGTAATCGGACTTGTTATTGGTGGTTTTGGTTATGGTTTATCATATATTGGATTAGAGCCATTAGTTATCGGACTACTAGTGATGGCATCAATTGCACTAATCACTGGAATTCATCATACAGATGGTCTTGCTGACTTTGCTGATGGATTGATGACAAAGGGAACAAAAGAGAAAAAACTCCAAGCAATGAAGGATCTTTCAACTGGTTCAGCTGGAATTGTGACCGTTGTTTTGTATATCATTGGTATGATTATTGCACTTTCATTATCCGAAGGCTATCTTTTGTTTCAAGCAATTCTTGTAAGTGAAATTATGGCTAAATTCTCAATGGTACTAATGGCTAGTACCGGCCAATCTGCAGCATTGGGCACAAATTCACCTTTTGTACAACTAATGAAAGATAAGAAAAAACTAGCTTCCTCAATTGCGTTGACAATCATCCCCTTAGTTATTGTGGCTGGAAGTACAGGAATGATAGTGTTTGCAGCAGGTGTTATAGTTACATTGTTTCTAGTTAGATTGTCCACTAGGAGCTTTGGTGGGATAACAGGTGATGTCTTAGGAGCATCTAACGAGTTTACTCGTTTAACTTCACTTTTGATCTTTGTTACAATATGATTGGAATTGTGATGGCTGGTGGGAAAGGCACCAGAATGGAATTAGAACAAGAAAAACTTCTTCTAAAATACAAAAAACCTGTGATACTTCATGTTATTGATGCACTTGATGAATCAAAATGTTTTTCAAAAGTAATGGCTATAACAAGTCCGAATTCCCCAAAAACCAAAGCTTTGTTAACCAAATCAAATATTGAAATTATTGACTCTAGTGGTACAGGTTTTGTCACTGATCTTAACAAAGTTTTAAATTCAATTTCTGATCCTGTTTTTGTAACATCAGGTGATCTTCCTTTTCTTGATAGCAAAATAATTATGAATATTGTATCATTATACAACCCAAAAAATATTTGGACAAGTATTATTGTAACAAAGGAATTTTTAGATTCACTTAATTTAACATCTGAGTTTATGGTAACATTTAATGATCAAAAGTGTTTTTTCACTGGAATCTCACTTATCAATACAAAAAAGATCAATAATC
>JAEHKV010000032.1 GCA_016838845.1 Nitrosopumilales archaeon | reverse complement strand
GTCCTTCCAGTATCCATCAGAATTTGGGATACAGTGTTGACCAATCATGCAAAAGCTCGAAAAGTGTCGTCCCGTAACACCAACATTCTCTAAATCCTTGAATCTAAGACACGTTTGCGGAACAACTAACGGATTGGCAGGAAACTCAAAGACAACTTGAGAACCCATAACTCTTTGAAAATCAACAATGGATGCAATTGTAAAATACAAGTCATCACGCCATCGACAAACCACGGGATATCTATTCACAGAGGTGTGCCCGTTTTTTACAAAGAACGATTCAACCTCCTTCCATGCTTGGGTATAGTCAAATCTTTTCTGTGTAGGTGGATTTCCAATGAAGGAGTATGTATCATCAGAATGTTCAGGACAATTATTCCTGTTGCTATCTATACTCCAATAGAATCTGCCACACCTTGAACAGGATTTTCGTTCATAGCCTTGCTCTTCAAATAATTTTACTTTGTAGTATCTGTCCGAATCAGCTGAAAAGGTTTTCAAGATTTCTTTCTTGTCCATATTGAGACCTCTTCCAGTGACGATATTAAGAATTTAGATTCGACTTTATTCTTGAATTTTTAAAGCCCCAGACGGACATCCCTTTACAACCTTTCTAATCTCTTCTTCAGTAGCTCCGTCTTGTATGATGGTAAATTTTCCATCTACTTTGGTAAATACTGAGGGAAGATTATGTATACACTCACCTGAATGAATGCAGGTCTTTTCATCCCAAGTTACTCTCATTATATCACCATCTTATCATTATCGTACTAGAAATTAAGAATTTTCAGGATTAACAGTTCGTATCAAATGTTAATCAAGGATTCATCATTCCTGAACCCATCATGCCCATACTGTTCTGGGAATGTAGTTTCATCATCACAACATAATTATCAACATCAATGTTGGTTATCTCGCCATTAACTCCTGGCATGCTTTCAAACATTCTTTGTATCATAGAAGCTCTTTGTTCCATTCCACTTGATTTCCAAACCAACATTGGAGAATTCACAACATTTTCTGTCTTTTGAATTGTTAATTCTCCATTTGATTCAGCTTCTAGAATTTCAGCCTCAGAGGTTAAGATTCTTGGTATAGAATCATCATTCCATGTCACCAGATATGGGACTCGAAACTGGCTGTATCCAATTTGACCTGGAACTGAATCAAACACATCGATTTGGAACATAAATGGTCCACCACCATAAGGTCCTGATCCTGGGATTCCACTTGTAAATACGTAAACTTTTGACAATTCACTTTGTGGAATATTAGTTAAATCTGAAACGTGCAATGTTGGAAAATTAATCATCATAGACATCATGTCTGCCATGTTTTTGTCAGATACTTCCGTGTGAACAAAGAAAACCTTCTCTCCATTGTAATAGCCATCAATCATTGGCATTGTAATCGGAGCATCCACATTGAATTGCATGTCTGACATCATGGAATCGCTCATCATTTCTGAACCCATCATCTTCTCCATCATTTCCATCGACTCTTGACTTTCGGTCATGTGCCCCATCATTTGTAATCTTAGAGCTGGATCATCCAAAATAACTGACACCATTTCCATCATAAACTCATGATTTTCTTTCATGGCAGTGGACATCTCTTCGACGTGTTTTGGATCCTGTACCATCCATTGGTTCATCTGTTCTGGATTTTTCGCCATATAGTCCATCGCCTGATTATGGAACTGTTCATCTTCCATCATCGTTTCCATCCAATTTGCCATCATCTTGGGATTTTGAGACATCATTTGATCAAAGATTTCTTGGTTTGCAAACTTCATCGTATTAGGATTGTCTGTGTTGGAAAATATAGCATAACTTACACCAATTCCTACAAAAAACACCCCAACAATGATTCCTACCCAGATGGATTGGTTCACGAGTATTTTTACAACATACTACGAATTAAGAATTATTCATCGATATTCACTTCCACAATCTCCAATTCTATCAAACAAATTGTTTGCTTTTGAGACAACTGACTTTATCTTTGCGTTGTCCTCATTGTCAAGATTAAGGCCAAACACCTTTGCGTTATCATCTCTGTGTTCGGAGATTCCAAGCCTTACGCCAATTATTACACCAGCAACTGCAGGCCTGTCCAAAATAAACCTGGTTGCAACATTGGCTACACTTGTATTGTGTTTTTTAGCAATATTATCTAGTATCACAAGCAGTTCTTGGAAAAGATTCCATCCACCCCAGGTATCTATCATGTTTTTGTATTTTTGTAGACTAAGAGTATTAAGATCAGATCGTACGGGCTCTGGTCTACCAATATATGTTTCAGAAAGAAATCCACCTAGAAGAGTTCCATAAGTTAGCAACTTGATGTTATGTTTTTGGCAAAATGGAACCATCTTAACTTCTGGCCTTTGATCCAAAATAGAATACTGTACTTGGCTTGAAACTAGTTTGAATCCTTGCCCTACCATTATTTCAATTCTTTCTGTATCAAAATTTGTCAGGCCAATATGCTTTATCTTTCCTTCATCTCGTAGCTTTGATAGGTGGTGCAAGACTTGAATGTAATTCGTATCATTGTAATCCCACCAGTGAAACTGTAGGACGTCAATTGATTTTACATTCATTCTTTGAATTGATCTGTCTATGTAATGCTCTACAATTGATCTTGTCATTGGTCCTGGATTGGGAACAAATTTTGTCAGGGCTTGACTTTTTGAAAGTTCTATTTCTTTTCCAAGCCTTTTTCTAAATTCGCCAAGAAATTCTTCTGCCGGATCGTAAATGTCTGCCATGTCCCATGTTGTAAATCCATCATGATGGTATTGAAGCATCTCAGAAATTGCAGATTCTCGGTCAATTTGACCATGTCCTCCAGCTACCTGCCACATTCCGTTTAGAATTCTACAGATCTGTAAATCAGAGTCCAACTTGATTATTTTTTCTGACTCGGACATTCATGGTTTCTAAAAACACCGATATTATGAGAGTATCTGTGTCATTATGATCAATTAAATAGAATATTAGATGAGATTCTTTGTGTTTGGTAAAAAACCAGAAATAAAAGAAGGATTTTGTGTTTTTGCACGAAAACCAGATGGTGATTACAACAACATTATTTTCG
>JAEHKV010000031.1 GCA_016838845.1 Nitrosopumilales archaeon | reverse complement strand
TGCAGAAACTTTGTGTTTATCATCATCTATGTGTAGTATGCCATCGCCTTCGAGAATGTAGTAAATCTCTGACGATTTCATTTTGTGGAGCTGGGATTTTTTTCCTTTTTCTAGTGAAAAGTGGGCAACGCTGTATCGAATTCCATTTAGAGTATTATGGGGATGGAAGATTTGTTTAATTTTGGTTCCCTCGGAACCATCTACTTCAGGAATTTCAGGCAATTTTTTTAATGACATGTAATGCAACCTCTTTTTTTCATAATTTTTTCAAAACTTTATTCTTAAAATCTGATTCAAACCAAACGGTTTTTGGTTCTTGGTTTTTTATTGGTGAAGAATTAATTGCAATATGTGAGAAGGTTTGATTTTTGTTAATGGAACCATGCGTGTGTAGTTTCTTTGCAGAAATGTATGCAACATCTCCCAATTTTAGTTTGATTTCTTTGACTTTCTTAATTTTGAACTTTGAACGACCCTTTCCTGTTCTGGTATAGTATACTAAATTTCCTAATCCCTTTGTCACTATCAATGTTTGGCCGCCTTGGTGATGGTGCAGCTTGGTCCTGGTCCCATTTTTGAATGTGACATGATATATTCTGTGTTCCGGTGATTTAATTTTAGAAATTTCTCTAGCTACTACTGGACCAGTAAAATAATTTGGATTTACCTTTCTTATTTTCCCTTTTGAAAAAATATTTTCCTTAGTAATTTTCATTTCAATAACTCACAATTTGAATTGGCTATATTTTTTCTGTTTTTTCATAAGAATGATTATTATGGAAAGAATTGAACATATTTCTGAGATAAATTGGGCAAACAACAGTACGAAACAAAAACAATTGTTTTAAAAAAGCGAATTGATGACAGAAATGCTGCTGATATTTTAGAGGAAAAAAAGACAACGCCTTTTCGAGGCCGTCTTATGCGACCAAAAAGGGACGAGGTTCACATTCATTCCATTAAGCTAGTCTATGAATCAATTTTATCAGTATCAGGAAAATATGTGGCCGATTTTTATCGTAAAGCGACTCACACAATTTCTGTCGATAGTAACGTTAAGGAAATAGTATTGGGTGATGGAATTTTTCCAATTAGAACAAAATCCGGCTTTGCAAAAGCACTTTCGAGTAAAAAAGCTAAAAACAAAGTTGACATGCGGTTAGAGGAACACGTCTTTATCGAAGAGGAAGGTCAGATTTTCTTTGATCACCATGGAAAAGAAATTCGTTTTCCATTTAAAATTAATTCAAAAACAATTGAAAATTACCCAAAGAGGATATTAGAAAATAATGGGCCAAACGTTAAACGCTCAGAACTAAAACGTGAAGCTGCAATTGACAAGCTTTCAAAAAAATTAAAAAAACCATTAGATCCTGACGTCAGAAAACTGAATGACGAATTGATTGTAAAGGAAGTAAACGAAATTTATGTTCCAGTTTTTGAGGCTAGATTGATTGGCCCAAAGAAAAAGGTTGGAATTCTAAGGTTAGATGCTGTAAGAAAGAAAATTTTGTGATTATAATTTTACCAGTTTTCTAAACTGCTCATTTTCATGGAATCTCTCAAAAATTTTTTCGTCCTTTGCCCACTTTCTAATTGTTTTTGGGTCTTTGGAAATTGCTTTTTTCAGTAATTCCAGTGCAAATCCAATCTTATCCTGGGCCGCCATGCTTCGTGCCTTTGCATAAATCAAGTTTACATTATCCTTCTGCTTTTTTAGTAAATCATCAAAAATTCTGATTGCCTTATCGTGTTTTTGCAATTCAGCTAGTTCAATCCCCTTGTGGAATATTGCATCCAAGTTTCTAGGATTAGAACTACACACATTCTGAAAGCAATTCAATGCTAGTTCATGTTTTCCCATCTTTCCTAGAACAATTCCCTTGTAGAATCGCGCATTTGTTTTTTTAGGATCTATCTTGATGGCTTCTTCCAAACAAGAGATTGCGTCTTCATCAGAACCTAGTCTGTGAAATAAAACTCCCTTGTTAAAATGAGCAGCGGAATATTTTGGGTCTGCCTCAATTGCCTTATCGTAATTTTCTACTGCATCTTGGGTATTTCCAAGCTCAGCTTGGGCAATTGCCATATTGCTAAAGGCTGGAGCATCTTTTGGGTTGATTTGTAGAATGGTGTCAAAACAGGTTATGGCATCACTATACTTTCTTATTTTATTCAAGGCAAGCCCCTTGTTGTGTAGAGCCTCTAGATTTTTTGGTTCTTGTTTTAGAGCTTGGTTGAATAGTGGAATAGCTGCTTTGGGCTGATTTTTTTTCAGCCTTGACATTGCTTGATAGATTAAATCCTCTGGTTTTTCTTTTGAACCGAAAAATATCATGGAATAATGATTTTGTTTGCGTTTAATATTGATTTTTTAATATAATTTCGTGATACATTTGATACCTCAAATGAGGTATCACGAAATTGGGGTTTTAATCTAACAAAATGCCTAATTACGACATTTATTTTTCAGGATCATCAAACATTTGTGGGTATTCCATGCCTTTTTTACCACAATTTTTACACTCTTTCTCATCACAATCCTTCTTAGTTACTACAGTCCCATCTTTAGTAATGATGTTTACTGTACCACATGACTTGCATTTGACTGGATAATTACCCATACAAGCAATCACTGGCTGGATAATTAAGAATTTTCAGGGACAACTTTCTAAAGAAATGTCATGAAGACATCACTTTAGGTTGTTGGCGTGCAAACCAATTGTACATTTTTGATTCTTCTTACAAAAAAAGGTTATGTAATCACGACTGT
>JAEHKV010000030.1 GCA_016838845.1 Nitrosopumilales archaeon | reverse complement strand
ATGAAGTATATTGACAGAGACATACATCTGCCATGATAGCCATTTTTTCGCCATAGTTTTTTTTAATTTCAGAAATTGCTTTTTGCACAATCCCCTTTTCATCAAAAGCTGCAGAACCTGCATCATCTTTTTTTGATGGTAATCCAAAAATCATCACCGCTGGAATATCCAAATCAGAAATTGCGCCAACCTCTCTTACAATTTCATTTAAAGGAAGTCTTTCAATATCTGGCATTGATTCAACTTTTTGTCTTTTTTCTAAATTCTCTTGTACAAAAATTGGACAAATGAAATCCTTTGGCGAAAGTCTTGTCTCTTGAAGCAATTCACGTATTTTTTCACTTTTTCGTAGTCGACGAAGCCGTCTGGCGGGAAAAGACATAGCAAAAATTCTATTTCAGTAAATATATTCCTAATCTGATTATTCTTTTTTCTTATAATCAAACAGTTTGCTAGCTGCTTCGAGAATCTCGTGGTTTCCATGTTCTGAAGCTCGTCTAAGATTATTCATCGGCTGCGAGAGTATACTTTCCACAACTGCCTTTGTCAGCTCATCAATTATCTTGATTTTCTCTTCATCTTGTTCACCTAACATTTGCAATGCTTTTTTCAATTCTTTTTCTCTAAGAGAATTAATGTTTTTGAAAACATCTTTTACAATGGGTTCTACATCTAATCTATTCATTGAGGCTTCTAAAACAGGTAGTTCCTCGTTAATTATATTTTCAACGGTTTCCACTTTAGCCATTCGGCCTCGCATATTTTTATCAACCATCTCAGCTATCTGATCAAGATTCATGAGTTTTATCCCTCCGATGGTGGCAACTCCTTCATCCACAGTTCTAGGATTTGACAAGTCCAAAATCATCATACCATTTTTATTTTCTTTTATCGCATTCAAAATTCTTTCATGAGTTATGAGAAAATAAGGCGCAGATGTAGCAACAAACATTACATCATATTTATGGAAGCTAGATAAAACATCTTCAAATTTTACTGGAGTCCCTCCCATCGTTTCACAAAATGCTTTAGCTCTGTCAATTGTTCTACTGGTAACAAGGAAAGAATAACCTCTTCTTCCAAGAGATTTTGCAACCAGTGTAGAAATATCACCAGTGCCAATTAACAAAATGTGTTTTGATTTTAATTCATCAATATTTTCTTCGGCAAGTTTTACTGCCATGGATCCAACTGAAATACCTCCTTTACTAATTCCAGTAGTGTTTCTTATTCTAGTCCCAACGTGAATTGCCTTATCAAATAGGGTGTTAAGGTGCAGTCCTGATGATTTTGTACCCCGTGCTTTTGTAATAGAATCTTTGATCTGTCCTAAAATTTGTTCTTCTCCAATTACCATGGAATCTAATCCAGATGTTAATTTCAATAAGTGATGGTAAGCATGACTGTTCTCACTCACTTCAAGATTTTCTTTAAAGGCACTTTCTTCTAATCCTGCAAGAGATGCCCATGTTTTTTTGATTTTTTCAATATTATAATTTTTTCCAGAACCAAATAATTCTACCCTATTACACGTTTGAATTATAACACATTCATCCAATTCTGAATGTTCTTTAAAATTGGAATACGCACTATCTATATCCTTGAAAGTAAATCTTTCTAGAACATGAATTGGTGAACTACGAAAAGTCACCCTGGCATTTATAACATCTTGATTCATTTCCATTTCCTAAGTAACAGCATTGTTCTGTTCTGTGCCTTTTGAAATTTATCGTCTTTTATTAACTGTTTAATCTTTTCATCATTCAAAATTGAGTATAGGAATTTTTTCCTCTCTTTCTGTGTAGAAATTTTTTTCTTTGCCATATTTCGTGCGATCTGCTGAAGTTTAATTTGATAGATGTCTTCTTTATTTACAATCTTTTTGAAAATTTTTTCCGCTTTCAGTTTAATTTTTCTAGCCATTGCTGGACTTCTACCACCTGTAGATATAGCAACTTGAACGGTATCCTCAATATTGATTACAGAAGGATGAGCAAAATCACTGACATCAGGATCATCTGCAGCATATGCAAGGCAGCCCATCTTCTTGGATTGATATACAATTTTTCGGTTAAGCTTTCTATCATCAGTTGTGGCCATTACCAAATATGGCTTGTATTTAGAAAGAAAATTAGCATTACTTAATTTGATTTTTTTAAACTCAATTTTATTTTTTGATACAAATTTTTGGATTTGCATATTTAGTTTATCACTCAAAACAAGAATTTTACAATCCTGCGTTAACAATGAATTAATTTTTTTTAATGCTTCTCCACCACCACCAACTACAATTACCAAACCTCCCTTTAGGTCTAGATCAACTATCAACGTTTTAACCACTTAAATTTTCTATTTATAATTAAGGAAAATTTGATTTTTTTAAACTACACTCTTAATTTTTCTAGCGGTTCCTTCGACTATTCCAATAGTAATACCAAGCTGATAAACAAAGTATAGGAATACTTCAAAAGTGTTAGGAGTATAATCTGTAAATCTGCTAAAAATAGTAATACCCAAAATTAGAAAACTAAAAAACATTACAAATGATTTACTGAGTCCACCCATCTGGGTTGAACGAAGAAGCATTAATGAAACAATAGTGATGGAAATTGCTAAGACAGCAAGAAATCCAGTATTTACTCCAAGTACAGTAAAAACAATTGATGCAACTTCTCCTGATGAAGCAGCCTCAAAGATTTTTGATATTTCAATTTTTTCAGGTGATGCAAAACGCGGTACACTAAGTATTGCATTTGCTAAAAATAAAAAGAAAAAAGAAATTGAAACGATCTTTGCGTGATTTTGAATTCTTGGAAAACGTTTTAGAATTGCTCTACCAAGAATATGACCTTGAATAATTCCTATACCGCACGCTCCAAGAATAATTCCAATGATAAAAATTGGATCCTGGAAAACTTGTGAAATAGATATTTCACTCATCCGAATTGCTCTCCTTGTTCATCATCATCTTAAAATTTTGAATTATCACAAATCTTCCTTAATCGATATTTGGTGAATACTACTAATTCATTTTAATTTCCAAATATTCATGTTTAACTAAATTAAGTTTAATTATGAGATTTGGAGGCATAATCTGTTGGATGATCTAGACAAAGAAATTCTGAATGAAATTCAATGGATATTTCCTTTAGTCTCACAACCATTTCATGAAATTGCAAAAAAATTTCATGTTTCACCTGAAGTTATAAAGGAACGACTTTCTGATCTTAAAAAAACTGGAATCTTAAGACAGTTAAGCGCAATTTTTGATACAAGGAGGCTAGGTTACAAAAGTTCCTTAGTAGCTATGGAGATTGAACAAGATAAACTAGAATATGTTGCACATCAAATTAATCGTCATCCAGGTGTAAGTCATAACTATGAAAGAGAGCACAAGTTTAATCTATGGTTTACCTTAGCTGTCCCTCCAGGCGCTGATCTAAAGACTGAGGTAGACAAATTTAGGAAAATTCCAGGAATTGTAAATGTCAGAATGCTTCCTACAATCAAACTATTCAAAATTGGAGTTAAACTCGAAATGGTTGATGATAAAAAACATGAAGTCAAACCAACTGAGGAAAAGAAAAAAATCCTTGATGTGAAATTCAATCCTACTGAGGAAGACAAAGAATTCATCAGAGAACTTCAAAAAGATTTGAAAATTGTAGACAAACCATTTTTGAAGGCTGCAGAAAAACTTGGGATGTCGGAAGATCAAATTTTTGAAAAGCTAAGACATTATGAGAAAATTGGCGTGATGCGTAGATTTGCTGCTATCCTGAGACACAGAGATGCAGGTTTTATCGCTAATGGAATGATTGTATGGAAAGTTCCCGAAGAAAGAATTGTAGAAGTTGGAGAAAAATTAGGAGCATTTCCTCAAGTTAGCCATTGCTATCAAAGACCTGTATATCCTGATTGGCCATACAGCGTATTCTCTATGATACATTGCAAAAGTCAAAAAGAAGCATCTGAACTGACAAAAGAAATTCAAAAACAAATTAGCATAGATGATTACAAAATTCTGTTTAGTTCACGTGAGTTCAAAAAAACTCGTGTTGAATATTTTGTCGAGCATGAATTTAAGTTAGAAGAAACAATCCCTGCTTAATCTAAAAATTTCAATTAGAGGGTATTGTAGCCTTTAGCTCATATGACGGCCAAGTATTATACAAATCATTAATTTCTTTCATATCAGATGAATTAATGTAATTACCATCAGACATGGAAGCAAATTGTTGAATTTCTTCTTCACTAATAACAGTAGGTAGTACAGAAGCAATTCCATCTTTTGACAAGATAAATTTTATTGCTAATTCTGTAATGTTCAACCCGTTTCGTTCTGCTATTGGGCGTAATTGCTTGACTTTGTGCAAAGCTGATTGTATCCATTCCCCCTTTCTTACAGAACGGTGGTCCTTTTCATCAATCTTAGTATTTTCATTTACTTTTCCTGTAAGAATACCTGACGCATCAGGTACACGAACTAAAATTCCAACGTTATTTTTGACAGCACTATCTAACAACTCATTTCCAGGAGTTTGTTCTAAAATGTTATAAACAGTCTGAACAGCGCTAACATTTTCACGCTCAATTGCTTCTAATCCTTCTTGTGTCCAACCAATTGCTGGACCAAGAGCAGCTTGACAAGCATTAATCTTTCCCTCTTCAATCAATTTATCAAATGTTTGAAAAATTGTATCATCTCGAATATGACGTAATTTTGGATTGTGCATTCCATAAACATCAACATGATCTGTTTGAAGACGCTCTAAACTATTTTTTAAGGCATAATTTGTAAACTCGGGATCAAATTTTTGTGGCAGCTCACTATGTCCTATTTGTTCCGCATTCGCAAAATCATAACCATATTTTGTTGAAAGAACAATCTCATTCCGCATATCCTTGAAAACTTCGCCAATCAGTTTCTCACTTTTCCCTTTTCCATACATGTCCGCAGTTTCAAAGAAATTAATCCCAACATCGTATGCTTTTTTTAACATTCTTTTTGCTTCATCTTCTTCAATTTTCTTGCCCCACCATGCTAGAGCAATAGACCATGCACCAAATCCTATCTCAGAAACTTTGATTCCACTCTTTCCAAGTTTTTTGTATTTCAATTTACAATCTCCTTGAATTTTTCTAATTTTGTTCTGATTTCTTCATCTGTCAAAACTGGTTCACCTGCCTGAATTTCTTCATTTATGTTTATCCAAGATTTGCAACCTTGAAATTCAGATTTTAATGGAATTTCTTGTTTGGGAATTTTGAACACTCGAAGGAAAACTGCTTTAATTGGCTTTTCAGGCTCCCAATTTCTTTTTTCTTGAATGTAAGAATCACTCCATATATGAAATTCTGATAGTGCATTAATTTTTTCATGTGAAGAAATATCAGCTTCATCCAAAACTTCAGCATAACAAGTAATGGAATTGGTTCCATTTTTTGGGGGATTTGCCTTAACTTCTGTCAAGTATTTGTGAAATGGAGTTTTTATGTGATTGACTTCTTGATGTTCAAAAGTTGGAAATAAAATAAATTTTTTTGCTTCAACATTAAAACCAGAAGCAGTTTCTAAAATGCCACCTTTCCTTAAAATGACAGTTTGTTCACCCTTTTCTAGTGCTTTAACAACTGTTGCCCATTCTTTTAATGCATCCACTAACCGAGACTTGTAATTAGAGGAATAATATCCTTTTTAAGACAAACAATCATGGGCGTATCCTGTTGTATGTAAGTAGAAAGTTTAGTTTCTCTTAAATCCATTATTAGATTTTGAAAATCCTGCAGAACATCTGTTTCAAACGCTAACATGAAATCTTGATCATCAATTCCAAAAGAGTAAGTTGTATTCAAAATGACTCCGGGATATTTTTGGCTGACACCAATGTGCTCATCCATCATTTTTTGTCTTTGTTCTCTTGGTAACAAATACCATTCTCTAGTTTTGATAAATGGATAAACAACAACATATTTTTTTGGTTCATTTCCTGAAACAAAAGAGAGAGTCTTCCCTTTTTTAGCATAGATTGAGGGTCGTGTACATGAGAGATACACATGAGACGGTATGATATATTTTCCAAAAACAGTCAGGTAAATCTTTGATATTGCGTCTTGTATTTCTTCAACTGATTTCGCAGCAAACCAAAATAAAAAGTCAGCATCATCACGTAGCCCCAATGTGGAATAAGATCTAAATTTGATTCCTGAATTTCTAACCACATTCTCAACTTCTTTTGCAGATTCTGCCTTTGCTAAATCTGCCATCCATCTCCATTTTGGATCAATTTTGAAGAATGAAAAATTGAAAAAATATTGTTCATCATCAATTTCTTCCATGAAGCAACATCCATTAAGATCCTATTAAATAAACACAAAAAATTTTTTTTAAGATTGACCTTCTAAGATCCATTCATAACCTTTCTTTTCTAGCTCATCGGCAAGAGACGCGTCACCTTCCTTTAACACCTTGCCGTTACCAATAACGTGTACAAAGTCTAACTTCTTTAGGAATCTTAAAATTCTTGCATAGTGAGTTATTATAATTACTGTTGCATCTTTTGTAGAAACATCACTAATTGCTTTAGCAACTGATTGTACGGCATCAATATCTAATCCAGAATCCGGTTCATCAAGAATAGAAATTTTTGGTTTTAACACCGCCATCTGTAAAACTTCAGAACGCTTCTTTTCTCCTCCTGAAAATCCCTCATTTAGATACCTTGAAAGAAATTCATCTGGTAAACCAACTTGGTTGAGATTGCCTTTTAGATATTTTTGAAATTCTCTTACAGTAATGAAAACTTCACGATCATCTCCTTGAAGAGCTTTACTTAATGAATTGTATGACGTTCTAAGAAAGTGTGAAAAACCAACACCAGAAACTTCTGTAGGATACTGAAAACCTAAAAACAAACCTTTTTTTGCTCTTTGATCAGCCTTAAGTTTCAAAATGCTTTCTCCATCAAGTAAGATTTCTCCTTTTGTCACTTGATATTTGGGATGTCCAAGAAGTGTGTAAGCTAAAGTACTTTTTCCAGAACCATTCGGCCCCATAATGGCATGAATTTCTCCTGGACCCGTCTTTAAATTAATACCTTTGAGGATTTCCTTTTCACCTATCGAAACATGCAAGTCTTTAATCTCTAATGTTACCATAAACCAACAGGAATTTTTTCTATATATAACACCCACGAATTTTAGCTTTTCCTAATCATTGAATTTCAAAATAGAATTATGAAACTTTTTTAAAAATAGAAAAGGGAAGGGATTAGTTTCTGTTAAGTGCCGGTCTCAGTGTGATCTTTAATCTGTATTTGGTTAGAATTTCCTTACACCTATTTCGAATCGTTACTTCAGTCACGCCTGCTATACTTGAAACGTCTCTTTGGAGAATACTTTGCCCAAGCAATACTGAAGCCACATAAAGATAGGCTGAGGCTATGCCGTTTGGTGCCTTTCCATCTGCCAAATTGCTGTTTTTCGTTTTTTCCGCAAGCTCTAGTGCCAATCTCTCAACTCTTACATCAGTTTTTGTTAGATTGGCAATCTTTGAGATGTACTTATCCATTGTAACAACCGGGGCATTAGCTGTCCCCATCTCCATTACCATGGTTCGATAGTACCGTGCTGCAAGTTTTGCTTTTGCCTTAATTTCATTTGGTGAACAACTTCCTTCGCAGATCTCATCAAGAGATCGAACCACCTCACACTGTTTGCATGCCATGTATATTGTTGCGGCAGAAATGCTTGCCACCGACTTTCCTTTCACATCAACCTTTTCATCTAGGTTTCTGTAAATTATTGAAGCAGTTTCTAAAACATTTTTTGAGAGAGAAATGTTCTGACAGATTTCACCAATTTTTGTTAGTACGTTTACAAGTCTCCTTTCTCTTGGTGAGGAAACCCTAACTCTTTGTTGCCATTTTCTAAGATTGTGCATCTGACTTGCTACATTGGAGTTGATTGTTTTTCCACTGAAATCCTTAGTTCCAATGGCAATCTCCGTTGTTATTCCCAAATCGTGTTGAGAATAAGTTGTTTGACCGGTTGCTCTAGCAAGTTTCATTTTTTCTTCCAGATTAGAGCCTTTTGATTCTGGACCATAATCCGCTATTTGATCTGCCACGACAACACCGCAACCAGAACAAATTATTTCGCCATTCTGAGAGTCATCAACAAGTGAAGACTGACATTCAGGACAGCATTGTGTTTCTAGTGTGTTCATTTTCTTTTTCTCCTAATTTTTTGTTTTTTTGCAGGAGAATTTTCTAATGCAAAAACTTTCTTTCCAGTGAATTTTTTTATGTTGTTTGTAAGAGGAGCTGCTGAAGCATATGGTTTTGCAACAGGACCAATTAATTCCATAACTTTTGCGACTTTGCCACTTTTTTCGTCACAGAGAACTTGACCTTCTTCAACTAATTTTGTTAGTTGAACAATTACTCTGCCACTTTTGGCTAAATGCATTATTTCCCCTATCTCCTGCAATTAATTTCAAAAATACATGATTGTTATCATAGACTTCTGTCAACTTTACTTTAGCTTGAAGCTATATTCGATCTTATTTTGATTGTTTAGAGCGTTTACCAACAAGTTTTTCTGAAATCTTGTTAAGAATTTTTGTCTTTGAAGATTCTTTTGGTAAAACGACATAACCCGACCTAACATATGGTCTTTTTGGAAATCTTACTTTATCATCTGATTCTGAAATTTCAAATCCTGCAGCTTTTGTTGCGTCAATTAATTCTTTAAGTGAAGGATCAAAAATGCATTTGTTTTTTTCTAATCTTCTTCCTTTATTTCGTGGTAATGTTTTATTAAAATAATCCAACCAGACTACGACATGTTCGTAATCTTTCATATTATCACTGAACTAGAATTGCGTTAACGGTTCCATCTTGTCCAGGTCTTGAAACAACTTTACACTTTCCATCTTGTGTTTCAAGTATTGCACCTTTTGTAATAACACCACGACGTTGATAGTCATTGTTTGTTGGATTCTCTAAAACTTTTAAAATTTTAGCTTTCTTTGGTTTTGAATTAGGAATTGACAAGTTTACAAAATCAATTGTTTTTAATGCAGTCTTGTGAGATTTACCACGAACTTTTCTTGTTACAGTAACTTGTGCAGCTGTTAATGCTTCATTTGGATATCGATCGATTTCATATTTTCTTCTAACACGTAACGGATGTCGTCTACCTCCAGTTAATTTGCTAGTTGCCAAGTTTTCTACTGATTTTCTCACGGTAGCCCTTTAATCCACTCTAATTTATACAAAACGCATAGTTTATGCCTCAACCCAACATTACTTGGTTTTTTAAATTAAGTTAAAAATTAAGCTGTAGCTAGAGGGGTACTAATTACGGCAGTTTGTTTTTTTCGAACTTTCTTGAATAATTTTTCTTTTAGAGTATCTGAATCTCCTTGGATTCCAAAATATTTTTGAAATTTTTCAGTTGTAGAAAAAATTCTTAATCTTCCAACATTTTGGTGTGAAATAAAATCTAACTGTCTGAGTTCTTTTAGATGTGAGTATACCCCGCTGCCCCGAATTTCAAGTAATGTTTTTGCTGAAATTGGTTGTTCAAATGCAATATATGATAAGGTCTTCAAAGTGGCTTTTGGCAAAATTGGTTTTGAAGCATATCTCCTAATCACTGAGCTGTATTCAGGCTTTAATTGAAATACATAGGAACCATCTGGAAGGGTTACTACTTCTATGGCCTTAAAAGCAGATTTTGCCTTTTTCATTATATTTGTGAGTAGAGTAAGCGTTTTTGTCCTAGATTCTGTGCCTGATGCTCGAATTATCTCTTCAATGGTTAATGGTCTACCTGCAGAGTACAATGCTGCCTCGATATTTGCTGTGGCCTGTTCCTCATTTTCTATTTTAGGCAATAATCAAAAACACTCCAAAATCTACTTAAAAGAAGCTTTTCTCCATGTTTGATTAGGTCGTTAATTTTCCTTCAACAACGTGATTTTGATATCATCGTCAACCTGTTCAATGTCAATCTTTTCGTCTTTAGCCAAAAATAATATCGCAAAAAAGCATCTAATTGCATCCACAGGATCTAAATCTGATATTATATTTTGTAATAAACCAGAACCCGCAGAACTCAATTTTCTAAATATCAAATCTTCATATTTCCCAATAATATTCTCAAGAGAAATAAAATAATCTTGAAAGTTAGGAACCTCAACAGGTTCAAAATTCAATTGATTGCCTCGTCTAGAACGAGGATTTGCAATAGAGCCAATTAGATTTTCAAGCAAAGTTAAAAGCTCGTCTAAGGAAACTGGATAAGTTGATTCATGTCTATATGGAATACCAATTAAATCAATATCCAAATCAGTTCTCTGTGAAAGTGGTTTCTTTTCCATAGCTGCCTTTTGAAGTGCAAAAATACTCTCTACCTTCATTCTATAAATCAACGATGACGAGAGAGCAGCCATTCCTGCTACTCTCAAATCCTTCTTGCCCGTTTTTTCAAGAATTTTAATTAAAAGCTCTAAAATTTGAATTAAATCAATTTCCCAAACATCTTTTTTGTTTATGCCTGATGGGTTGAATAGAATACTTACTGGTTCCTGTGATAATCCTAAAGAAGACTCGTCAGCCGGCACAATGCAAATCTAACCCTACTCCATAATATCTATAGGCTCTATTTTTTTCTCGTTCCCTGTCAACTCTTATATTATTACCAAAAAATCATTACGGCATTGAAAGCAGCTAGAATCGTTGAGCCATCTAAACCTCTCGAGATATGTGAATTAGAAAACCTCACTCCTACTGGAAACGAAGTAGTACTCAAAGTAATTGCTGCGGGTGTTTGTCATAGTGATTTACACTTGTGGGAAGGTGGTTATGATCTTGGGGATGGGACTTTTTTAAAGGTTACAGACAGAGGTGTAAAATATCCTGTTACTCCAGGGCATGAAATCACTGGCACCGTTTCAGAAATTGGAGACAGTGTTAAAGGAATATCTGTTGGTGATGAAGTTCTGGTTTATCCTTGGCTAGGTTGTGGTGAGTGCCCTACTTGTAACGTTGGAAATGAAAATCTTTGTGATACTCCAAGATCAATTGGCCTCTTCCAAGATGGGGGATATGCAGAGAATGTCAAAGTGCCCCATTTCAAATATCTTGCAAAAATTTCTGGAATTGATCCAAATGCAGCTGCATCAATTGCATGTTCAGGACTTACTGCGTATACTGCAGTAAAAAAAGCAATCGTGAATTCACCAGAATATTTAGTGATAATAGGTGCTGGCGGGTTAGGATTGATGGCAATTCAAATTGCAAAAGCAATAACAAAAGCTAAAATTATCTGCATTGATAATGATGATAAAAAATTTGAAACTGCAAAAAAAATGGGTGCAGATTTTGTTGTAAATACTAATGTGATTGGATCTGTATCTTCTGGAACAGGAAGTCCAATAGAAAAAATAATTTCTATTTGTAATAACAAAGGTGCAGATAGCATAATTGATTTTGTAAATGCTCCTCAAACTGTAAAAACTGGACTTGCAGTTTTACGTAAAAGAGGAAATCTGGTCTTAGTAGGACTTTTTGGCGGTTCGCTAGAAATATCATTGGTAACAATACCACTTAAAGCAATTACAATCCAAGGTGCATACACTGGCAATTATAACGATATGGTTGAATTATTGGATCTGGCCAAACGTGGGGTGATAAAACCCGTAGTTTCCAAGAAATATTCCCTTGAGGATGCAAATAATGCTTTAGAAGATCTAAAAGCAAGAAAAATTATTGGGCGAGCAGTAATAAACCCATAAAAATTTCAAAAAGGATGAGTAATAAACTCAATAAGAATTAGTATAAAATAATATAAAACAAAATCTGTGATTCAATTTATGGGAGAAATAAAAAGACAAGACTATGATTTAGCATTTACCCATTTAAAGAGCAATCAAAATATTTCGGCACATAATCTTTTTACCAATTTAGCTGAAACACAAAAAAAGACGGATAAAGTTAAAGCTGCTCTTCTTTTTCTGTTAGCTGCTGAATGTAAATCAAAACAGAATAAAAACAATGATCATGAAATTTTGGAGGCAGGAAAATTATTTTTAGACTTTGGAACAAAAATTAAATCTTATGAAGCAAAGGGTGCTCTTCTTTGCGCTTCAAAATGTTTTCTAAGGGTTGGAGAATACGACGATGCCAAGAAATCTTTCAACAAAGCAAGAGAGTTTCGACTTCCAAAGATTGAAGTTTCAAGACCTATTATAATTATAGAAGACAGTCAAGCCGTTGTAATGAAATTAAAAATCTATTTGGAAAAACTAGGTTACGGCGATTGTACAAATTATCAAACTGGTAAAGAAGGAATTAAAGAATGTAAAAAATTAATCTCTACTTCTAAAAATCCAATAGTTCTACTTGATATGGGTTTACCAGACATTGATGGAGCTATTGTTGCTTCCACACTCTTAGAAGAAAAACCAGATTTACCGATTATTCTTATTACTGCTGATGAAAAAACCACCAAACGAGTTAGCAAAACTATAAGCTCTGGTGTTTCTGCTTTTATTCAAAAACCATTTACGATTGATGAGATAAAAACTGCTCTTGATATAGCAGAGAAAGACTATTCACTTTCAAAGTAATAATAATGACATATTCAACAAATTTACATTTCTAATATCAAATTCACTAATTCTATAGTCAATTACATCATCTGAAAATTTTTCTATTATTTTTAATGACGGTTGATTTTGGTCTGATTCAATTTTCATTATAACAATCATATTCCACTCTCCATCAAGATTTGCTACCAAAAGATAATTGGGTAATGTTATTGCAAAATCTTTTATCGAATCTTTTGTTGAATCAAGTGATTTTGTAGGTTTAAGCTTCAAAAATGCAGCTTCATATTCATTTGATTCACTAACGTCGGTAAGAACCGCTTTGTAACCTTTGATTATGCCACTTTTTTCTAACCTTTCAATTCTTTTTCTAATCGTTCTATCTGAAACATCATGACCAGACTTTCTTAATTCAGAAGCTATTTCTTTTGATGGAGTTCTTGCATTTGTATTTAAAATTTCAATAATTTTCTGATCCACCTTATCTAAATTCGACCATGAACCGTCACTCATCATAATGAGATTATGAGGGATGCTTTTGAATTTTTGGTTAAAATGGTCCCAAGCGCAGGAATTGAACCTGCGACAACCCGGTTTCTGTATGCCTGATAGGCTGTTATTCAGTCAGCCAAAAGCCAACAACTACAGCCGGAAGCTCTACCAGGCTGAGCTAGCTTGGGACAAATTCATTCGATACTTTCTACTATTAAATAACTATCGAAGATAATCAGAGTAATCAAAAAACACGTTTGATCGTAATCGAATTTTTGACAAATATTAAATAATAAACCTAATCTTTAGTTTATCCATGTACTCACCACAAGACCTAACAGATGGATATGTCTGTGCGCCATATATGCATAATCATGATTCTATAGAATTGAAAGATATTTGGTCTCATTCAAAAAATATCCATGACATGTATTTTGTCACTGCTACCTTTTCAAACGAAGCTAAACCATATTTTACATCATGTGCAAATCACTATATTCTAGCAAAGTTCAAAGACAATAAGAAAATTCTAAAAGAACTTGAAAAATTCAAACTGGAGAAAGCATCTTTTATTTTTAATATGGATGATGGTCTCTTTGAGCGAGAAACAAACGGATCAATGAACTTTGTTTCAGTTTATTATTTAGAATATGGTGATTCCATTGATGATTTCAGAGAAGTTGCCAATGTTATATCTAAACGAGATAAGATTGGCTGTGCTGGTATAGGCCATATGGATGTTTTTTCAAACGAACCACCAAAATTTACATTCCCGTATGGCGATAATATTGTGATATTAGAAGTTTCAAGTGAAAAAAGTCATCAAAGTGTTAATCAGTATTGTGAAAAAACACGTCGTGATGTTTGTAGAAAAGGTATCACATTAACTAACCTGGTTAGTCTTTCTATACTTGATAAATTAAAGTAAAAAAGTTAAATATTCCACTCAAGCCTGTTTTCTTCATGAGCAAACCTGCTGATTTGGGGTCATTAAAAATTGGATCTTATATTTTACTTCCAGTTTCAGATCAACCAACTGGTGAACCCTGCAGAATCTCAGAATATGATACCAGCAAACCAGGAAAACATGGTTCAGCTAAAGCAAGAATCGTAGGTGTGGGAGTTTTTGATAACCAAAAACGTCCGCATGTGGGACCTGTAAGCATGCAAGTGCATATTCCTCTAATCGACAAAAGAACAGGTCAAATCATTTCCATGAGTGGAGATATTACTCAAATTATGGATTCTGAAACCTTTGAGACTATTGACGTTACATTGATTGATGATGAAATTAACGGTAAGATCGAAAACGGTCAGAATGTTGAATATTGGAAAGTTATGGATAGAACTAAAATAATGCGAATAAAAGGTTAATTTGGATGCTGATGATGATTGGAAAAGCCGTCTGAATTTTGATGACGATTATGAGTTTTGAGGCATCCGTTTATTCATTTACCCTTTAATGTAATTTTTCAAAAGTTATCTATGAAAATGATTTTTTGATAAGTGAATATTATGAATATTGCATCATTATTTTCTGGCGGCAAAGATAGTACATATTCAATTTACAAAGCAAAACAAGAAGGACACCAAATTCGATGTTTAATTACAATTCTTCCACTATCTGAAGAAAGCATGTTATTACATTTTCCAAACATAGAGTTAACAAAACTACAATCAAAATCTATGGGAATTCCACAAATATACATTGAATCACGATCTAACGAAACTGAAACAGAGGTTAATTTAATTGAAAAAATCCTAGCTAAAGCAAAATCTGAATATGACTTAGAAGGTTTGGTGCATGGTGGAATTCTTAGCAAGTTTCAAAAAAATATTTTTGATAGAGTATGTTCTAAATTAAACTTAAAACTAATTTCGCCATTATGGCAAAAAGAACAAATTGAATATATGAAAAACTTGATCGAATCAAATTTTAATTTTATTATAACAAGTGTTTCTGCTGATGGCTTGGATGAAAAATGGTTAGGAAAAGAAATCACAATACAAGATCTTGAAAAATTAGATCAGCTTTCAAAAAAATATGGTTTTAATATTAATTTTGAAGGCGGAGAAGCAGAAACTATGGTAATTGATTGTCCACTTTTTTCTCATCCTATCATGATTTTAAAATCAAGAAAAATTTGGGATGGAATAAGAGGAAGGTTTGAAATACTGGACGCAGAATTAGATTACCGTGCTAGATAATCTTAAGACTAATCTTAGAGCTGCCATAAAGAAAATAGTAAGTTCATCGGGCGTAGATGAAGAACTTATCAAAGAATTATCTAAAGATGTACAGAGAGCACTTTTACAATCTGACGTAAACGTACGGCTAGTCCTAGAAATTACCAAAAAACTTGAGGAAAGATCACTTAATGAAACTCCTCCTCCAGGACTTTCACGAAAGGATCATATTATAAAAATTCTGTATGATGAACTTGCACGACTTCTAGGTAATGAAACAGAATTTTCTTTCAAACCTGGCAGAATGAATAAAGTCCTATTGTTGGGTATTCAAGGTAGTGGAAAAACCACTATAACTGCAAAACTCGCCAAATTTTTGATTAAACAAGGATACAAAGCTGCTGTAATTGGGGCTGATGCTTTTAGACCTGGGGCTTTGGTGCAATTAAAAACAATGTGTGAAAAAGCCAACGTTGAAGTTTACGGGGAAGAGAATAACAAAGACTCGTCTCAAATTGTAAAAAATGGATTAAAGCACTATGAAAACTCTAATCTTGATATTGTGTTAATAGATACAGCTGGTCGCCATAAAGAAGAAAAAGATCTATTAGATGAGATGAAACAAATTAACAAAGTAGCAGACCCAGATCTTGCATTATTAGTTATTGACGGTACCATAGGACAACAATGTTTCAATCAAGCTGACGCGTTTCATAAAATAGTCCAGGTTGGTGGAATAATTATTACAAAACTTGACAGTTCTGCAAAAGGTGGTGGTGCTATTGCTGCATCAGCAGCAACTGGCGCACAAATAATGTACATTGGTACTGGAGAGAGAATTGATGATTTAGAACAATTCTCTCCTACAAGGTTTGTGGGAAGAATTTTGGGAATGGGTGATGTTAGAGCTGTTTTAGATCTTGCAAAAAGATTGGAGAGCGAAGCTGATGATGTCAGACTAAAACGTATTTCTAGTGGAAAAATGAACATGGAAGATTTCTTTTATCAATTAGAAGAAGTTTCAAAAGTCGGTTCACTTCGTGGATTTTTGGATAATATGCCAGGTTTGTCAGGTATGGTAAAGGATGAACAACTTGACCAAATGGAAGGGAGAATTGAGAAGTGGAGATATATCATTCAAAGCATGACAAATAAAGAAAAAGCTGATCCTGATTTACTTAACTCTTCAAGAATTAAGAGAATTGCAAGAGGTTCTGGTTGGCCTGAACATGAAGTAAAAGAGTTAGTAAAAAATTACAAGAATTCTAAAAACATGATGAAGGCATCTAAAGGTAGACAAATGCAAGGTGTTCTTCGCCGAATGGGCTTAGGCTAATATTCTTTCTTCAAGCAATCACTAATAATGTTAAGAATTGAAACTATACTCGTGAAAAAATCAACAAGCCAAGAACAAATTACTATCCAATCTGAGAAAATTCTGAGAGAGTATGATCTTTGTGTAAATTGTTTAGATAGATTATCTTCTAACAAACATTGGATCCATTCTAATAAAATTGGAAAAAAACTAAGAAAAAAATCTACAAAATGCTATATCTGTAAAAACATGTTTTCAAATATTCAGGAACACATTGACAAAATGTTAGAAATTTCTTCAGATTATCAATTTTCAACTTTTCACACTGGAGCAATACTTAGACCATCATATGTTGATAGGGATGATTCAATCAGGTCAAAATTTCAACTCAAAGGCATTGATAGCATTAAAACTGAATTGACTAGACAAATTAACAAAAGATTTGAGAAAAAAACAAAAAAGAAAATAGATTATCATAACCCTGACATCACTTTTACAATTAATTTCAAAAATGATTCTTATGAAATAAGATCAAAACATATCTGCCTTTTTGGCAGATACACAAAAAATATTCGTGATTTTCCCCAAAAACAAAAATCATGTAATAATTGTAATGGTAAAGGCTGTGTCAGTTGTGATCAACATGGAATATCAAATTTTGGTAGTGTTGAAGGAAAAATCTCTGAATACGTTTTTCAAAAATTTGGGGCCAAGCAAGCAAAAATCACATGGATTGGAGGAGAGGATAAACAAAGTTTAGTTCTTGGAAAGGGAAGACCATTCTTTGTTAAACTAGTAAACCCAAAAAAAAGAAAGATCAAACTAGCAAAAAAAATTAACTTGGAACAAATTTCAATCTTTAACCTTAAGATAATAGAACAAATTCCTAAAGAACCGATTCAATTCAAATCAAAAATTGGCATTCAAATCATCACTGATGATAAAGTGAATTCATCAATTCTCAAAAATTTGAAATCAATTAAAAATTCCTCAATCATAGTACATGAAAAACCCGGAAAAGAATCTAAAAAAACTACCTATAAGCTAAGTTACAAGAAAATTTCTTCAAACTCGTTTAGATTAGATCTTACTGTAGATGGCGGTCTGCCAATAAAGCGATTTGTAGAAGGAAATTCTGTATCCCCCAATGTTAGTCAAATTCTTGATTTGCAATGTAAGTGTAAAGAGTTTGATTTCTATGATATTGAAATATAACGACAACTATTAACTATGGATTTTAATTAATTGGTTCATGCCATTGAGAAAAAAAGGAAAACATAAGCGAAGGGCAGATCAAAGTGCAGAACGTAGAAGAAAAAAGAAATCCAAGAGTGGCAAATCAAAATCTAGGTAAATAAAATTAACATTTTTACTATGAATAGCTTCGAGGTGTTTTATTGGATCCATTAGTAAAAGTAAAAGAAGCCCATCAAAAGGGAATCATTCCAGATGAAATATACTCTTTAGTTAAGGAAAGATTTCCAATAACTATCGCTGGAATTAATAGAATTGAAAAAGCGTCTGGAATTGCCTTTCCAGTAGCGTATGTTGAGCCATCTATAGTTTTATCCACACCACAACCATCTTCTTATCAATATGGTATCCTCTTCGCACGAACAATTCCTATTATCTTTGACCAAAAACTTCAGGTTGTAATTCAAATCACTGCACCTTTAGTTGCATATGGGTTAAAGGGCACAATTCATGCTATTTTGGCTCATGAATTTCTTCACTATTTAGAATTAATTCGAAAGTTTTCAAAAATGGATATACTATCAGATGAACTAACTAGTAATTTATTTGAAAGTGTCTATGCTGATGAAACTAGACTCTTTGAACCAAGAGCAGTTTTTAATGATAAGACTTTGCTATTACACATTACTAAAAAATTTCCAGCTGGATTTCGTGATTACAAATTAGAAGATAAAGTAATAAAATATTGGATTGAAAAAGATCTTCCAAAATCAAATATTGCTCTTGACACCAACATTGTTAAATTATCTGTAGAATCCTTAGCAAAAATTAAACTTGATCCAAAGCTTTTGAAGATTATTGAAGCGCTTGAACAAAAAAGTAAGAAAATTAGAAAGAAAAAACTTTACTGATTAAATTCGGTTAAACTACATTTACCACAGGTATGTCTGTCTTTATGTTCCGACATAAACACGCCCTTTCCACAACGAGAACATATTTTTCTCAACCTAGTAGCTTTTTCACCTTCAATTTTGTAATACTTGTATACATTTGGGCTAAATCCTTTTTTTCCAGCCATTATTCAGACTTCTCCTTATCTTTTTCCTCTTCAGGTTTGGCGTCTGGTTTTTTATCCTCAGTTTTAACATCCTTGGGTTTTTCTTCTGCTTTTTCCTCTTTTGAATTCTTAATTTTTTCTTGTTTTGCAGATTCTTTCTTTTTCTTATCCTCTTCAGGTTTTGCATCTTCAGATTTTACTTCTGCTTTCTCTTCTGCAGGTTTTTCCTCTTTATTTTCTTCAGTTGGTTTCTTTGCTTTATCTAAACGGGAGAATATTGCTGGATTAACATGTTTTTTAGCTAATTCTTCATCATCATAAACATAAAAAGTGCCAGTAATCATAGGCTTTCCAACATGGTTATCCAACCTTATTGGAATTACGATCTTTCCATCAAGTTTGAATTCTTTTGAAATCATTTCTATCGCTTCTAATTTTTTGAGTTTTCCTCCTAGTCCAGCAAAATTACAAGTGAGCTCTCTTCTAGATAGGAATGTGTTATTTACATCACTAACAGTCTCAATAAGCGACATGTATCCAAATCCTTTCTATAGTTCATATAAATCTTAATTGAAAATAAACAAGAAATTTAAGAAATAATATCAAATGATTCGTATGGAACGTTACATGCTTCATCTTCAAAATAATGGATATTTGCCAATAAATTCTCGTGATCTTGTTCGCCAAGCAAGAAAACTTTGTTCTGACATTGGCGTCTCAGTTAGAGTTGCTCGTGTAGCAAGCAAATTTGTTGAGTTTGATGTATCAGTTGAAAAGGAAAAATTTGATGCTGTAGTTGAAAAGTTAAGGCCAATTGGAAAACTAGATAATGTAAGACATGTTGTAGAAGAAGAAATCGAAAAAGAAGATGGAATCAAAGATGGAATTTTTTACTTTAATAATGAAAGATTTTGGGAAGCTCATGAAGCTTGGGAAGGTGCTTGGAAAAAATGCTATGGAAAAGAAAAAGAAGTCATACAAGGAATCATTTTAGTCGCAGCTGCCTTTGCCCATTCACAAAAAAATGAAAATGGAATTGCGCTCGGAATATTCGGGCGCGCATTAGAAAAAATCGGTGATTTTTCTGGAACGTATAACAATATTGACATTGATAAAATTCGAAGAAAAATTACAGAAATGCGACAAACTAAAGAACTAACTATTTTTCAGACTTGATTAAATCGAGAGCAGTTTTCACCACTTGAGCACCTTCAATTAATCCAATATTGCCTTTTTTTGCTTCATTTTCTGTAACTCTAATAGTAGAATCATCTTTGATAGAATCCCCCGAAACAAGTATTGGTACAGGATCATCACTATGCCCCTTATTGATACATGGAGTAGAATGATCTGCTGAAATCACAATAGATACTTTATTTGTATCAATATTATCCAGTAGTGTTCCAAAAAATCTTCGATCAATTTCTTCAATGTTTTTCATTTTTCCTTTCGCATCTCCATCATGGCCAAAATCATCAGGCCCTTTGAGATGTACATAGATAGCATTTTGACTTTGCATAGCTTTTGCTGCAACTCGTGCCTTCTCTTCATAATCTGTCAAGCCACCTGCCTCAAATGCTTTCATTTTTAGAACTTGAGAAATTCCTAGTTCAACAGGCATATCCACAACGCAAGAAAAATTCATTGAATATAGTTCATTTATTGGTGTAACAACAGGGTAACGGTTTCCTGCATCTCGTAAAAGAATACTATTTAGTAATTTTTTCTTCTGCTCTTTTCTTCTCTTATTTACATCACTTTTTCTCATAATTTGTAAAGACTGATCAGTAAATTCATTGACTAATTGTGCGGTGATCTTCGTACTGGGCGATTCGTCAAGTGGTAAACATTTTTCTATTTTCATGAAATCAGTTACGGCTTTTGCAATTCCCATACCATCCACCCGCACATATGCTGGATCAGTATTTGTGATTTCAGATGAAAGTGATTCTCCTTCAGCTCTTAATCTCACAATAACTCTATGATCTATAGTTGGTGCTACCACCACAGATGTGTTTGATTGTGAGAATTGAATTTGCTCTTCTATTTCTTTGGCTATTGCATTTACATCATCTTTTTCAATTCTTCTTCCAGCACGTCTATCAATTATTGTTCCTTCATCATTAAGGGTAGCAAAATTGCCTCTTAGCGCCAAGTCCCCATCTTTAAAATCGGCACCAACTCCAATCGCTTCGATAACTCCCCTTCCAACATAATCCGCATGTTGAAATTTGTATCCAAGCATATTGAATACTGCAATATCTGATTCTGGGGCAATTCCTTTACCCACTGTTATGACTTGGCCCATTGTTCCATTTTTTGCTAAAACATCTAAATTTGGAGTTATAGCTGCATCTAACGGCGTTTTCCCATTCAAGTCAGGATGTGGAAGATCTCCTACACCATCTAATAGAACATAAACCATATGAACGTCAGAATTTTTTGAAATCTTTAGCCAACTCCTTTGCTCAAAACTCAGCTTGTCCACTTTAAATCTTGCATCTAATTTTAGATCCACTATTGATCTGAAAACGTTTTAACACCCTTGATCTCCCAGTATGAATATTGGGAAACATGCGTAAAGACTATGTTGCAGAACGTTTTATGATCGTAACAAAAAAGGAAGATCCGGTTTCAGATCCAAAAAAATCACCATATGCCCCTGGAAACGAATCCATGACAAATCCTTCAGTTTTATCTCTAGTTGCAAAAGATAACATGTTGCAGCGCTTACAGGATTCTGAAGGTGACTGTGTTACGGGTTGGTCAATTAGAGTTTTTGAAAGTAAAAACCCGGCAGTTTCAATTAACACAGAAAATACCTATACTGATAGGCCACATTATAGCGAACCTGCATATGGATATCATTATGTCATTGTTGCTACTCCAAAAACCAAAGACACTTTTTCAACTATTGATACAGAACAATGGTCAAACATACTTGTGGTGGTTCAAGATAGGCTCCGATGGTTATACACCCAAAAAGGTGTAACGTACGTTTCAATTTATGCAAATCATGGAGAAGCAGCTGGAAGCACTAATCACCATCCTCATCTAAACATGGTAACCTTCTCAACAATTCCGCCAGTTATTGAATCTGAAGCAGAAGCTTCACATAAAATTCTAAATGAAAAAGGCGTATGCCCACTATGCCAAACTGTAAATGCTGAGATAGGAGGACCTAGACAGATTTTACAAACTGAAGGTTTTATTGCATTTTGTCCATGGGCTCCTTCATATACATATGAATTTTGGATATGCCCAAAAAAACACGCAACAAGTTTTTCGAAAATTACTCAAAAAGAAATTAACGATTTATCTTTGATTCTTCGAGCTACACTTGGTGGTCTTGTAAAGAGCTTCAAAAATCTATCTTACAATTTTGTATTTCATTTGTCTCCAGAAAAGAAAAACAGTAGACAGATTCATTGGCATATTGAAGTCTATCCAATCACTGACCCATGGTCCGGTTTAGAGAGAGGCTATGGAGTATTTTTGAATAAAACTTCGCCTGAAGAAGCTGCAGAAAAATTAGGAGCTGCGTGTAGAAAAGAATTAGCAGGACTTGTTGGTATAGTTTAATTTCTTGACTAGTTTATTTAT